>JADLCS010000051.1 GCA_020847075.1 Gammaproteobacteria bacterium
AGGAAGTGCTCTACCGACTGAGCTATATGGGCCTTGGATCTTCTGGAGCGGGTGATGGGAATCGAACCCACACCATCAGCTTGGAAGGCTGAGGTTCTACCATTGAACTACACCCGCCTGCTCAGCTACAGACCCGGCTTTCGCCCGGCCCCTCATCATGTCCGCTCTACTACGGCAATTCCTGGTGGAGGGGGGAGGATTCGAACCTCCGAAGGCAGAGCCGTCAGATTTACAGTCTGATCCCTTTGGCCGCTCGGGAACCCCTCCCAAAGCAAGCCGCCTATTTTGCTGGTGAATCCATAGCCTGTCAATATTCGACCCGGCCGACGGGGGAAGCCCGGGCGGCGGAAATCCGTGCCCCGCGGGCCGGCCGCCGGATACCCGACGCCGGCGCCGTCCCGCGCGGCTCAGGGTTCCTCGGCCTTGGCCTGGCGCCACAGCGCCTCCTGCCGGTCCAGGTCGAGTTCGCCGAAGCGCTCCCCCACCCCCGCGGCGATCGCCTCCATGCGGGCATAGCGCCGCTCGAAGCGACGATTGGCCTGCCCCAGCGCCGCCTCGGGATCGACGCCGAGGTGCCGGGCCAGATTGCTCACCGCGAGCAGCAGGTCGCCCACTTCATGGATCAATTCGGGCGAACCCGGCGGGGTATGCAGCTCGGCGCGCACCTCCGCGATCTCCTCCGCGATCTTGTCGAACACGCGCCCGACCTCCGGCCAGTCGAAGCCGTCGCGCGCCGCGCGGTTCTGCAGCTTGACCGCCCGCGTCAGCGCGGGTAGGGCGCGCGCCACGCCGGCCAGCGCGCCGTGATCGCCGCGGTCGGCGCGCTCACGCGCCTTGTGCGCTTCCCACGCCCCCGCAGTTGCATCTCCGTTCCGAGCGGCCTCGAACACGTGCGGATGACGGCGGATCAGCTTGGCGACGATCCCCGCCGCCACCGCCTCGAAATCGAACTGCCCGGCCTCCTCGGCGATGCGCGCGTGGAATACGACCTGGAACAGCAGATCGCCCAGTTCGTCGCGCAGTCCGGCGACGTCGCCGCGCTCGATCGCGTCCGCCACCTCGTAGGCCTCTTCCAGCGTGTGCGGCCTTAGGGATTCGAAGGTCTGGGCGCGATCCCACGGACAGCCGCCCGCGTCGGCGCGCAGGCGGCGCATGATCTCGAGCAGTTCCTCCATGCCGCGCCCGGACATCGCCTACCCCTCCCGCCCGACGCGATCCAGGCTGATCAGCCTGCTGCCGGCATCGAAGCGGAGCCGGAATTCTCCGTGCACGCCGTCGTGGGAAACAAAACGGCGCAGCAGGCCGGCGGGAAACTGCGCCGTGCGGCCGTCGTGTCCGCGCACCCGCACATGACGCGCGGCGCCCTGGTAATAGCGCAGATATTCGTCCGACGATATGTTCAGCGCGAAGATGATCTCGCCCGCTTCAGTCATCGCCGCCCCCGCCCTCGCCATACTTCAGCATCCGTTCGACCCGCTCCAGCGGTATCCGGGTTCCGCGCTCGATGCCTTCGCAGCGGTGCGCCTCGCGCAGCCATGCCGTCCGGCTGCCGACCACCTCGGGCCAGAACGGGTAACTCACGCACTGCCGCGGGCGCGCGGCGTACACCCGGCAGCGGCCATCGGCGTCGAGGAACGTGCAGCGGCCGTCACGCTCCAGGCGCAGCACGCGCGCGCCCTGCGCGCTGCGCGCCAGATAACGCCGCCGGAACCACGGCCAGCTCAGGCCGAGATGCGCGCAGATCCTGGCGGCCTCGGCGCGCCCGACGAAGACGTGATAGTCGCCGCCGCCGCTGCAACAGGCGCCGCACCCCGTGCACTGGAAACGCAGGGAATGCCTCCGGTAATAGGGTTTCACGCCGCGCATGACGCTCTCGTCGCCACGGAAAAAATCATCGCGGGACGCGCCGGATCCGGGAAAAATATGGGTGCGCTCATAGCCGCCGATTTTAACAAGAAATGGATTGCACGGCGGAAAATACGTTGCTATGCTGCGCGTACTGTAATACAAGCGGGAATTGCAGTTTTTTACGATCACCAACCTACAGTCAACCTAAGCAAGGAGAATTCCATGGTTGCAAAAAAGAAAGCTGGAACCAAGAAAAAAGCGGCCACCAAGAAGGTCGCTGCCAAGAAGGCGATCGCCCGTCCCAAGGTTTCCAGTTCCTTCACCCGTTCCTCGACCCTGTCCCATATCGCCGATAGCACCGGCATCACCAAGAAGGATGTCTCCACCGTCATCGACAGTCTGAAGGCGGTCGTCGAGGCCCACGTGAAGGCAGGCAAGATCTTCACCCTGCCCGGCCTGCTCAAGGTCAAGGTCACGCGCAAGCCCGCCACCAAG
Organism: Gammaproteobacteria bacterium; assembly: GCA_020847075.1. Lineage (GTDB taxonomy): Bacteria > Pseudomonadota > Gammaproteobacteria > SZUA-140 > SZUA-140 > JADJWH01. The sequence continues at coordinate 2,344 of JADLCS010000051.1, forward strand.
GCGCGCAAGGGCGTCAACCCGTTCACCGGCCAGGAGATGATGTTCAAGGCCAAGCCGGCGCGCAACGTGGTCAAGATCCAGGCGCTGAAGTCGCTGAAGGACATGGCCTGATTTTCCGCGCTGCGGCGCGCGGCCGGACGCCGTGCGCCGCAGCGATCGCAAGGCCATGCACGACGGGGCGGGGCTTCCCCGCCCTTCGTCTCCGGTATACCGCCACGAACCCCCTCGCACCTGCCCTCCCCGAACCCTCGATGACCGCCGCCTCCGGCCCGCGATTCCGCCCATGACGGTCTGGTACGATTCTTTCATGCGGAATGGCATGACACGCGCGCTGCTGCTCTGCCTCCTGCTCCTGCCGGCACTCTGCCTGCCGGGAGACGCCACCGCCGACCAGGGCGCGGAACTGCGCCGTATGCGCGCCGATTTCCTGTCCGCCGAGAGCGCCCTGCGCGGCGGCGATCTCGCCCGTTACCAGACGCTGCTCGCGGGACTGCGCGACTATCCGCTCTATCCCTACCTGCGCTACCAGTACCTGTCCCCGCGCCTGCGGACGGCGGGCGAGGACGAGGTCGCGGAATTCATCCGGCGCTACGCCGACAGCCCGCTCGGCGCCCGCCTGCGAAACGCCTGGCTCGACGGCCTCGCCCGCGACGGCCGCTGGCAGACGCTGTTGCGGCACTACCCGGCCGAGGGCGGCGACGCCGAGCTGGAGTGTCACCGGCGCTGGGCCCTGCACCAGGCGGGAGACACGGCCGCGGCGCTGCAGGGACTGGAACGCCTGTGGCTGGTGGATCGCTCGCAGCCCGCCTCCTGCGACCGCGTCTTCGCGCTCTGGCGCCGCGCGGGAGGCCTGAGCCAGGAACTGGTCTGGCGCCGCTTCGCGCTCGCGATGAACGGCAACGAGCTCCAGTTGGCGCGCTATCTGGCGCAACAACTGGACGGCGGCTACGCGCAGGACGCGAAACTCTGGCTGCGCGTCCACGCCGATCCCGCGCTGATCGTCTCGCTCCCGCAGGACGGACGATCCGTGCCCGGCGGCCTCCTGATCCACGGCATCAAGCGACTCGCGCGCAGCGATATCGACCGGGCGATCGCGGCCTGGACCGGCCCGGTCGGCGCACAGCACGCCTTCACGCCGGAGGAAACGGCCGAGGTACAGCGCAGCCTGGCCATGACCCTGGCCCTGCGTGGCCGCAAGGAATCCCTGGCCTGGCTCGCCCGGGTGGACGCGGGGGCCGCGGACGCCACGCTGCGCGAATGGCGCGCGCGGGCCGCGGTCAGTCAGCAGGACTGGCATGCCGTCCTCGCGGCGATCTATCAGCTCTCCGAGGAGGAACAGGCCGCGCCCCGCTGGCGCTACTGGCAGGCGCGCGCGCTGGAGGCGCTGAATCAGCGTCAGCAGGCCGACGAGACCTTCCTGGGTCTGGCGCTGAACCGGGGCTATTACGGCTTCCTCGCCGCCGACCGGCTCGGGCGACCGTACCAGATGAATCACATCCCGCTCGACGCCGACACGACGCGCAGCGTCGGCCCGGAGACCTATCCGGGGCTGGCGCGGGCGCACGAGCTGTACGTGCTCGACCGCCTGGTCGAGGCCAGGCGCGAATGGTATTACACCACCCGGGACATGGCGGACTGGCAACTGCAATCGGCCGCGCTGCTGGCGCAGGGCTGGGGCTGGTACGACCGCGCGATCGTGACCATGGGGCGCACCTCGCGGCTCGACGACATGGAACTGCGCTTTCCGCTCGTGCATCGCGCCGAGGTGCTGTCCGAGGCGCGCTCGCGCGGAGTCGATCCCGCACTCGCCTTCGCGGTGATCCGCCAGGAAAGCGCCTTCGCCGTGGACGCCCGCTCGCCGGCCGGGGCGCTCGGCCTGATGCAACTGCTGCCGCAGACCGCGCGCAAGATGGCCGGGTATCTCCGCCTGCCCGACCCCGGCCGCATGGATCTGCTCAACGTCTCCACCAATCTGCAACTCGGGATCGCCCACCTGCGCCAGTTGATCGACCGCTACGACAATCCGCTGGTAGCCGTGGCGGCCTATAACGCCGGGGCCGGCCGCGTGGACCGCTGGCTGCCGCAGGACGCCATCACCGGCTCCGACCAGTGGGCGGAGACCGTGCCGTTCGCGGAGACGCGCGGCTACATCCAGAACGTGATCTACTTCGCGTCCGTCTACGACGCGAGACTGGAACTGCCGCCGCGCAAACTGAGCGAGCGCATGCCCGCGGTGATGCCGCTCAACACCCGGCTGAGCCGGGAGGGACCCGCGCCGGTACGGCGGGAAAGAAGCGAACTCGAGGCCGACGCGAACTCCTAGCCGGCGGCCGCGGCGTCACGCCGGATCGAGCTCGGCGCAATCCACGCAACGGTCGGTATAGGGCAGGGCGTGCAGGCGCGCGAGCGGTATCGCCTCGCCGCACAGCGCGCACGCGGCATACTCCCCGCGCTCCATGCGCTCCAGCGCGCGCTCGATCTGGGCCAGCTCCCTGCGCGCCGCCGCATCCAGCGCGTCCAGCACCTCGTCATTCTGGCGCTCCACCGCCTGCTCCTCGAAATCGGGGTCGAGCGGCTTGTTCGGATGGCGCGCATCGCGCGTGATCGCGGACAACCGGCCCAGCATCTCCTCGCGCTTGTTCACGAGATCACGGCGTATCTCTTCGTAATCTTCCACGGTTCCCTCCTGGCGGCGACGGATTCGGAATACGGGACAAATTTATCCCAGATGGCATCCGCGCACCATGCCCCCGCGGCGCCGGCGCCGCAGGCGGCGCACATGGAGGGCGTGATCGCACCGCAGGAACGCCACCGGGCTCCAGTCCGAGGTTCCCAGGCGATGGCGGTACATGAACGGCACGACGTAGACCCATACCCGGCGCGACCGCCCCGCGGCATCGCGCACGCGCAGGCGGCGCCGGCGATAGAGCGCGGTCTCGTAGACATCCAGCCGGCGCAGGTGCGCGGCCGTCAGGCCGCGGTACAGCGTCCCACCGACGTCGGCCCCGGCCTGCGCGATGGCGCCGGGGAAGGCCCGGCCTTTCACGGCGAGGCGGCGATAACCGGGCAGAACCGCCTTCAGGGCGGGGAAACGCCGGCCCGCGACGGCCTCCATGACGGCCGGAAACTCCAGCGTGCCGTAACAGAACAGGTCGTGAGACGCCTTCATCCCGCCGGCGGCAGCGCCTCTATCAGTTTCAGGGCCGAGGCCTCGACGACGCTGCGAAACGTCACCGGCGCCTCGCGCGAGGTATCGTAGGCATAGTTCATCTCCTGCACGCCTTCCCACGCGATCTTCCCGTTCGTGCTGTCCCAGATCTGCAGGAACAGCCGCGCGCTCGCCCGCTTGGTCTCCAGCAGGCGCAGGCCGAGCAGGCTGAGGCGTTCGACCGAATCCTGGGAAAACGCCGCCAGATTGATCTGCGCCACGTAGCGCGCGCCGGTGAGATGCCCGACCTGGGCCAGGTAGTCGCGGCGAAAGATGCCAGTATCGCGGTAATCCTCGTACATGCGCCGGTAATCCTCGGCGTAACCGTTGCTGTTGACCAGCCCGAGCGTCTCCGGCAGCGTGACCACGGCGATCCCGGGCCGCCTGTCGACGAGCGCCTCGCCGAAGATGAGCGCGACGACCTGCTTGTCCTCTTCCTTGCCCAAGGCCACCGACGGCGTGACGAAGGCGAGCCCGCCCGCCTCCAGCGCGCCCGCCTCGAGGTCGATCGCGTGACGATGCACCGTCGCGTGGAGCTGCGGCCCGCCGGCGCAAGCCGCGCACAGCGCCAGGACGCAGAACGCCGCGAGCAGGGCGGCGCGCGGAGCGCGGCGGGACACGGCGTCTATCCGCGCGCGCGGCCCGGGCCGCCGCGCAGCACGCCCCAGGCCAGCGACGCCCAGCCGCCGATGAACGCCAACCCGCCGAAGGGCGTCACCGCGCCGAACCACCCGGGCGCGCCGAGGGCGATCGCGTAGAGGCTGCCCGAAAACAGCACGATGCCCGCGCCCAGCAGCGCGCCGGCCCAGCGCAGGATGCGTGCCTCGGGCAACCGGGCCGCCAGCAGGCCCGCCGTGAGCAGGCCGAGCGCATGATAGAAGTGGTAATCGACCGCGGTGCGGTAGACCGCCCCCAGTTCCACGCCGAGCCTGGCCCTGAGGGCATGGGCGCCGAAGGCACCCATGATCACCGCCAGCGCTGCGGCCAGCGCGCCCGCGGCCAGCAAGGCCCGCGCCGCGCAGGCGATCTCCCCGTTCCCGTTCTGCTGCCGTTCCATCTTCGCCCCGCACGTCGCGACACAATGCACCCTATCTTGGGATCCCCTTCCGGCCCGGTCAAGAGCGGCGTGCGGCGTAATGACTTCGCCTGCGATTCGCGCTACCTTATGCGCCAGCGAAGCCCCCCTGGCGCGCCCGAACCGGGACGACCGCGCGGGAATGGATACTTCATGGACACGACGGCCTGGCTCAAGGCGTTCCGCACCGAATCCACCGAACTCTTCTTCCAGGTGGCGGCCTACCTGCCGCGGCTGCTGCTCGCCATCGCGGTCATGGCGCTCGGATGGCTGGTCGCGCGCCTGGTACGCGCCCTCGGCGTGCGCCTGCTGCTCGGGCTCGACCTGCTCTGGCACCGGCTCGTCTCCCATAAGGGACTGGAGCGCCTGCAGCCGCGTTATCAGCCGGCGCGCATCGCGGGCGAATTCCTGTTCTGGTTCGTCGTCCTGTTTTTCATGGCGGGCGCGGCGTCGATCCTCGGCCTCGGCACCTTCGTCGCCTGGATCTCCAAGCTGACGACGTATATACCGATCCTGCTGACCGGGTTGCTCATCATCATCGCCGGGATCATCCTGAGCAGCCTGCTGCGCGAACTGATCGTATCCGGCGCGGAGCGCGCCGGTATCCAGCGTAGCGACCTGCTCGGACGCCTGGCCCAGATCTCCGTCCTGCTCACGGCGACCGCGGTCGGCATCGAACAGATCGGGATCAACATCACCTTCCTGTCCATCATCGTGGGCATCGCGCTCGCCGGCACCTTCGGCAGCGTGGCGCTGGCCTTCGGGATCGGCGCGCGCGCCTATATGAGCAATGTCATCGCTGGACACCAGCTCAAGCAGCTCTACCATATCGGCGACCGCCTGCGCATCGGCGGCGTCGAGGGCACCATCATCGAGCTCTCCTCCACCCGGGTGATACTGGGCACGAACCGGGGCCGCGTGGTCATCCCCGCCAGCCTGTTCGAAGAAACGGTGGCGGAACTGCCGGAACGGACGGACTGTGAAGCCCAATAATCACCTCACGCTGAGCTACCTCGAATCCCACCCGCTCGACGCCGCGCGCACGCTCGAAAGGCTGCCGGCCGCGACCGGCGCGCGCCTGCTCGAGGCCGTCCCGCCCGAACTGGCCGCCCGGCTGCTCGCGGCGATGTCGCCCAGGACCGCGGGGGCCTGCCTGCGCGAGATGCCGGAATTCCTCGGCACCCGCATCCAGCACGCCGTCCCGCCGGTCACCATGGCCCACATCCTCAAGGTCGCTCGGCCGGAGGAAACGCGCGCGCTGCTCGCGCGCCTGCGCCTGCGCGATCGCATGCACGTCGAGCGCCTGCTGTATCATCCACTCGACACGGTCGGCGCCCATATGGAGACCGTGGAGTTCACGCTCGCCTCCGATCTCAGCGTCGGCGAGGCGCTGCGGCGGGTCCGCGCCTATCCGCCGGCCGGCAACGAGGTCTTCGTGGTCGACCGCTCCCAGCGGCTGGTCGGCGTAGTGGACAGCATCGCCCTGATCCGGGGCGACGGACAGAAACCCTTGCAGGCGCTGGTGCGTCCGGCGGCTGCCCGCCTGTCGGTGCACACCACGCTGGCCATGACGCGCGCGCACCCGGCGTGGCAGACCCAGCGTCTGCTGCCGGTCATCGAGGGCGACGGGATCCTGACCGGCACGATCAGCTATCGCGCCGTCGTCGAGGGCACCCAGTTGATCGGCGCGCACCCGCCCCCGAACGCGGACTTCATCGACAGCCTGCTCAACCTGGCCCAGATCTACTGGACCGCGCTGGCCGAGCTGCTCCACGGCCTCGCCACCCTGCGCGCCAACGGCACGCGGGGCGGGAAATAGCGCGTCGCGCCGGGCCATGCGGCACGACGTCGCCCACGCGGTCACCGCGTTGAACGAGGACTATCTCCGGCGCTACCCCGCCGAGGCCGCGCGGGCGGTGGCCGCGATGCACCCGGACGACATCGCCGAACTGCTGGCGGCCCAGCCGCTGACGCGCGCGATCACTATCTGGCAGCAACTGCCGCTCGATCTCGCGGCCGAGACGCTGCACCGGCTCGGCGACGAGTTGGCGGGCCGGCTGCTGAACCGCGCCGACGCGGTGAGATCGGCGCGCATCTTCGCGCGCCTGCGGGAGGCGCGGCGCGAACGCCTGCGCGAACGGATCTCCCCCTCCCGGCTGCGCGAATTCGAACACCTGATGCATTTCCCGGCCCACAGCGCGGGGGCGCTCATGGATACCAACTTTCCCCTGCTCACCCCGGCCATGAGCGCGCGCGAGGCGCTCACCCGCCTGCGCCTGCGCCGCAGCCGTTCCGCGCAGCAGTTCTATTTCACCAGCGAGGACGAACCGCCGCGGCTGTACCTGCTCGAGACCCAGGACCTCGCCTTCGCCGAACCGCGCAGCCCCCTGATCGAACTCGCCCGCCCGGCGCCGACCGCGGTCACGCCGACCGCGAACCAGGAGGAGATCGTCGAGCAGTTCGACCGCCACACGCTGGCGGAGCTGCCGGTGACCGACGTCCACGGAGAACTCGTCGGGGTGATCCACTACGATGCCCTGGTGAGCGCGGTGCGCGAGGACAGCAGCGCGGGCCTGCTGACCATGGTGGGCGCGAGCCGCGAAGAGCGCGCCCTGTCGAAGGTCGGCTTCGTCGTTCGCAAGCGCCTGCCCTGGCTGCAGATCAACCTGCTCACGGCCTTCCTCGCCGCCGCCGTGGTCGGCCTGTTCGAATCCACCATCGCCAAGTTCACCGCGCTCGCGGTGCTGCTGCCGGTGGTGGCGGGACAGGCGGGCAACACCGGCGCGCAGGCGCTCGCCGTCACCATGCGCGGCCTGGCGCTGCGCGAGATCAGCACCAGCCACTGGCTGCGCGTCGCCCGCAAGGAGCTGGGCGCCGGCTTCATCAACGGCATCGCCGTGGCGCTGGTGACGGTGATCGGGGTACTGGTGTGGAGCGGTTCGGGCGGGCTCGCCCTGGTGATCGGCTCCTCCATGGTGATCTCCATGGTCGCGGCGGGCTTTGCCGGCGTGATCATCCCGATCCTGCTGTCCGCCGTCGGGCAGGATCCCGCGCAATCCTCTTCCATCATCCTGACCACGGTCACGGACGTCATCGGATTCTTCACCTTCCTCGGCATCGCGACCCTGCTGGCGGGCCTGCTCTAGGCCGCCGATCCTGAAACGGCGCAAGGGACTCGGGCGCGCGCAGGCGCCTCGGGAACGCGGGACTGAGAACCGCCGCACACTCCCGGGCCGGCGGCCGGCTTGTCCGGCCGGGGCTTTTTCGCTAGAGTCGGAAGCTGCGGTTGACCGTGAAACCGGAAATCCACAGGAGGTATGTCATGAAACGCCTGCTCGCCCTGCTTTCCATCGCGCTGTTCCTCGCCTCGACGTCCGCCCTCGCCTGCGATGGCGCGGGCAAGACCAAGAGCGACGGCTCGAAACCGGCCAGCGAAAGACAGGCCTGATCGCCGCACCCGCGGCGGAGAAAAGGCGGCGCAGTGCGCCGCCTTTTTTTCGGGCGTAGCCGGGACCGGATCCTGCCTCAGGCCAGGGGCAGGCGGATCGTGACCCTGAGCCCGCCGTCGGGCGCGTTCACCGCGCCGATGGCGCCGCCGTGCAGTTCCACCGCGCGCTTCGCGATGGCGAGACCGAGCCCGTAGCCGCCACTCGCCCGATCGCGCGATTCACTGGCCCGGAAGAAGGGCTCGAAGATGCGCTGCAGATAGGGTTCGCCGACACCGGGGCCATGGTCCCGGACGGTGATCACGACCTGTCCGTCGTCCTCATCCCGGGCGAGCGCGATCTCCACCGCCGTGCCCTCCCGCGTGTAATGCACCGCGTTGCGCACCACGTTCTCGACCGCGCTGTGCAGCAGCTCCGGATTGCCGGTGAACGTCACCGCGGCGCTGGCCAGCACCCGCACATGGCGATGCGCCTGCTCCGCCTCGAAGGCGGCATCGCGCGCGATGGAATCGACCAGGACGGCGAGGTCGACCGGTTCGCGCATGTGTTCGCCGGCGTCGACCGCGAGCCGGGTCAGGGACAGGATCTGGCCGATCATCTCGTTGAGTCGCTCGGCCTCGCGCTCGATACGATCCAGCTCCTCGGCGGCGCGGCCCTCGGACCGCCGGCGCGCCAGCCCGAGCGCCACCTGCAGCCGCGCGAGCGGCGAGCGCAGCTCATGGGAAACGTCGCGCAGCAGTTCCTTCTGGGCCTCGATGAGCGCCTGCAGCCGCGCCGCCATGCGGTCGAAGTCCCGGCTCAGCCCCCCCATTTCGTCCCCGCGCAGGCCGAGCGTCCCCACACGGATGCCGAGGTTTCCCGCCGCCAGCGCCTGGGTGGCCGTGCGCAGGCGGCGCACCGGCGCGCTCAGGTAACGCGCCAGACCGAGACACACCGCGCCGCTGATCAACAGCGCCGCCAGCAGGCCGGGGATCGAAACCAGATGCCATACGGGGTGCGGCGGACGGAAAACGGCGATCAGATGGAAATAGCCCTCGCGCGGCACCGCGACCGAGCGGATGATCAGGCCGTGATGCTCGGGCCCGCCCTCGCCGGCATCGTCCAGATCATTGCCGCCACGCCAGTACCGGCCGTCGGGCGGCCCCCCGAAGGAGGGCGGCGGGCCGAAGATCCACGGCCGCGCCTCGCCGACGAAGCCGCGCGCCCGCAGCAGATCGATGATGCGCGCGAGATGCGGGGGCAATTCGTTTCCCAGCACCTCGCGGCCGGAGGGATCGATCAGAAACACGTTCAGCCGGCGATTGCTCCAGGTATCGTCGAGCCATTCCCGAAAGCCCGCCAGGCCACGCGTGCGCAGCACGCTCTCCGCCTCCGCCACGCTCTGCGCGAACTGTTCCTTCTCGCGCTCGATCATGAGCGGGATGCGCTCGCGCCCGATCTGCGCAGTGGTCCAGGCGATCGCGCCGCCCATCGCGATCATCGCGATCCAGAAGATGAGGAAGATCTTCCAGAACAGGTTGAACATGTCAGCCTTCCAGCCGCGTATACAGATAACCCACGCCGCGCACGGTCTGGATGCGCTCCTCGCCTCCCGCCAGCGGGCCGAGCTTCCTGCGCAGATTGCTGATGTGCATGTCGAGACTGCGGTCGTAGCGGGTGAGCTTGCGTCCCAGTGCGCGCTCGCACAGGGCCTCCTTGCCGACGACGCGGCCGACCTCGTCCAGCAGCACGGCCAGCACGCTGTACTCCGTGCTGGTGAGTTCCACCGGGGCGCCGTCCTGCAGGATCCGCCGCGAACCGCGCTGCATGACGATATCGCCGATGGCGAGATCGCCGTCGGCCCGGTCCGGTTCGCCCTGCTCGGCGCGGCGCAGCACGGCGCGTATACGGGCGACCAGGACGCGCGGATTGCAGGGCTTGGGCAGATAATCATCGGCGCCGAGTTCGAGCCCGACCACGCTGTCCGTATCGGAACCGCGCGCGGTCAGCATCAGCACGGGGGTCAGCGACTTGCGCCGCAGTTCGCGCAGCACGTCGAAACCGTTGCGCCCGGGCATCATCACGTCCAGCACCACGAGATCGCACTCGCCGCTCACCGCCCTGACCAGCGCCTCCTCGCCGTCGCGGGCGATGTCCACGTCGAAACCCTCGCCGCGCAGATACTCGGCCAGCATGTCGCTCAGCTCTTCGTCGTCGTCGGCCAGCAGCAATCTCGCCATGATCCTTCCTCCGCTCCGGTTAACGGCGATTATAATGCGCGCCACCGCCCGCATGGCGGCGCTTTACAGAATCTTACAATCATTTTCTCCGGCTTTACCTGCCCTGACCCACTCTTGCAGCGCCCCCGGTTATCCTGCTCGACGTCAACAACGGATACGGGAGAACATCATGCTGTCGGTAAACGTGAACGAAAACGACGCCATCGCCCTGCTCGAGGCGGGCGACACCCTCGCGCGAACGGATCTCGAGCAGGCGGCCCGCGTCGTCGACCCTTACCTCAAGCGTAAAGGGAAACTGAACGGGCTCATCATCCGCGCCCCGGGGCGCGCGGGATGGAATACCTTCGCCGACCTGGCTTCGCACCTGCGCTTCACCATGGACCCGCACCGCGCGATCACGCGCATCGCGCTGGTGACCGACACGGATGCCTCCGCGGTCGCGGGACGCATCGCCCCGCATTTCGTCAATGCGAAGATCAAGATCTATCCGGACGCCGGGCTCGAGAAGGCGCGCGCATGGATCCTGGCCGACGCCTTCAACTGACGTCGATGCAACCAACCCACACTACACTGACACACTGACACAAGGAGATAGACCATGAATACGGATACCATACAGAATATCAACGCCGCCGAACGCCTCGTCAGGCTGGCTTTCAGCCTCACCCTGACGGTGGTGCCGCTCTTCGCCGACGCCCCGCTCGGAGGGCTCGCGCTGCTTCCGCTGCTGGCCATCTACCCGGGCCTCACGGCGGCGCTCGGCTGGGACCCGGTGCTGGCCGCAGTGACGGGCCGGTGCAGACAAGACCCCGCGGTGGAACCCGGGCACGGCCTGGCCGGCCATGCCTGAGCCCGTAATGCCTGAACCAACCTGGAAGAGGAGAACCATCATGAAACGCACCACCTCATCGCTGATCGCCGCCGGCGTCCTGCTGGCGGCCACCACCTTCACCGGCATGGCGTTCGCGCACGATGACTACGACGGCCCGCGTCACATGGGTCACGGTTATCCGGGGATGGGATACGGAGGACCCGGCTACGGGGGTCCGGGCTATGGCCCGCACGGATATCGCGGCACGGGCGGGCTGTCGTACCTGGCCGACGAACTGGACCTCAGCAAGGATCAGCGCAAATCGATCCGCGACATCATGGACAAGTCGCGTTCCCGGGCGCGCGAACTGGGCGAGTCCATGGTCGAAAACCGCGAAAAGATGGACGATGTCCTCGACGAGAAGGGTTACGGCGCGGACTTCGACAAACTGGCACGGCGCCAGGGCGAGCTGATCGGCGAGATGATCATGCTGAGGGCGAAGACCCGCGCGCAGATCGAAGGGACGCTCACGGCGGAACAGAAGGAACGGTTCCAGGACTACGCCGACGATTTCTGCGGGCGCGGTCCGGGGTTCGGCTGGCGCGGCGGCCCGGGCTGGTAAAAAAGGCCGGCAGCCACAGGGAAGACGGCGTGCCAGGGAACGGCACAGGGTCACGGCGACGGGGCGGTCATTCGCCCCGTTCGTTTTCTGGCCTTCCGGCGGCGGCCTTTTTGCGTCCGAAGAGGCCGCGGGCGCCCTCGGCGAGCGTCCTGGCCTCATGCCTGAGGCGCTGCAACAAACGGCGCGCCCAGAGAAACTCGGTGGCGAGGATCGCCAGCCCCGCCGGGATCACCACGACGGCCGGACCGGGCAGTACGATCATGGCGATCCCGATCAACACCACCGTCGAGCCGATCACCAGGACGACGATGCGGCGCGCGCCCTTCACCGTCAGCACCAGCAGCGCGCCCAGATCGTCGGCCAGCGGCGAGACCGGCGCCGCCGCGCGGGATCCGAGCCAGGCCGACAGCAGGCCGCCGGCCGCGAGGATCGCGCCGATCGTGAGCAGCGCGACCCCGTCCGCGAGCGGATACTGCGGCGTCAGCAGCATCTTCGCCCCGAGGAAACCGAGCAGGAACACCAGGCTCAGCTTGAGATGGCGCAGGCGCGGCAACAGGCCGGCGATCGCGTAATAGAGCGGGCGCAATCCGAACATCGCGCACAGGCTCGCGCCGAAGATCAGCAACGGATCGTGCGTCACGGCGAAGATGCCGGCGACGGAATCGACGGCGCAGACCACATCGGCGCCCACCACCAGGAGCAGCGCGACCAGCAGCGAGGTCGCCGTCCGCCGGCCATCCGATCGCGCGAGGAAACGGTCGCCCTCGAAACCCTCGCGCAGCGGGACGAAACGGAGCGCCAGGCGCACCAGGGGGTTGCGCTGCGGCCGCGGCCCGCCGCGCTGCAACAGCAGGCGCACGGCGCTCGCGACCAGCAGGACGCCGAAGACATATGAGATCCAGGGGAAGCGCGCGACCAGGACAACGCCGCCCGCGATCATCGCGCCGCGCAGCGCCACCGCCCCGAACACGCCCCAGAACAGCACGCGACGCTGCTGCTCGAGCCGCAGACGGAAATGGGAAAACACCAGCGCGATGATGAAGATATTTTCCAGGCTGAGCGACTTCTCCACCAGGTAGGCGGCCAGGAACTGCGTAGCGGCGGCGCGCCCGTCGAGCGCGCGGTCCGGCGCGAGCCCGGCGCCGAAGACATGGTTCTCGTACAGATGATAGACCGCGATATCGAGGGCGAGCGCGAGCACGATCCAGAACCCGGTCCAGGCGAGCGCCTCATAGATCCCGATGGGGCGGGACTTGCGGTGGACGAGCGCCAGGTCGAGGATCAGGATCGCGGCGACGGCGGCGGTAAATCCGATCCACAACCCGGCCGACACGTGGCGCTCTCCCGCCCGGCCTCAGCGGTAGACCTTGCGGCGGAACAGATCCTTGCGCCGGCTCACCACGCGATCGATGAACAGCAGGCCGTTCAGGTGGTCGATCTCGTGCTGCGCGACGCGCGCCTCGAAACCTTCCATCTCGTAGCGCAGCGGTCCGCCGCGCTCGTCAAAGGCCTCGAGCGTCAAGCGCTCGGCGCGCACCACGTTGCCGGTGTAGTCCGGCACCGAGAGGCAGCCCTCGCGGCCGACGACCGAACCCTCCCAGGCGACGATCTCGGGATTGACCAGCACCAGCCGGCCGTGATTCGGCCATTGCGGCCTGGCGGAGGCGTCGATGATCACCACGCGCCGGCCCCAGCCGACCTGCGGTGCGGCGATGCCCACGGCGGCCGGCCCCGCGCGCATGGTCTCCTCCAGATCGGCCACCGCCCGGCGCAGCGCGTCGTCGAACGCCTCGACCGGCTCGGCGGTGCGCTTGAGACTCTCGTCCGGGAAGGTGAGGACGGGCCGTACCGCCATGCCGGCCTCAACCGATGAGGGTGTCGATCGGCGTCAGCGACGCGTCGATGCCCTCGCGCCGGAGGATCTCCAGCGCGGATCTCAGCGGCGCGATGCCCTCCAGCGCCTGCCCCTCGATGTGCATGATGTAGAGCGGGCGTTCCGCGCTGCCGCCGACCCCGGACTCCAGATTGAGGATATTGAGGCCGGCCTCGGCAAAGGCGCCGACGGCATGCGCGACGATGCCGGCGCGGTCGGAACCGGATACCGTGATGCCGACGTCGGGCTCGACATGCTGATGCAAACGTCCCTCGATGCGGTCGACATGCTGCGCCAGACCGAGCGAGCGGGTGACCGGCTCGACCAGCGCGGCGAGCCGGGCCGCGCCGCCCTCCCACTGCACCATCAGCAGGATGGCGAAGTTCCCGCCCAGGCGCAGCATGGAGGCCTCGCCCAGATTGCAGCCGCCGTCGTACAGCGCCGCGGTCAGCCGGGCCACGATCCCGGGGCGATCCTCGCCCACCACCGTCAGCATGAACCATCCGCTCATGACCACCCCCTCAGTGCAGGCTCTTGTGGGCGAAGTAGATCACCGCCACGCCGGCCAGGATCAGGACGATCTGCTGCAGCGTCACCTTCGGCTGCAGACGCCGGTGCAGGCCCGGGATCAGGTCGGCGACCGCGATATAGATGAAACTGGCCGCGGCCACGGCCAGCACGTACGGCGTCACGTGCTTCAGTTCCGCCATGCCGAAATAGGCCAGCACGCCGCCCACCACCGTGGTGAGACTAGACAGCAGATTATAATAGAACGCCTTGGCGCGGCTGAATCCGCTGTCGAGCAGCACGGCGAAGTCGCCCACTTCCTGCGGGATCTCGTGCGTGGCCACGGCCAGGGCGGTGACGACGCCGAGATGGGCGTCGGTGAGGAAGGCCGCCGCGATCAGGATGCCGTCGACGAAATTGTGCAGGCCGTCGCCCACCAGGATGAGCATGCCCGCCGCCCTGGGGCCGGAATGCGCGTGACCGTGCGCATGGGCGTGCCCGCGGTCCGCGCCGTGCTCCGGCGTGTGCGCCTCGCATTCGAACGAGTGGCAGTGCCGCCACAGGATCAGCTTCTCCAGCACGAAGAACCCGAGCAGGCCGAGCAGCACGGCCAGGCTGATGTCATGGATGTCGCGCACCCCAGGACTCAGCATGGCATGCGGCAACAGCGCCAGGAACGCCGCCCCGAGCAGGGCCCCGATCGCGAAACTGACCAGATGGGGCAGGATACGCACGCGCCAGGGCTCCGGAGCGAGCAGGAAGGCCGCGGCGGCGATCACGCTGAGCGCGCCGCCGAGCAGGCAGAACAGGACGATGAGCGCGAGCGTCGTCATGCGCCGGCGTCGGGCCGCGCGGGCGTCGCCCGCAGCGCCTCCTCGAGCACGCGCATCACCTCCGTACGATCCTTCTTGCGCGCCCAGGTCATGGCCGTCTCGCCGTCGTTGTTCTGCGCGTTCACGTCGGCGCCACGCGCCAGCAGCAGTTCGACGATGGACAGATGGCCCTGCCGGGCCGCGCGCATCAGCGCGGTCTGCCCGTCGCGCGTGCGGACGTCGACGTCGGCACCGCGCTCGATCAGCAGCCGCGCGCTGGCCTCATGGCCGATATAGGCCGCCGTCATCAGCGCGGTGAGCCCGTTCTGGTTCCGATCGTTGACCTGCGCGCCATGATCGAGCAACAGGCGGACCAGGTCCGGCCGGTCGCTCAGCGGCATGATGATGAGAGCGGTATTGCCTATGGCGTCGCGCATGTCCACCCGGGCGCCGCGCCCGAGCAGCGCGTTCACCAGGTCCGGATAATCGCCGGAGACCGCCAGCATCAGGGGCGTGACCCCGAGTTCGCCCTTGGCGTTGACGTCCGCGTCGTGCTCGAGCAGCAGCCAGGCGATGTCCGGATGACCCTTGCGGATCGCGACATCGAGCACCGGCTCCTGGGCGCGATTGCGCGCATTGACGTCGGCCCCCTGCGCGAGCAGGGCCTCGACCCCGGCGCGGTCGCCGCGGTTCACCGCGTCGACCAGCGGCGGATTGCTGCAGGCCGCCACGGCCGCGCAACAGACCAGGAGGAACAGGAGACGCCACGGCCGCGGGGACGCCGGCCGGCGCGAGGGACGGGGACTCTGTACGCCAATCATGGACGGAGCGCTCCGGATAAGGTCAGGCATTCTACAATGAAAAATACAGGACTGAGGACTAAGGACTAAGGGCTGAGTAAAAAAACAACTCTCTATTCGGGGAAATTGGGGAAATCCAGGGGTTGGACTTCCGGGTTTTACTGAGCCTTGGTCCTTAGCCCTTAGTCCCAAGCCCTATATTTCAATATTCCCTCCAGATCAGACTCGCCATGCGCCCGGTCACGCCGTCGCGGCGATAGGAATAGAAGCGCGCGGCATCGCGATGGGTGCACTCGCCGCCGCCATAGACCTCGGTGACGCCCGCCGCCCGCAGCCGCCGGCGCGCGAGCCGATAGAGATCCGCCAGCCAGCGGCCGGCCGGTGACGGGCGGAAGGCCGCGGCGGCGTCCGCGTCCGCGGCGAGGAAGACGGCGCGCACCTCCTCGCCGACCTCGAAGGCCTGCGGCCCGATGGCCGGACCCAGCCAGGCGATGCCGGAATCGCCGAGCGCGCGAACGGCGGCCTCGATCACGCCGGCGGCGAGGCCGCGCCAACCCGCATGGATCGCGGCCACGGTGCCGCCGTCGCGCGCGCACAGCAGCACCGGCAGGCAATCGGCGGTCAACACCGCGCACACCCGGCCCGGGTCACGGGCGACGGCGGCGTCGGCCCGCACGCCCGGTCGCCAGTCGGCGGCGTCGATGACACCGGCGCCGTGCACCTGCTCCAGCCAGCAGGGCTCGACCGGCACGCCGGCCGCACGCGCCAGCCGGTCGCGGTTCTCGCGCACCCGTTCCGGATCGTCCCCGACGTGCAGCGCCAGATTCAGCCCCGCGTACGCCCCGCGGCTCACGCCGCCCGCGCGCAGGCTGGTCAGCGCCCGTACCCCCGCCGGCGCCGGCCAGTCGGGCGTGATCCACCGCGGCGCCGATGGCCCGGCGGCGCCGTCCCGCCCGATCGTGGCCTGTTCGGTGGTTCGCGGCGATGCGGCATCGCCCCGCTCGTCCCGTGGCGCCATGGAAAACTCCTGTATTCGAGCCCGGCGGTTGAATCAATCGTCGATACGGCGCAGGGCGGGCGCGTATCCAACGACTCGCGGCATGGCGGATGTCATGACGGCGGCGGCCCCGCTTGACCTTCCAGCCATGGAAAGGTTTAGCATACAGGCTATAGCGCAGCAACGCGAGGAAACGGATCATGGGCGCATCCGCGAGAGATCGGGCAAAAGATCAGGCCCCGACAGGCCGGGAGACGATCAGCCTGCCCATAGAGGGGATGACCTGCGCCAGTTGCGTGGGCCGGGTCGAGGCGGCGTTGGCCAAGGTCGCGGGCGTGGGCAGCGTATCGGTGAACCTGGCGACCGAGCGCGCGGACATCCGCCCGTCGGGGCCGGTGGATCGCATGGCGTTGATCCAGGCGGTCGAGAAGGTCGGCTACGACGTCCCCGCCGGCACCATCGAGCTGGCCGTGGAGGGCATGACCTGCGCCTCCTGCGTGGGCCGGGTCGAGCGTGCGCTCAAGGAGGTTCCCGGCGTTGCGGAGGCCGTCGTGAATCTGGCGACCGAGCGCGCCACCGTGCGCGGGGTCGCCGATATCGGGCGCCTGGTGGCCGCCATCGGAAAGGCCGGTTATGAGGCCCGCCCCATCGAGACCGGAATACAGGACCACGCCGGCGCGGCGGAAAAAAAGGATGCCGAGGCCGCCCGGCTCAAGCGCGATCTGATCCTGGCCACCGTACTGGCGCTGCCGGTGTTCATCCTCGAAATGGGCACGCACCTGCTCCCGTGGATGCACGAAGCGGTGGCCGCCACCCTCGGCGTACAGAACAGCCGGTATCTGCAATTCATACTGACCACGCTGGTCCTGGCCATTCCGGGCATCCGCTTCTATCGGAAAGGCTTTCCCGCGCTCGCGCGGCTGGCGCCGGATATGAACTCCCTCGTGGCCGTCGGCACCTCGGCGGCCTATGCCTATTCCCTGGTCGCCACCTTCGCCCCGGGTCTGTTGCCGGCCGGGACGGTCAATGTCTATTACGAGGCCGCCGCCGTGATCGTGGCGTTGATCCTGCTCGGCCGCTTTCTGGAGGCGCGCGCCAAGGGTCGGACCTCGGAGGCCATCAAGCGGCTGGTGGGCCTGCAGGCCAGGGTCGCGCACGTCGCGCGCGAGGGCCGCTTCGTGGACATCCCCGCGGACGAGGTCGCCCCGGGCGACGTGGTGGAGGTGCGCCCCGGCGAGCGAGCGCCCGTCGATGGGGAAGTGATCGCGGGCCGCAGCTTCGTGGACGAGTCCATGATCACGGGCGAGCCCATCCCCGTCGAGAAGACCGCCGGCAGCGCGGTCGTGGGCGGCACCGTCAACCAGACCGGCGCCTTCACGCTGCGCGCCACCGCCGTGGGCGGGCAGACGATACTGGCGCAGATCATCCGCCTGGTCGAGCAGGCACAGGGCTCCAAGCTGCCGATCCAGGCCGTAGTGGACAAGGTGACGCTGTGGTTCGTGCCCGCCGTGATGATCGCCGCTGCGCTGACCTTCCTGGTCTGGCTGGTGTTCGGGCCGCCGCCGGCCCTGACCTTCGCGCTGGTCAATGCGGTGGCCGTGTTGATCATCGCGTGCCCCTGCGCCATGGGGCTGGCCACGCCCACCTCCATCATGGTGAGCACCGGCCGGGGCGCTGAGCTGGGCATGCTGTTCCGCAAGGGCGAGGCCTTGCAACTGCTCAGGGACGCCAGGGTGGTGGCGGTGGACAAGACCGGGACGCTGACCGAGGGCCGTCCGGCGCTGACCGATCTGGAAACGGCCGGGGGGTTCGAGCGCGCCCGGGTGCTGGCGCTGATCGCGGCGGTGGAATCGCGCTCCGAGCATCCCATCGCCCGCGCCATCGTCGAAGCCGCCGGGCGGGAAGGCCTCGCGCTGCCCGCGCTCGACGCGTTCGAATCCGTCACCGGCATGGGCGTGCGCGCCACGGCCGACGGCCGGCGCGTGGAGGTCGGCGCGGACCGCTATATGCGTTCCCTGGGCCTGGACGTGGCCGTGTTCGCCGCGAGCGCCGAACGCCTGGGCGGCGAAGGCAAGTCGCCGCTGTATGCCGCCGTCGATGGACGTCTGGCCGCCATCGTCGCCGTGGCCGACCCGATCAAGCCGGGCACGCCCGCCGCCATCGCGGCGCTGCACGGGCTGGGCCTGAAGGTCGCCATGATCACCGGCGACAACGCCCGCACCGCGCGGGCGATCGCCGGGCAACTGGGTATCGACGAGGTGGCGGCCGAGGTGCTGCCCGCGGGCAAGGTCGAGGCGGTGCGCCGGCTGAAGGCGGCCCACGGCCGGATCGCCTACGTCGGCGATGGCATCAATGACGCGCCGGCGCTGGCCGAGGCCGATGTGGGCCTGGCCATCGGCACGGGCACCGATATCGCCGTGGACTCCGCGGATGTCGTGCTGATGTCCGGTGATCTGCGGGGAGTCCCCAATGCCATCGCGCTGTCGAAGGCGACCATCGGCAACATTCACCAGAACCTGTTCTGGGCCTTCGCCTACAACGCCGCGCTGATTCCGGTGGCCGCGGGTGCGCTCTATCCGGCCTATGGGATACTGCTGTCGCCGATCTTCGCCGCGGGCGCCATGGCCCTGTCCAGCGTGTTCGTGCTGGGCAACGCATTGCGGCTGCGGCGCTTCCGGCCGCCGCTGGCGGTCGGCGCCCACACAGCGTGAAACCACGGGAGAAACGCCCATGAATATCGGTGACGCGGCCAGGGCCTCGGGGGTCTCGGCCAAGATGATCCGCTATTATGAATCGGTCGGACTGATCCCGTCGGCGACCCGCACCGATTCGGGTTACCGTTCCTACGCCGACGCGGACGTGCATAGGCTGCGCTTCATCCGGCGTTCCCGCGATCTGGGATTCTCGGTCACGGAGATCCATAACCTGCTCGGACTGTGGCGCGACCGTTCCCGCAAGAGCGCCGACGTCAAGCGCGTCGCGCAGCAGCACATCGCCGACCTCCGGCGTCGTATCGACGATTTGCAGCAGATGGCCGACACCCTGCAGACGCTGGTGGCATGCTGTGCGGGCAATGACCGGCCCGATTGTCCGATCCTGGCCAACCTCGAAAGACCCGGGCACGCGGTTACGGCGACGCGCAAAAAGCGCCGACCGCGATCCCCCCTGACGCAACGCTGACCGCGCCACGACCCGCCGCCCCGTCCCGAGCCGCGGCGTGCGGGTCGCCTGCCGCAAGAGGCGCGGACAGACGATGGCGGTCTCACATCAGGGTGCGCGCGGCGGGAACCCCGCCTCCCGCAGGACGGCCGCGAGCCGCTCCGGCGAGGCGGACGATTCGACCTCGACCCGCCTGCTGGGCGGGTCGGCCGTCACCCGCGCCTCCGCATCCACCGACTGGATCGCCCTGGTCACGCTGCGAGCGCAGCCGCCGCAGGTCATGTTGTCGATATGGAATTGCATGAAGACCTCCGAAGAAAATCACCGGAACAGCGTAGGCCTTGCCACCGTGGGAAGGTCAAGGGCCGGATCATCTCCGCATCGGCGCCATACCCGCCGCGGCATCGCATGACAGGCCATGACTGCGCCGGGCGCACAGGTGCGTCCGCACGCCCCGGATACGGATCCCACACGCCTTCTCCACGGTGATCCGCCACGCGGCCGCGCACGGCCCACACAGGACGTCGGCTATACTCGCTCCGCTGCTGCCACTATAATGCGGCTGCATTCCATGAACACCGTGACGCAGAACGCCGCGCCCCCGGGCGCCTCCGAGCAGATCGCCGCCGTCGATCTCGGCTCCAACAGTTTTCACATGGTCATCGCGCAGATGCACGCCGGCGGCTTCAAGCTGATCGATCGCCTGCGCGAGCCGGTGCGCCTCGCCGACGGACTCGACAAGGCGCGCACTCTGGGCGCGGAGGTACAGGAGCGCGCCCTGCTCTGTCTCGGCCGTTTCGGCCAGCGCCTGGCCGGGCTGCCCGCCGGAAACGTGCGCATCGTCGGCACCAATACCCTGCGCAGCGCGAAAAACGCCGCGGATTTCCTCGAACGCGCGGAACACGCCCTGGGCTATCCGATCGAGATCATCTCCGGCATCGAGGAGGCGCGCCTGATCTACAGCGGCGTCGCGCACAGCCTGGCCTCCGACGGCGACAGCAACCGCCTGGTCGTGGACATCGGCGGTGGCAGCACCGAGATGATCATCGGCCGCGGCTTCGCCCCGATCCTGATGGAAAGCCTCTATATGGGCTGCGTCACCCACACCGGCCGCTTCTTTCCCGACGGCAGGATCACCGCCTCCTGCATCGACCGCGCCCTGCTCGAGGCCCGCGTCGAACTCGAACCCAAGATCGAGACCTATCGCGAGGAAGGCTGGGCCAGCGCCATCGGCGCCTCCGGCACCGTCCTCGCCATCAACCGCATCCTCGCCGTCAACGGCTGGGGCAAGGACGGCATCACCCTCGCCGGCCTGCTCAGGCTGATCGACGCCATGCTCAAGGCGGGCAGCGTCGATCTGCTCCGGCTCGAGGGGCTGAGCCGCGAGCGCGCCGCGATCCTGCCCGGCGGCGCGATGATCCTGTTCGCGGTGATCGAGGGGCTCGGCATCGACAGGATGCTGGTCTCCGACGGCGCGCTACGCGAAGGGCTGCTGTACGATCTGGTCGGACGCCATCACCGCGGGGATGTGCGCGAGGCCAGCGTGTCCACGCTGGCCTCGCACTACCATGTGGACCCGGAACACGCCGCGCGCGTCGAGGACACCGCGCTGAAGTGCCTGGCGCAGATCGCCCGGGACTGGAAACTGGACGAGAAGGCGGACGGGCCTTGGCTGCGCTGGGCCGCGCGCCTGCACGAGATCGGCCTCGACATCGCCCACAGCCATTACCAGAAACACGGCGCCTACGTGATCGCGCACGCGGACCTCGCCGGCTTCTCGTTTCAGCAGCAGCAACTGCTCGCCTCGCTAGTGCTCGCCCACCGGCGCAAGTTCCCCGCGCGCGCCTTCAAGGAGCTGAAGAGCCTGTGGGGCAAACAGGCCGAACGCCTCGCGCTGCTGCTGCGCCTCGCCGCCGTGCTGCACCGCAGCCGCGGCGCGGCCCCGCTGCCCGAGTTCGCGCTGGCGGGCGACAAGCGGCGGCTGTCGCTGCGCCTGCCCGCCGGCTGGCTCGACGCGCATCCGCTCACCCGCACCGACCTGGAGCGCGAGGCGCAGTATCTCGCCCAGATCGACGTGACGCTGGAGTTCGGTTAGGTCGAGACTGAGTAAAACGCTATATCTAGGGCGTCGTAGGTTGGGCTGAGCGCAGCGAAGCCCAACGAAACGATGCGCAGTGCCCCGATGTTGGGCTGCGCTGCGCTCAGCCCAACCTACAGCGACTGGACGCCCACCTGATCCACTGTCGATGGACGGCGCAGCGCTCAGTACTGGAGTCCGGCTGAGCGCGGTCCCGGCGCCGCGGCGACTCAGTGGTAGCCGATGCCCATCACGTAATCGCGCAGCAAGGCCTCTTCGTATTCCGCCTCCTCGAGCAGGGCGAGCAGGACATCGCGCGCGCTGACGACGCCCCATGGCCGGGCTTCCGGATCGATGACCGGGATATGGACGCGTCGCTGCGCCTTCATCCGTTCCCACACCACGCGCAGATCCTCGCCGGGCCGGCAGAAGGTCACCGCCGGGTTCATCAGCGCCGCCACGGTCGTCGCGCGCACGTCGCCCCCGCAGTACGCGACATGGCGGACGACGTCCGTTTTGGTGATGACGCCGACCATGACGCCGCCGCCGTCGCACACGACGACGAGATTGATCCGCGCCTCGCGCAGGAGATTCGCCGCCTCCGTCACCAGGGCCTCCGCCCGGAGGGTCGCCAGACGCCCCCTGGCCGCCGCCTCGATCCTTTCCACACGCATCTGCCGCCCTCCTCCCGCCTGGATTCCCCACGCCGGCGACACCCTCGCCCCCGTCCGCATGAGTATACCGCCCTTAGGACCGGGCGGCCGCGTGGGACTGCAGGTCGGGCGGGGGCGCGCAGGCGATGAGCCTCTCGCGGCCGCTGCGCGGATGCGGAAACCGCAATCGTAGCTTGGGCTCAATGAAATAAAGCCCAACATGACCCGGCCGGGGCGTTGGGCTTCGCGTTGCTCAGCCCAAGCTATACTCTAAAAACCGTTTCGCTACACATCCCGGCGAACGCAACGGCTATTTCAGAATGGCCAGGGGTATCGGAAGCCCCCGGGCCCGGACTCAACCTCCAGACTCTTCCTCGGCAACCCGCAACAGCGGCGGCGGTTCGCACGTAATGACCCTCTCGCACCCGGTGCCCGGATGCGGAAACCGCAGTTCGGCGGAATGCAGCCGATAGCCCGGATCGCCGGGCAGGGCGCGCGCGCCGGGCGCGGGCCGGCCGCCTGAAACATACAGCGGATCGCCGACCAGCGGATGTCCGGCCGCCGCCAGATGGATACGGATCTGGTGAGGCCGGCCGGTGGCGATGTCCACGTCGCACAGGAACGCGTCCGCGCGCCGCTCCAGCACCGTGACCCGCGAATGCGCCGGCTTGCCGTCGGGCGCGGCGGCATGGACCGTACCGAGCACGGCGTGCGGCACCGGGCCGATGGGGGCGGTGATGGTCAGTTCGTCCCACGCGGGGAGGCCGCGCGCGAGCGCGCGGTAACGTTTGCCGACCGCCGGTGTCGACCACCGCCCGCTCAGGCTCGCCCGCGCGGCGGGCGTGCGCGCGCACAGCACCAGCCCCGAGGTCCAGCGCCCGAGACGATGCAGCGGCGCGGCGTCCGGCGCATAACGCTGCACTTGATGCAGGAGCGTCGCCTCCAGAAAGTCCGCGCCGGGCAGGGTCGGAAGCCCGGCCGGCTTGTCCACCGCCAGCAGATCCTCGTCCTCGTACAGGACGGCGAAGGACCGCGGCGCCGCGGGCTCGACCCAGGGCGGACGCCGCCAGACCAGTTCGCCGCCCCGGCGCAGCACGCGATCCGGCGGCGCGGGCCGGCCGTCGACCAGCACCCGCCCGGCGGCGATGCGCTCCGTCCATTCCGCCGCCGCGGTGTGGCGGTAACGACGCGCGAGATACTCCAGCAGGCGCACGCCGTCCGCCTCCGGGCCGAGCCTCTCGCGATAGTCGTAGCCCCGGTTGAGACGCGCGTCCGCGGCGCTCATCGGGAGTGCCCCCTCATTCCGGCGGCCGCGGCGGCGCGGCCGCGTCGTCGGGTTCAGGCCCCTCCGGCGCCGCGGCCGGCGGACCTCCCGGCAACGGCACCGGCGCGGACAGGCCGCCCGCCCGGGCATCCGGCTCGCCGGCGATGGCCTCGGGCAGGAAGCCGCCCGCCTGTCGGCTCCACAGGTGATGATACGCGCCGCCGAGCGCCAGCAGCTCGGCGTGCGTACCGTCCTCGACGATGCGCCCGTCCTCGAATACCAGGATGCGGTCCAGATGCGCGATGGTCGACAGCCGGTGCGCGACCACGATGACGGTCTTGCCGCGCATCACCGTGTCCAGCGTCTGCTGGATGGCGTGCTCGGTGATCGAATCCAGCGCCGAGGTGGCCTCGTCGAGGATCAGGACCGGCGCGTTCTTGAGGATCACGCGCGCGATCGCGATGCGCTGGCGCTGACCGCCCGACAACTTCACGCCGCGCTCCCCGACCAGCGAGTCGTAACCTTCCTTGATCTGCGCGATGAATTCGTGCGCGTGCGCCTGCCGGGCCGCCTCGATCACCTCGGCGTCGCTCGCCTCCAGGCGCCCGTAGCGGATGTTCTCGCGCAGCGTGCGGTGGAACAGGCCCGGGTCCTGCGGGATCAGGCTCAGTTGCGCGTGCAGCGAGTCCTGCGTCATGGCGCGGATGTCGACGCCGTCGATGAGGATGGCGCCGCCCTGCGGATCGTACAGACGCAGGATCAGACTGACGAAGGTCGATTTGCCCGAACCCGACAGGCCGACCAGGCCGACGCGCTGGCCGGCGGGGATGCACACGCTGAGGCGGTCGAACACCTTGCGCGCCGGAGTGTAGCCGAACTCGACCGCGCGGAATTCGATCTCGCCACGCCGCAGCGCGATCGCGCCCGCGTCCGGCGCGTCGATCAGCTCGTGCGCGCGCACGATGGTATGCACGCCGTTGGAGACATTGCCGATGTACTCGAAGAATTCGAGAAAGCGCCGGCTCAGGTTGCGCGCCTCGTTGATGACCAGCAGCGACAGACTGACCGCCAGCACGAAGTCGCCGACGCCGATATGACCCTGCCCCCACAGGCGCAGCGCGTAGTACAGCAATCCGATCTTGAGCACCGCCGCCGCCGAGAACTGGAACCAGCGGATACGTTCGGAATAGTGGTGCGAGACCAGGATCGCCTGCATCTCGCGCGTCAGATAGCGCTCCAGATTCTCGCGCTCGAAGCCGAGGCGGGCGAACAGGCGAGCGCTGACCAGATTGGTCACCGAATCGACCACCGTGCCAGTGGTCTCGCTGCGCGCGGCCGCGGCCGCCTGCGCGTACGGCCGGCAGCGGCGCGCCAGCAGGAACGAGATGCCGATGAAGAATGCCGCCCAGGCGAGCGCGAACCAGCCGAGCTGGACGTGCGCCTGGAACAGCAGCGTCACGGCGACGCCGATGACGATGGCGATGGGCCAGAACTCCGTGATCAGCGCCCACAGCGTCTGCGTTACGCCCAGCGAGGTCTCGGAGATGCGGTGCGCGAGCGCGCCGGCGAAGTTGCTGCTGAAATAGCGGTAGGAGTGATACTGAAGGTAATGATAGATGGTGCGCGTCACCGCCTGGCGCTGGCGCGGCCCGAGCCGGATCTGGATCGCGCCCGCGAGACGACCGAACACCAGTTCTCCGAGGCAGAACGCGATGAACAGCAGCAGCGGCCCCTGCAGATGCTCGACCACCGCCATCGAGGTCTCCTGCGCCCCGGTCACACTCTTGATGATGCGGGCCAGCGCATACGGAATCAGGATGCCGCAGGTCGCATTGGCGGTCTCGAACGCCAACATGCCGAAATACCACCAGCGGTATCGCGCCACGAAATACCAGATGAAACGAAACGGGCCAGCCGGCAATGCGGGCGTGCCGGGCGCGCGTTGAAAGATTTGAATCGCGGGATCCTCGAACGGTGGGAAGACACGGACGGTCCGTCGACGACCGTCATACCCCGGCACGGGATTATAACACTCGCGCGGATTCACTCGCCCCGATGCGTCATGATTTCGTCGATGCTTCGCGTCGCGTTGTCATGGGCGCGAGGGAGAGATATCATGCGCCCTGTGTCCGGCCGCGCCCTTTGCTTCCCGCGGCGGATGAACCCTGAATGAATACCCCTCCTAACCTCATGGAGAATGCTCGATGAAAACCACTGGACCCCTCCGTCATTGTCTGACCCTCGCCCTCGCCTCGTCCGTCACGCTGGCCGGCGCCGCCGCGTACGCCGACGCGGACAGCGACTGGTATATCGCGCCGGCCTTCAACTACGTCATCGCCGATGAGGACCGCAACGCGGACGACGATGTCGGCTTCCAGTTCGGCATCGGCAAGCGGCTCAGCGAGGCCTGGAACCTCGAGGCCAACATCGAAGGCAACACGCTGGACTTCGAAAACGGCGGCGGTGAGTTCAAGCAGCGCGGCATCGCGCTCGACGGCCTGTATTTCTTCTCCCGCGACGCCGGCTTCGCGCCCTACGGCCTGATCGGCGTCGGCGGCCTCAACACCAAAGTCCCGGCGGAAAAAGGCACACACACCATGGTGAACGCCGGCGTCGGCTTCCTGTCGAACGTCTTCAGCGATACCGTGGCCCTGCGCATGGAGGCGCGCTACCGCTGGGACAACGATGACGAGAGCATCCCCACCGAGGACAGCTTCGGCGACTGGGTGATCGGCCTCGGCCTGCAGATCCCGCTGGGCAACCGCGCCGCGCCCGCGGCGGCGGCCGTCCCGGTGGTCGCCGCGGCGGCCGAACCCGCGCCGGCCCCGGCTCCGATGCCGGCGGCGCCCGTCGACAGCGACGGCGACGGTGTGGTCGATGGCGACGACACCTGCCCGAATACCCCGGCCGGCGCGGAGGTCGATGCGCGCGGCTGCGAGCTGGACGGCGATGGAGACGGCGTGGCGAACAGCCTGGACCGCTGCCCCGACACCCCGGCCGGCGCGAAGGTGGACGCGAACGGCTGCGAGGTGGACAGCGATAACGACGGCGTCGTCGACAGCCGCGACCGCTGCCCCGACACCGTGGCGGACGCCAAGGTGGACGTGCGCGGCTGCGAGATCAAGGAGATCATCGAGCTTCCGGGCGTGAACTTCCAGACCGGCTCGGCGCAACTGGTGGCGGAATCGACCTCGATCCTCGACGAGGCGGCGGCGACGCTGCTCAAGCATACCGACATCAAGGCGGAAGTCGCGGGCCATACCGACAACACCGGTCCGCACGCCTTCAACGTCGATCTCTCGCAGCGTCGCGCCCAGGCGGTGATGGACTATCTGGTCTCCAAGGGCGTGGCGGCGGACCGTCTGACCGCCCACGGTTATGGCCCCGACAGTCCGGTCGCCGACAACGCGACGAAAGACGGCCGCGCCGCCAACCGCCGCGTGGAGCTGAAGATCGCCAAGTAATCGTCTGATCCGTACGATGACCATGACCCCGGTCGCGGTTCCGCGACCGGGGTTTTTTTTCGCCGCCGCGAACCCGCGCGAAGACCGAAGGGAGATCCACCGGACATGACCGACACGACGCCGCCGCCCCTGGGCCGGGAAGAATTTTCGCAGGTCGTCCGCCTGACGCCGCTGGTGTCGATCGATCTCGTGGTGCGCGACGCGGCGCGGCGCCTGCTGCTCGGCCTGCGCGAGAATCGTCCGGCGCGCGGTTTCTGGTTCGTGCCCGGCGGGCGTATCGCCAAGAATGAACGTCTGGAAGCGGCGTTCCGCCGCATCAGCCGGATGGAACTCGGCCGCGAGCTGTCTCCGGACCGCGCGCGCCTCCTCGGGGTATTCGAACACCTGTACGACGACAATTTCGCCGGCGCGCCCGGCTACGGCACCCACTACATCGTCCTCGCCTACCTGGTCGACGACCACGGCGATTTCGATCTCCCGCTCGATCAGCACAGCCGCTACGAATGGATGAGCGAGGACGACGTCCTCCACCGTCCGGACGTACACCCCTACGTCCGCGCCTATTGCGGGCGCTGACCGGGGACGGACCCCCGTTCAATCGGCCGGATCGATCGGGGGTCGTCCCCGGTCTTCGGGCTCAGTTCGACCGGAATCCCGCGCGCGCGTGGCTGCCGTCGCAGAACGGCTTGTTGCCCGAGGCGCCGCAGCGGCACAGATAGGTCTCCGTCGTGCGCGCGACGACGCGGCCGGTGCCGCTGACGATCTCGAGATTGCCCCGCACCCGCAGCGGGCCATCGGGCTGGGGATCGATGAACAGGGGACCGTCACGCACGGCGAGCATCTCGGTCCGGTCGGTCGTAGGCGGTTCGCCGGTAGCGGTGAATCCGGCGTCGCGATGCGATCCGTCGCAGAACGGTCTGTTCTTCGAGGCGCCGCAGCGGCACAGGGTGGCGCGGAAGACGCCGGCCTCACCGCCGAGGCGCAGATCGCCGCGCACGGCATAGGGCCCCGCCTCGCGGATCGTAAGCAGATTGACAGGGGCCGGCGTTTCGTCCGGCCCGCCGTCCCTGCGCCGGTAACGGATGGCCCCGGACGGACACAGGTGCGCGACCTCGACCACCTGCTCGACTGTCATCGCGTCGGGCCGGATCCACGGGCCCTTGACGTTGGCGAGGAAGACCCGCGGCGCGCCGGTGACGCAGAAGCGGGCATGGATGCATCTCCTGCCCTCGAAGTACAGCGTAAGGTCCGCGCCTTCGGCGGTTTCGACCCCGTCGGCGGATGTAGCGGAGGTATCGGTATCCATGATTCATCCTCTCCTGGCTGGCGCACGGGCTGGCTGGGGGGCCGCGCGGATTCGCGGCGCGATCGTATTTCACTATAGTCCAAAATCCCCACGCCGCAAGCGCCGCCGGAATCCGGCGGAATCCCGGGGACAGATGCCGCGCGCGGCGTTCCGCGCGATGGACATCCCCGGGGCACGCCGGCAAAATGAGTGCCTCGTCAATTACCCCGGTCTTCCCCCCGCATGGATACCGCACCGGCGCGGAATTTCCGCCAGCAGTTGCTGGCGATCCTCGGCGTATGCTTCGTCGTCGCCATGGTGGCGCTCGACCAGACCGTGATCGGCACGGCCCTGCCGACGATCGTCGCCGAGCTGAAGGGCTTCGATCTCTACGCCTGGGTCGGCACCTCGTATCTGCTCTGCTCGATCATCGCCGTGCCGATCTTCGGCAAGCTCGGCGACGAGCACGGCCGCAAGCCCTACGCCCTCGCCGCCATCCTGCTGTTCACCGCCGCCTCGATGCTGTGCGGCCTGGCGCGGGACATGCTGGAACTGGTGCTGGCGCGCGGCCTGCAGGGCATCGGCGGCGGCATGCTGGTCGCCACCGCCTTCGCCACCGTCGCGGATCTGTTCCCGGAGCCGCGCGAACGGCTGCGCTGGCAGGTGCTGCTCAGCGGCGCCTTCGGCCTCGCCAACGCCTTCGGCCCCACGCTGGGCGGATTCCTGACCGAATACTGGGGCTGGCGCTGGGTATTCTTCGTCAACCTGCCGGTGGGCGTCGTGAGCCTGTGGTTCGTGTGGCGCTATCTGCCGCGGATCCGGCACAGCGACCAACCCCCCGCACAACTGGACTGGCCGGGCGCGGCGCTGATCGCGCTCACGCTGGCGAGCCTGCAACTGCTGGTGGAATGGTTGCCCCAGCACGACAAGCCGGCGGCGCTGCTGGGCCTGCTGGCCGCGATCGGCGCGGTCGCCGGGGCCCTGCTCCTGTGGTGGGAGCGACGCTGCGCCAACCCGATCCTGCCGCTGGACATGCTCGCCCGGAACGACCTCAAGCCCCTGTTCGCGCTGTCCCTGGTGACGGGCTTCTGCATGTTCGCCCTCATGTACTACATCCCGCTGCTGCTGCAGGGCGGTTTCGGCATGTCGCCCAATCACGCCGGTCTGCTGATCACGCCGCTCGCGGTATGCATCACCGTCGGCAGCATCGCCAACGGCCGCATCGTCGCGCGTCTCGCCGCCCCGAAACGGATGCTGTACGCCGGCCTCGGCTTCTTCGGTCTCGCCTCCCTGGCGCTGGCCCGGATGGGCGCCGGCACGCCGGACGCGCTGATCGCCGCCGCGATGATGTCCGCGGGCATCGGCCTCGGCATCCTGCTGCCCAACATGACCCTGTTCACGCAGTCGATCGCGCCGCGCGCCCGGCTCGGCGTGGCGACCGCGATGCTGCAATCGACCCGCATGATCGGCGGCATGCTGGGCATGGCCATCATCGGGACCCTGGTCTCCCATCGCTATGTCGCGGAGGTCGACGCGCTGCTGCGGGCGAACGACGGCCTCCGCTGGGCGGCCGCGCTCGGCGACCCGCAGATCCTGCTCGACCGCGGGCTGGCGGACGACTTCGGCACCGCCCTGGCGCGCACCGGCCACGACGCCGCGGCGCTCCTCGCCGGCGCGCGGGACAGCCTGATCGCCTCCATCCACGTCAGCCAGTGGGTCATCGCCGCCCTGGTCGCCCTCGCGCTCCTCGTGGCCTATCGCGTGCCGCCCGTCAGGCTGGGGCGCGACGCCGGCCCCGACCCGGTCGCCGGGGAATAGACGGACCACGGCCCGCGGCGGCGGGCCGGTCGCGCGGCCTCACTCGGAGGCGTGCGCCATCAACGCCAGATAGCGGTCCAGATAGGCCTCGCGCGGCGCCCGGCCGGCGGACCGGTAGGCGCATCCCCCCTCCCCGCAGGAGGCCCCGTTGGTGAGCCTGTCCAGCACCAGATCCGGCGCATCGTAGTGGCGCAGCGCGGGAGGGGCGACGGGGCGTCCGCGGTCGACGATCGCGATGCGATTGTAGTAATAGCCGTTCGCGCGATTGCCCAGATACGCGAGCGCGTTATAGGTATTGGGGCCGAACTGCAGCGGCGGCACGTGATCCGAGACCAGCACGATCAGGCTGTCGGGGTCGAGCGCGATCAGCTCCCGTACATAGGCGGCGATCGCCTGGGTGCGGTAGTAGAACTGGTTGGCGACGCGCTCCAGGTGCTCGTCGTGAAAATCGGAGCGCAGCTCGACCACCCGCGGATGCGTGCGCGAATCGAGGTTGTGCGGGGTGTGTCCGTAGATAGTCAATACGTAATTGAACAGCGGCGCCCGCGCGGCGCGGCCCAGGTGCTCCCGGACGAAGGCCAGGTTCTGCGCGAACAGATCGCCGTCGAACAGGTAGTCCTCGACGCCGGGATCGCCCGCGTGCAGATAGGTGGGGCCGGAGGACTAGAACTCCGCGGGATAGTACTGCTCGGCGAAACCGATGCCCTGGTAAGCCGGCTGCGCGTTGAAGAAATTCGGCTTATAGGCGTTGCTCGCAACGCTGCGGTAACCCAGCGCGGACAGGAGCCCGGGCAGGCAGTGCGCCGGCGAGCCGGTGAAGGCGTTGAATTCGACGCTGGACAATTTCTCGAAGGCGGGCACGCCGCACAGCAGCTCGAACTCCGCCTGCGCCGTGCCGCCGCCGAAGACCGGCGAAAGCGACAGACCCAGGACGTCGCCGAACAGCCGCTCGAACTCCGGATGCACCGGGCTGCGTGAGAACTCCACCCCCTCGAACAGCCGCGGGTCGAGGAAGCTTTCCAGCACGATGAAATGGACGTCGCGCGGCTGCAGGCGGGGTCCGATCCGCGCGACCTCGTCCCGGAATCCCGCGTCGAAGGCGGCGCGGTCGCGATAGGGTGCGATCCGCTCCAGCGTACCGGCGCGCTGCGCCTCGCGGTAGAGCAGCATGGCCATGCGGCCGTTCTGCTCCACGCTCTTGCCGTCGGAGTAGATGACGATTTCATGGGCGAAGGACTGGAATCCGGCGGCGAAGGCGTCCGGCGCGGCGCGGACCCCCAGTACGACCAGGACCAGGGGCAGCGCCCCCAGCGCCAGACGCCAGGGCCGGGCGTAATCGATGCGCGCGAGCAGGATCAGGAACGGCGTGAGGAAGGCGGCGACCAGGAGGATCGCATACGGCAGCGGCAGGATCTGCAGCAACTCCGGGAGCTCGGACACGTTGATCAGGCGGAATACCTTGCCGTACACCAGATAGAACACATCGTGCACCAGATAGATGGCGAAGATCGGGATGGCGGCCAGCACGGGGCGCCAGCTCGACGGCTTGAGCACGAAATAGAACACGCCGTACAGGCACAGCACACAGATCAGTTCCGGCCACTGCAGATACAGCAGCCGGGCGCTGAATCCCCCGTAGACCTCCACCAGTTTCGCGTACAGCGTCAGCGCCGCGAGCAGCAGGACGACGTGCAGGAGAGGTTTGCGCCAGCGGTCTGGCAACGGCAAGGACATGGGCGGCGGGAAACCACGGATACGGGAGAGGAGATTGTGGCGCGGTTGTCATCGAACCGCAACATTCCCCCCGCGAGGGCCGGATCAGCGCTCCGTGCAGCCCGCCTCGCGTACCTCGATGCGGTCCGCGGCGGCGATGGCCGCCGCGGGCTCGCCCAGCGGGGTGAACGCGCCGGGGCCGATGCCCCAGCGATCGTGGCGGAAAAAGGCGCCGTGCGTGACACGGACCGTTCCGACCGGCCGGCCGGCGCGGTCCAGCACGTCGAACAGCAGCACCGCGCCGCGGCAGTCCGCCAGGGCCTGCACCCAGCCGTCCACCGCGAGCCCGGCGACGCCGTCGCGTTCGACGCGTTGCAGCGTGTAGCCGATGATCTGGAAATAGCCCGACGGCGCGGTATAGGTGGCGGCGGACGCCGGCAGAGACAGGCCGAGCAGGAGCAACGCAAACGGCAGGCGCGCCCGGGCGCGGGCCTTGGCGGACGGCATCCACGCCCCGGGACGATCCATCGCGCTGAACATCGGGTCACCTCCAGCCATCGGTTCATACCCTCGCGGCATCATAGGCCGATGCCGATCACAGTCCCATGGCGCGGGGACCCGGGGCTGAGTATACGATAAAAAATGTGCCGCCCGCTTGCCACCACCCCGGGTTCAGAGACGCCCAACGGCCGCCACGGCCGCAGCCCCGATGAAGCGCAGCGGCCGTAGCCCGGATGGAGCGCCGCGAAATCCGGGGATAAGCGATACACCCCCGGATTCCGGCGCTGCGCGCCTGCCTCCGGGCTACGGGTCTCCACTCAATCCTCAGTCCTTAGTCCTTAGTCCTTAGTCCTTAGTCCTTAGTCCTTAGTCCCGCGATTCCCTTGACTCGATACCGGTCAGCGATTAGTTTAGCCGCGACCATGCGTTTCGCGGCCGACCCTCAATTTCCGGGGTATCCAGCCGCTAATCTGCCAGAATCGACTCAATACCGTTGGCGCTTCGAGTCTCTCGAAGGATCGGCGGGACATGCGCGCAGGGGATAGACATAGATGGATCTGACGGTATGGGCCGACCTCGGCTGGCAGGCATGGTTCACCCTCGGGGTGATCGGAGTGATCTTCACCGCGCTGATCGCCACCGAGGCGGGCACCGACGTGGTGCTGGTCGGCGGCATCACCCTGCTCCTGCTCGCCGGCGTGCTGTCGCCCAGGGAGGCCTTCGCCGGCCTGTCCAATGAAGGCATCCTCACCATCGCCGTGCTCTACGTAGTGGTGGCCGGGCTCGAGGCCACGGGCGGCAACACCATCATCGCGGAGCGCTTCCTGCGCCGGCCCAAGTCGGTGCCCAGCGCGCTCGCCAAGATGATGTTCCCGGTCACCTTCGTCAGCGCCTTCATGAACAACACGCCGGTGGTGGCGATGTTCCTGCCCGCGGTGCACGACTGGGCCAAGCAGAACCGCATCTCGGTCTCCAAGCTGATGATCCCGCTGAGCTACGCGGCGGTGCTGAGCGGCACGGTGACCATCGTCTCCACGGCGACCAACCTGCTCGTCAACGGCATGCTGATCGCCGAGAAGGGCCACGGCATGCACATGTTCGAGCTGACCTGGATCGGCATCCCCATCGCCATCGCCGGCGTGCTGTTCGTGATCGCCTTCAACCGCTGGCTGCTGCCGGAGCGGCGGGCGGCCAGCGATCAGTTCGGCGACACGCGCGAGTACTCGGCCGAGATGATGGTCGACCCCGCCGGCCCGCTGGTCGGCAAGACCATCGAACAGGCCGGCCTGCGCCAGTTGACCAACACCTTCCTGGCCGAGATCGAGCGCGAGGGCGAGATCCTATCGGCCGTCGCGCCGGAGACCCGGCTGTACGCCAACGACCGGCTGATCTTCATCGGCGTCGTCGGCTCGGTGATCGACCTGCAGAAGATCCGCGGCCTCGTCCCCGCCACCAATCAGATCTTCAAACTCGGCTCCCCGCGCGTCAACCGCTGCCTGATCGAGGCCGTCGTCTCGCACCGCTGCCCGATCGTCGGCCAGACGGTGCGCGACGGCAAGTTCCGCACCCTCTACAACGCGGTCGTGATCGCCGTCGCCCGCAGCGGCGAGCGCCTCAACCAGAAGATCGGCGACATCGTGCTGCAGGCGGGCGACACCCTGCTCGTCGAGGCGGACCCGGCGTTCGCGGAGCAGCAGCGCAACTCGCACCATTTCTACCTGGTGAGCCGCGTGGAAGGCTCGGCGCCGGTCAATCACGACCGCGCCTATCTCGCGCTGGCGATCCTGATCACCATGATCCTGGTCGCGAGCTTCACCGACCTCGGCATGCTCAAATCGGCGCTGATCGCCGCCGCCGCGATGCTGTTCCTGCGCTGCTGCACCAGCGCGCAGGCGCGCCGCAGCGTGGAATGGAAGATCATCATCTCGATCGCGGCGGCGTTCGCCCTGGGCAGCGCGGTGCACAACACCGGCCTCGCGGCGGCGTTCGCCCACAGCATCACGGGCGCCGCCGGCGGCGACGCCTTCTTAAGCCTGGTGGCGATCTACGGCGGCACCCTGCTGCTGACGGAGCTGATCTCGCACAGCGCCGCGGTCTCGCTGATGTTCCCGATCGCCATCGGCACCGCCGCGGCGCTCGGCATCGACTACATGCCCTTCG
The DNA here is from genome assembly GCA_020847075.1 of Gammaproteobacteria bacterium. GTDB lineage: Bacteria > Pseudomonadota > Gammaproteobacteria > SZUA-140 > SZUA-140 > JADJWH01. The sequence goes on from JADLCS010000051.1 coordinate 36,808, forward strand.
TCGCCGCGGTCACGACGGCGGGATCGCTCGGCTTCGCCACCCCGCTCGGCTACCAGACCCACATGATGGTCTACAGCCCCGGCGGTTACCGCTTCACCGACTTCCTGCGCATCGGCATCCCGATGGACATCCTGTGCTGGGCCATCGCCATGCTCATGATCCCGATCGTGTTCCCGCTGGTGCCGGTGGTGAGGTGATGATAAAAACGAGGACTAAGGACTGAGTGATGAGGACTGAGTAAAACAATAAAACATCGCGCCCGGATGAGACACAGCGGAATCCGGAAGCACATCAATCCTTGTCCCGCCCCCCTTGAATTCCGACGCATGCGCGCCCACGTGCGGGCGACAGGCCCCAGCCTGTAGGTTGGGCTGAGCACGGCGAAGCCCAACGGGGCGTTGGCGTTGGGCTTCATCCATTCAGCCCAACCTACGATGATTCAACCCTCAACCCTCAACCCTCAGTCCTTAGTCCTTAGTCCTTAGTCCTTAGTCCTGGTTTTAAGCCCTTTCCGCCAGCGTCTCCAGCAGCGTCTGCTGCGCCGAGAACGGGTGGGCGCGCCCCTTGACGCCGACGCGCTCGTAGCTGCCGTCGGTATTGAGGGTCCAGGCCTGCAGATTATCCTTGAGGTAATGTTGCAGGTCCTTGTATACCCGTTTGCGCAGGGCGGCGTCCGGGATCGGATAGGCGATCTCGACGCGGCGGAACATGTTACGCTCCATCCAGTCCGCGCTGGAGCAGAAGATCTCGGGCGCGCCGTCGTTCTCGAAGTAATAGATACGCGTATGCTCGAGGAAACGCCCGATGACGGAGCGCACGCGGATGCGGTCGGAGATGCCGGCCAGGCCCGGGCGCAGGCTGCAGATGCCGCGCACGATCAGATCGATCTCCACCCCGGCCCGGGAGGCGGCGTACAGGGTCTGGATCAGTTGTGGCTCGATCAAGGCGTTGACCTTGATGATGATGCGCGCGGACTTGCCCGCCGCGGCATTCTCGGCCTCGCGCTGGATCTTCTGCAGCAGGCCCTTGTGCAGCGTGAAGGGCGATTGCAGCAGGCGGTTGAGCTTCACCACCTTGCCGAGGCTGGTGAGCTGCTGGAACACGCTGTGCACGTCCTCGCCGATCGCCTTGTCGCAGGTGAACAGGCCATAGTCGGTATACAGGCGGGCGGTGCGCGAATGGTAATTGCCGGTGCTCAGGTGCACATAATGATTGAGCTGCCGGCCCTCGCGCCGCACCACCAGCAGCATCTTGGCATGCGTCTTGTAACCGACGATGCCGTACACGACATGGGCGCCTGCCTCCTGCAGCCGGTTGGCGAGCTTTACATTGGCCTCCTCGTCGAAGCGCGCGCGCAGCTCGATCACCACCGTGACCTCCTTGCCGCTGTGCGCGGCACCGACCAGCGAGTCGACGATGGCCGAGTCGGAACCCGTACGGTACAGCGTCTGCTTGATGCTGAGCACGTGCGGATCGGACGCGGCCTGGCGCACGAACTCGATCACCGGGGCGAACGACTCGAAGGGGTGATGCAGCAGGATGTCGCCCTTGCGGATGGCCTCGAACATGTCGGCGCCGGCGATGAGTTGCGCGGGCCGGCTGGGAGTGAACGAGGGAAACTTGAGATCGGGGCGGTCCACTGTGTCGACGATATCGATCAGACGGTGCAGATTGACCGGGCCGTCCGCCTGGTAGAGGTCGTCGCGCGTCAGCCCGAACTGCTCGAGCAGGAACTCGACCAGGTCGTCCGGGCAGTTGTCGGCGATCTCCAGCCGGACGGAATCGCCGTAGTGGCGCGAGAACAGCTCGCCCTCGACCGCGCGCAGCAGGTCGTCGACCTCCTCCTCGTCCACGAACAGGTCGCTGTTACGCGTGACGCGAAACTGGTAACAGCCGGTGACGCTCATGCCGTGAAAGAGGTCGTCGGCGTAGGCGTGGATGATGGAGGACAGGAACACGAAGTCGTGTGGTCCGCCGCCGGTCCCCTCCTCCGGCAGGCGGATGATGCGCGGCAACGAACGCGGCACCTGCACCACGGCGAGCCCGCTGTTGCGTCCGAAGGCGTCCTTGCCGGTCAGCGAGACGATGAAATTGAGGCTCTTGTTCAGCATGCGCGGAAACGGGTGCGCCGGATCGAGCCCGAGCGGGCTCAGGATGGGCAGCAGCTCGTCGTGAAAGAACCGGCGCAGCCAGGCCTCCTGCCGTTCGCTCCAGTCGGAGCGGCGGATCGCGCGGATATTGTGCTCGGCCAGCCGCGGCAGCACGATCTCGTTCAGGATCTGATACTGGCGCTTCACCAGCATCTTCGCGCGCGCGTGAATCGTCTTCAGCACATCGACGGGGGAGAGATTGTCCGGCCCACTCTGGGACGAACCGACGTCGACCTTCTGCTTGAAACCCGCCACGCGGATCTCGAAAAACTCGTCGAGGATGGTCGAGGCGATACAGAGGAACCGCAGGCGCTCCAGCAGCGGGACGCTCTCGTCCTCCGCCTGCAGCAGTACGCGCCAGTTGAATTCGAGATGACTGAGTTCGCGGTTGATGTAGAGATCGGGCTGCCTGAGGTCCATATCTCCCGACCCGGGGAATTTTGGCGACTTGTCGAGCATAAGGGCGGAATATTACAGATTCATGACGGGCCGGACCCGACCGCGGCGCTATATCCCTGTATTTCGCGGCAGTATATCACGGCCTCCCCCTGCGCCGCCGCTGCCGCGGACGACCGGGCGCCGGGTATGCATCCTCATGGACCGATCGATCCACGCCACCCCGGGCGCGGAAACCGCCGCGCGCCCGCACTGTCATAAAGCTGAAACACTGGAGAAACATAATCCGCCCCGTGTCGATAATGCACCGCGGCGACCCCGGAGCGACTTAGTCTCTGAGGCGCCATGTGAATCGCACGCACCCGATTGTCGCGAAAATGTGACACGAGGCTTGTGGCGCGAATCGATAACCGATGTAATACAGGCGGTCTGCCGCACGGGATTTTCAATAGACCAAAGCAGACATCTATAAGCAGTGGGAAACAACGAAGGGAGACTCAGATGAAACGAAAGAGTATCGCAATCGCCGTGGCCGGAACGCTGGCGCTGCCGGCATCGATATCGACCGCCTCGGCCCTGGAGATCTACGGCAAGGCCCATGGCTCGATCGATTTTTCCAGCAACGACGATGAGGCGCCGGGCAACGACGACAGCACGCTGGCGTTCAGCAATAACGCCTCGCGCATCGGATTCAAGGGCGACGAACAGATCAGCGACGACCTGACCGTGACCTATCAGGCCGAGACCGTCATCGACCTCGACTCCGGCGGCTGGGGCGGCGGCCGCAACACCTACATCGGTCTGAAGGGAGGCTTCGGCGAGGTCCGCGCCGGGCTGCACGACAGTCCGTACAAGATGGCCACTTACGATATGTTCGGCGATACCCGCGCCGACTACAACGCCATCATCGGCTCGATCAACGGTTCGGTCGATTTCGACGAGCGCACGCCGAACACCCTCCTCTACCTGTCGCCCGATATCAACGGCTTCCAGTTTCAGGGCGCGTACATCCTGGGCAATTCCGCCGCGGACGACGATCTGCCGGACGCCGAGGAGCCGGACAACACCGGCTTCAGCCTGGCCGGCACGTACAGCCGGGGGCCGTTGTCGCTGAGCCTCGCGCTGGAGACCTTCGGCATCGAGGCGCAGACCGGAGAACCGACCGACGACGCGCAGGCGGTCAAGTTCGGCGCGGGATGGGATTTCGGTCAGGGCACCAAGCTGAATTTCATCTATGAGTCCGCCGAATCGGGCGAGACGGACGAGAGCCGCGACGCCTTCTACCTCGGCGCGATGCACAAAATGAGCGATAAGACGACCCTGAAGCTGGCCCTGGGCCGGGCCGACGACCTCGACAGCGCCGACGAGACCGGCGCCTCGTACCTGGCGCTGGGCCTGTCGCACAAGCTGTCGAAGGATACCGAGCTCTACGGGCTGTTCGCCAGCGTCAGCAACGACGATGCCGCCGAGTACCGGCTGGACGGGGTCGGCTTCCCCGCCGCGGCCACCGGCCCGACGCTCTCCTCGCTGAGCTTCGGCATCGTCAAGAACTTCAGCGCGAAGTTCATGTAATCGAGCCGCTCCCCGGTCCGATCTTCGGGGCGCCTGATGGCGCCCCGTTTTTTTCGGGCGTTTCGCCCTATCTCCCCAGCGCGCTCATGATGCCGCGCACGGCGGCCGGCAGGTCCGCCGGCAAGACGACGATCTTGGCGTTCGGCGAACCGGACAGATGCTTCACCGCCTCGATGTATTTCTCGCCCAGCAGGTACACGGCCGGCAGTTCCTGGTCGCGCACCGCCTGGCTCACCTTGTCGATGGCCGTCTGGCTGGCCTCGGCCAGCACCACCTGCGCCTGCGCGTCGCGTTTCGAGGCCTCGAGCCGGCCCTCCGCCTCCAGGATGGCGGCGGTCTTCTCGCCCTCCGCCCGCGTCACCGTCGCGCGGCGCTGGCGTTCCGCCGCGGCCTGCTCCTCCATCGCCTTCTGCATGGTCGGCGAGGGATTGATGTCCTGGATCTCCACCGTCTTCAGCGTGATGCCCCAGTCGGCGATGTCGTCCGAGATCGCGGTCTTGAGTCGGGTCTTGATCAGCTCGCGCGAGGACAGCGCGTCGTCGAGATCCATCTCGCCGATGATCGCGCGCAGCGAGGTCTGCACCAGGGTGCGGATGGCGAGCGTGTAATCCTCCACGCCGTAGACGGCCTTCTCCGGCGCGATGATGTTGATGTAGGCCACCGCGTTGGCGATGATCACGGCGTTGTCCCGGGTGATCACCTCCTGCGAAGGGATGTCGAGCACGATGTCCTTGGTCGTGACGCGGTAGGCCACGGTATCGATGTAGGGCACGATGATATTGAGCCCCGGCCCGAGCGTGGAATGGTACTTGCCGAGGCGCTGCACCACGTGTTTGAAGCCCTGCGGCACGATGCGTACGCCCAGCCCGATGGTGATGATCACCAGCACGACGAAGACCGCTATGACTACCATGAGATCGCTCCTTGCCGAAAGTATCGCATCGCCGCCTTCACCGCTTCTCGACGATGAGCGTGTTTCCCGAGATGTCCTTGACGAAGACGCGGTCGCCGGCCGCGACGGGCTGCTCGCACAGGAACGGCCATTCCTCCGCACCCAGCAGCGGCGTCGCGAAGCGCACCACGCCGCGCGCGGCGCCGGACGGCATCCGCACCACCTGACCGCTCTCCCCCAGGATCGCCTCGCGCGCGATGCCGGCCTTGGTGTGATCCTTCATGCGCGGACGGACGTAGCGGAACCACAGGAAGGCGAACAGTGAGGACGCCAGCGCCCACAGCAGCAACTGGGCGCCGGGGCCGGTGGCGGGATACAGCCACAGCACGCCGGCCACCACCAGCGCCCCCAGGCCGAACCAGAAGACGAAGAAGCTCGCGACGAAGATCTCGGCGATCATGAGCACCATGCCGAACACCAGCCCGTGCCAGTACTGGACGCCGAATTCCCTCACTCCTCCTCACCCTTCGCCGATAGGCCGCGGCGACCGCGCCGCCGCCCCTAAGGTACCGTAAACGGCCTTGCCCCGACAGTGCCGGCACCGGAAGGGTCGACAGCGGTTCTATATTTTTGTTACGGTAGGCCCTCCCGTGAATGATTTTCCCCCTCGCAACAAGGAGATAGTCGTGCGTCTTTCCAACCTCGCCCGCCTGCGCCGGGTCGTCGCGCCTCTCCTGCTGGCGCTGTGCCTGTCGCCCGCCGCCGTCCTGGCGGCCGCCCCCGCCGTCGAGGTCATCGTCGCCGCCGCCCGGCTCGAACGCTTCGACGACCGTATCGAGGCGCTGGGGACGCTCCGCGCCAACGAATCGGTGCAGTTGTCGTCCTCGATCACTGAGACGGTGAGCGCCGTCAATTTCGACGACGGCGATCGCGTCGCCGCCGGCACGCTGCTGGTCGAGCTGACCAGCGACGAGGAGCACGCCCAGCTCGAGGAGGCCCGCGCCACCGTGGAGGAGGCGCGCCGGCAGTACGAACGCGTGCAGTCCCTGCAACAGCAGGGTACGGCGGCCGCCTCGCTGCTGGACGAACGCCGGCGCGACTGGGATACCGCCAAGGCGCGCCTGACGGCGATCGAATCCCGGCTCAAGGACCGCCTGATCAGGGCGCCGTTCGCGGGCGTGATCGGCCTGCGCAACATCAGCGTGGGCGCGCTGGTCGAACCGGGCGACACCATCGCCACGCTGGACGACGACAGCGTCATGAAACTGGAGTTTCCCGTGCCGAGCATCCACCTCGGCGCGCTGCGCCCGGGCCTGCCCATCGTCGCCCGCTCCGACGCCTTCCCCGGGCGCGAATTCGCCGGCGAGGTGCAGGCGGTCGACAGCCGTATCGACCCGGTGACGCGCGCGGTGCTGGTGCGGGCGCGGCTGCCCAATCCCGACCATGCGCTGCGGCCCGGGCTGCTGCTGCGCATCGAACTGCGCAGCAATCCGCGCGACGGCATCGCGATACCGGAAGAGGCGCTGATCGGCCTCGGCGGCACGCAGTCCGTCTTCGTGGTCGATCCGGCGGACAATACCGTGACGCAGCGCGAGGTGCGCCTGGGCGGCCGGCGGCCCGGCGTCGCGGAGATCGTCGCCGGGCTGAAGGCCGGCGAGCAGGTCGTCACCCAGGGCACGATCAAGATCAAGGCCGGTGACCGCGTCTCGATCCTGGCGGTGGACGACGGCACGCGAACCCTGCAGCAGATGCTGGAGCAGGCGCGGCCATGATGCTGTCCGACGTCTCGGTCAAACGCCCGGTCTTCGCGGCGGTGCTGTCCCTGCTGCTGATCGCCTTCGGCCTGGTCGCCTTCGAGCGTCTGCCGCTGCGGGAATTCCCCAACATCGATCCCCCCATCGTCTCGATCGAGACCCTCTACCGCGGCGCCGGCGCCGCCGTCGTCGAGACCCGGATCACCCAGGTGATCGAGGAGCGCGTCTCCGGCCTGGAGGGCATCCGCTACATCCAGTCCAACAGCGAGGACGGGCGCTCGGTCGTCACCATCGAATTCGAGGTGGGCCGCGACGTGGACGCGGCCGCCAACGACATCCGCGACCGCGTCGCCGGCATCCTCGACGACCTGCCCGACGAGGCCGACCCGCCCGAGATCCAGAAGGTCGACAGCAACGAGGACGTGATCATCTGGTTCAATCTGTCGAGCGACCGCCTCACCGTCCCCGAGCTGAGCGACTACGCCAGCCGTTACCTGATCGACCGCTTCTCGGTGCTGGACGGGGTCGCGCGCGTGCGCATCGGCGGCGAGCAGCGCTACGCCATGCGCGTATGGCTGGACCGACGCGAACTCGCGGCGCGCGGCCTCACCGCCGCCGACGTGGAGGGCGCGCTGCGCGCGGAGAATCTGGAACTGCCAGCCGGCAGCATCGATTCCGCCGCGCGCCAGTTCACCGTGCGCGTGGAACGGACCTTTCGCACCGCGGAGGATTTCTCCCGCCTGGTGCTGGCGCGCGGGGCCGACGGCTATCTGATACGCCTGGGCGACGTCGCGCGGGTGGAACGCAGCACCGAGGAAGACCGCCTGATGTTCCGCGGCAACGGCATGCCCATGGTCGGCATCGGCATCGTGAAACAGTCGACCGCCAACACGCTGGCCGTGGCGCGCGCCGCCAAGGCCCAGATGGAGCGCATCAATCCCACCCTGCCGGCCGGGATGGCCCTGCACCAGAGCTATGACTCCTCGGTCTTCATCGAAGGCGCGATCCACGAGGTGTACAAGACGCTGGTCATCACCGTCGTGCTGGTCATCGGCGTGATCTACCTATTTCTCGGCAGCGCACGCGCGACCCTGATCCCCGCCGTGACGGTGCCGGTCTCGCTCATCGCCACCTTCATCGTCCTGCTGATGCTGGGATTCTCCATCAACATCCTGACCCTGCTGGCGCTGGTGCTCGCCATCGGACTGGTGGTGGACGACGCCATCGTGGTGTTGGAGAACATCCACCGGCGCATGGAGGAATACGGCGAATCGCGCCTGGTGGCGGCCTTCCGCGGCACGCGCCAGGTGGGTTTCGCCGTCGTCGCCACCACGGTGGTGATGATCGCCGTGTTCGTCCCCATCGCCGTCATGCAGGGCACGCTCGGCCGGCTGTTCTCCGAATTCGCGCTCAGCATGGCCGCGGCGGTCGCCTTCTCGGGGCTGGTCGCGTTGTCGCTGTCGCCCATGCTGGCGTCCAAGCTGCTGCCGCGGCATTCGGGCGGTGGCGGCCGGCTGGCCCGCAAGGTGGACGAAGCCTTTCACGGGGTCCAGCGCGCCTACCACCGCCTGCTGCAGGGCGCGCTCGCGCGGCAGTGGGTCGTCGGACTCGTGTTCATCGCCATCCTCGCCGGGGCGGCCTGGCTGCTGCGCGGGATCCCGAACGAATACACCCCGAAGGAGGACCGCGGCTCCTTCTCCATCATGGTCACCGGCCCGGAAGGCGCGTCCTACGAGTACATGGCCGGATACATGGCGGAGATCGAGCATCGCCTGATGCCGCTGGTCGAGGGCGGCGAGGTCAACCGCCTGCTGGTGCGCGCTCCCGGGGTGTTCGGCAATACCGGGATCTTCAACAGCGGGCGCGTGATCGTCGGCCTCAGCGACTGGGGCCAGCGCCGCTCGGCTTGGGAGATCATGGACGACGTGCGCGCGCGCCTGAAGGACCTGCCCGGCGTACGCGCCTTCCCCGTCATGCGCCAGGGCTTCGGCGGCAGCGCGCGCAAGCCGGTGCAGTTCGTCATCGGCGGCGGCACCTACGAGCAGCTCGCCGAATGGCGCGACATCCTGCTGGCGAAGATCGGCGAAAACAATCCCGGCCTGAAAGACATCGACTGGGACTACAAGGAGACCAAGCCGCAACTGCGCGTGATCATCGACTACGACCGCGCCGCCGACCTCGGGGTCACCGTCGGCGCCATCGGCGCCACGCTGGAAACCATGCTGGGGTCGCGCCGGGTCACCACCTATCTCGATCAGGGCGAGGAGTACGACGTCATCCTGGAGGGGGAACGCGACGCGCAGCGCACGCCGGCCAGCCTCGAGAACATCTACGTGCGCTCGAATCGCAGCGGCCAGCTCATCCCGCTGGCGAACCTGGTACGGCTGGAGGAGTTCTCCGACTCGCTGCGGCTCAACCGCTACAATCGCGTGCGCGCCATCACCCTCGAGGCCGACCTGGAGAACAGACTCTCACTCGGCGACGCACTGACCTACCTCGAGGGTCTGGTGAAGGAAAACCTGCCGCCGGGCGCGATCATCGACTACAAGGGCCAGTCGCAGGACTTCAAGTCCAGCGGCGGCACGGTGCTGTTCATCTTCCTGCTCGGCATCATGGTGGTGTTCCTGGTACTGGCCGCCCAGTTCGAGAGCTGGGTACACCCCTTCGTCATCATCCTGACCGTGCCGCTGGCGATGGCGGGCGCGCTGGCCGGCCTCTATTTCACGGGCCGGACGCTCAACATCTACAGCGAGATCGGCCTGATCATGCTGGTGGGCCTCGCGGCCAAGAACGGCATCCTCATCGTAGAGTTCGCCAACCAGTTGCGCGACGCCGGCCGACCGTTCCGCGAGGCGCTGGTCGAGGCCGCCGGCATCCGCCTGCGCCCGATCCTCATGACCAGCATCACCGCCGCCGTGGGCGCCGTACCGCTGTTGATCTCCTTCGGGGCCGGCGCCGAGACGCGCGCGGTGATCGGCACGGTGATCCTGTGGGGTGTGCTGGCGGCCACCGTCTTCACGCTGTTCGTGGTGCCGGTCGCCTACGACCTGCTGGCGCGCCGCACCGGCTCGCCCGGCGACGTGGCGCGGCGACTCACGCAGGAACTCGCGGAACAGCCCGCGCCGGATCAGGCGGGAAAGATGCCGGACTGAGGGCGGGGTGAAGGGTGAAGGGTGAAGGGTGAAGGGTGAAGGGTGAAGGGTGAAGGGTGAAGGGTGAAGGGTGAAG
>JADLCS010000052.1 GCA_020847075.1 Gammaproteobacteria bacterium
AAGGTGCCGATCAGCGACGACGTCGAGCCCGCCATCATCGCGCGCGGCACGCCCGGCTTCTCCGGCGCCGACCTCGCCAACCTGGTGAACGAGGCCGCGCTGTTCGCCGCCCGCGCCAACAAGCGTACAGTCGAGATGATCGATTTCGAGAAGGCCAAGGACAAGGTCATGATGGGCGCCGAGCGCCGCTCCATGGTGATGAGCGACGACGAGAAGCGTCTGACCGCCTATCACGAATCCGGTCACGCCATCGTCGGCCGCCTGGTGCCGGCGCACGACCCGGTGCACAAGGTGACCATCATCCCGCGCGGCCGCGCGCTGGGCCTGACCATGTTCCTGCCGGAGGAGGACCGCTACAGCTACAGCAAGCAGCGGCTGGAGAGCCAGATCTCCAGCATGTTCGGCGGGCGCGTGGCGGAGGAGCTGATCTTCGGGGCCGACGCCGTCACCACCGGCGCGTCCAACGACATCAAGCGCGCCACCGACATCGCACGCAGCATGGTCACCAAGTGGGGTTTGTCCGCGCTCGGCCCGCTCGCCTACGGCGAGGAGGAGGGCGAGGTGTTCCTCGGCCATTCCGTGACCCAGCACAAGAACATCTCGGACGAGACCGCGTACGCGATCGACAAGGAGATCCGTGCCGTGGTGGACCGCAACTACGAGCGCACGCACCGGATTCTGACCGAGAACCTCGACAAGCTGCACGCCATGGCCGAGGCCCTGATGAAGTACGAGACCATCGACAGCCAGCAGATCGACGACATCATGCAGGGCAAGGAGCCGCGCCCGCCGCGCGACTGGGGCCGTTACGAGGGCCCCAAGGCCGGGCCGGGCGTGAGCGGCGAGAAGTCCGGCGAGAAGGACAAGCCGGCCGACGGCGCCATCGGCGGACCGGCGGGACAGCACTGATCCCCTGAAATCCGGCGCGCCCGTCGGCGGAGGACATCGCTGCGCCGCCCTCTCCGCTCCTCCCGGGGCGGAGAGGGCCGGGGTGAGGGTGGGGGGAACACAGGACTTAGGACTAAGGACTAAGGACTGAGTGAAAAGCAAAATGCCCGCCGATCTCACCCTGCCCCCTCCCCGCGTGTGTGGGCGGAAGGGGCAGGTCATTCTTGGGACATGACACCAGTAACGACGATCGACCCCGGCCCGGCGGGCGGGCGCCTCCTCGAATGCGGAGACCGCCGGCTCGACCTGACCCGCCCGCAGGTGATGGGCATCCTCAACGTCACCCCCGATTCCTTCTCGGACGGGGGTGATTTTTTTTCGGTCGACGCGGCGCTGGCGCAGGCCAGGCGCATGGCCGGGGAGGGCGCCGCGATCATCGACGTCGGCGGCGAATCGACCCGCCCCGGCGCCGCCGCGGTGACCGCGGCGGAGGAAGTCGCGCGCGTGGTCCCGGTCATCGCCGCGATCCGCGCCGCGCTGCCGGAGACGGTGATCTCGATCGATACCAGCCGGCCGGCGGTGATGCGCGCAGCGGTCGCCGCCGGGGCGGGCCTGATCAACGACGTGCGCGCGCTGGGCGAGCCGGACGCGCTGGAGACGGCGCGGGAACTCGGCGTCCCGGTGTGCCTGATGCACATGCAGGGCGAGCCGCGCACCATGCAGCGGGCGCCGCATTACGACGACGTGGTGCGCGAGGTGATGGAATTCCTGGCCGCCCGCGTCGAGGCCTGCCTGGGCGCCGGCCTCCCGCGCGCGCGGCTGCTGGTGGACCCGGGTTTCGGCTTCGGCAAGACCGCCGCCCACAATCTGCGGCTGCTGCGCGGGCTCGACCGTTTCCGCGCGCTGGACTGTCCGCTGCTGGTCGGGCTGTCGCGCAAGTCGCTCATCGGCGCGGTGCTGGGGCATCCGGTGGAGGGGCGGCTTTATGGTAGTATCGCCCTGGCGACGCTGGCCGTTTGGCAGGGCGCGTCCATCGTCCGCGCCCACGACGTCGGACCGACCGTGGACGCGGTACGGCTGTGCGGGGCGGTGAAAGAGAGCGGCTGATTTGAACCGGGGACGGATTGATAAATCCGTTACCACTGCAAGAGGGAATACCGCTGCAAGAGGGGACAGATTTCACAATCTGTCCCCGGGTTATAAAAGGTGGATGGTCGGTTGGGGACAGATGACATGATGAAGAGGGGGGAACAGATTTCCAATCTGTTCCCGGCTTAATGGGGACAGATTACAAATCCGTCCTCGGGGTTCAGCGATTTAAATGAGGGAGGCAGGGACGGATTTTAAATCTGTCCCCGATATGAGCAGCCGGCGTTATTTCGGGACCGACGGGATCCGCGGCAGGGTGGGCAGGGAGCCCATCACCGCCGATTTCGTCCTCAAGCTGGGCTGGGCGGTCGGCCGCGTGCTGGCGCCGCGCCAGCATGGCAAGGTGCTGGTCGGCAAGGACACGCGTATCTCGGGCTATATGTTCGAATCCGCCCTGCAGGCGGGGCTGTCCGCCGCCGGGGTCGATATCCTGCTGCTCGGACCCATGCCCACGCCGGCGATCGCCTATCTGACGCGCACCCTGCACGCCCAGGCCGGCATCGTGATCAGCGCCTCGCACAACCCCTATTACGACAACGGCATCAAGTTCTTCTCCGCGCGCGGGCACAAGCTGCCGGACGAGACCGAGGCGGCGATCGAGGCCATGCTGGATGAGCCGATGGTGACGCGCGATTCCGCCGAACTAGGCAAGGCGGAGCGGGTGGTGGACGCGGCGGGGCGCTACATCGAGTTCTGCAAGAGCACCATCGCCTCGGGCATCGAGCTGCGCGGCCTCAAGATCGTGGTCGACTGCGCCCACGGCGCCACCTATCACGTCGCCCCGAGCGTGTTCGGCGAACTCGGCGCCGAGGTCGTGCGCGTCGGCGTGTCCCCGAACGGGCTCAACATCAACGACAAGTGCGGTGCGACTCACCCGCAGGCCATCCAGGCCGCCGTGCTGGAGCACAAGGCCGATCTCGGCATCGCGCTCGACGGCGACGGCGACCGCGTCATCATGGTCGACCACCGCGGCGAGGCGGTGGACGGCGACGAGCTGCTGTACATCATCGCGCGCGCGCGCCTGAAGGCGGGGCAGGAGATCGGGACGGCGGTCGGTACCGTGATGAGCAACTTGGGGCTGGAGCATGCGCTGGCGGAACTGGGCGTGGGGTTGAAGCGGGCGCCCGTCGGTGACCGCTATGTCATGGACCTGCTGCAGCAGGGCGGCTGGACGCTGGGCGGAGAGTCCTCCGGCCACATCATCTGCCTGGACCGCACCACCACCGGCGACGGCATCGTCGCCGCGCTGCAGGTGCTCGAGTTCATGGTGCGCTCCGGCTGCACCCTGCACGAGCTCAAGGTCGGCATGAGCAAATACCCTCAGCACATGATCAACGTCCCGATCGAGAAGGGCTTCAATCACGCGCGCTCGCCGGCCGTCGCGGCCGCCGTCGCGGAGGCGGAGTCCGCGCTGGGCGGCGAAGGCCGGTTGCTGCTGCGCCCCTCCGGCACCGAGCCGGTGGTCCGCGTGATGGTGGAGGGTATGGATCCCCAGCAGGTCAAGGCCATCGCGCAGCGCCTGGCGACGGTCATCGGCGAGGAACAGGCGCGCCAGTCCCGCGCCGGCCATGCCTGAGCGCCGCCCCGGTCCCCGCCTTTTCCTTCCCGCGCTCAATTGATTTATTCCGGCGGGGACGGTAAGCTTCTGCGTTTTCCGCGACCCGATACTTTAAGAATTTAGGGATTTCGTCAGGATGCGACGACCGCTGGTGGCCGGCAACTGGAAGATGAATGGCTCGCGGGCCGGGAACGAGGGCCTGCTGGCCGCCGTGGCCGCCGGCGCGCGGGAGATCGCGGGCGTGGACATCGCCGTGTGCCCGCCCTTCGTCTATCTGGCGGACGTCGAGGCCGCGCTGGCGGGCAGCGCCGTGGCCTGGGGCGGCCAGAACCTGTGCCAGGAGACCGGGGTGGGCGCCTACACCGGTGAGATCTCCGGGGCGATGCTGCGCGACTTCGGTTGCCGCTATGTCATCATCGGGCATTCCGAGCGCCGTACCCTGTACGGCGAGAGCGACGCGCAGGTGGCGAGGAAATTCGTCGCCGCCACGGCGGCGAGGCTGACCCCGATCCTGTGCGTCGGCGAACTGCTGGAGGAGCGCGAGGCCGGTACCACGGAGGCCGTCATCGCGCGCCAGCTCGATGCCGTGCTCGACGCGGTGGATTCGCTGGGGCAGGCCGTCGTCGCCTACGAACCGGTATGGGCCATCGGCACCGGCCGCACGGCATCGCCGGAGCAGGCGCAGGAGGTGCACGGGTTCATCCGCCGGCGCGTGGCGCGGAAGGGTGCGGACACGGCGGCGGCGCTGCGTATCCTGTACGGCGGCAGCGTCAAGGGATCGAATGCCGCGGAGCTGTTCGCCATGGCGGATATCGACGGCGGGCTGATCGGCGGCGCCTCGCTGAAGGCGGAGGAGTTTCTGGAGATCTGCCGCGCGGCGCAGTCCGCCTGAGGTCCCGGCGGATTCGCGCCATCGTTTACGGGTGAATGATAATGTTGCCGTTCCTGATCGTGTTGCACATCCTGATCGCCATCGCCCTGATCGGCCTGGTGCTGATCCAGCGCGGCCGCGGCGCCGACATCGGCGCGGCCTTCGGCAGCGGCGCCTCGCAGACGGTATTCGGGGCGCGCGGTTCCGCCTCCTTTCTGACGCGCGCCACGGGGGTGCTGGCCGCGCTGTTCTTCATCTCCAGCCTGGTGCTCACGTATTTTTACAGCCAGAGGACCGAGCGCGGCAGCGTCACGGAGCTGACGGCGCCGGTGGCCGGCGATGAGACCCCAGCCGGTCCGGCCGATCTTCCGCGCCTGCCGGATGAACCCTCTTCCGCACCGGAGGAGGCGCCCGGGCAGAGCGGGCAGCAGTAAGCCGTAAACAAGCAGTTGAACGTCGGGTTTCCCTCCGCGGATCCCGCCACGCGCGCGGTACGGTGCGTGAACGAATTGCCGATGTGGTGAAATTGGTAGACACGCCGTCTTGAGGGGGCGGTGGCGCAAGCCGTGCCGGTTCGAGTCCGGCCATCGGCACCATTATCCGGGGCTTCTTTCCCGATTCCTCCCTGTACGTCGAATACCTTCGTATTTGCCTGTTTATCCAGATAATTCCGGGTTATTTCCGGCTTGACACCGCGTAAAGCGCTGGCCTAGACTGAACAGCTCCTGGCCGTAGGAGACCGCGGCCGGCACATAATAAAAAAACGCAGTCCAGTCCACACAGGGGGGAGTCTTCTTCGAGAGGTGAGCCGCATCCGGTGCGCCTTAGAATCCGACTGTATTCATGCTGGAAAATTATCTGCCAATACTGGTCTTCCTCGTGCTGGGGCTGTTCTTCGGAATCGCGCCCATGATCGCCGGTTTCGTGCTGGCGCCGCACCGCCCCGACGCCGACAAGCTGTCGCCCTACGAGTGCGGCTTCGAGGCCTTCGAGGACTCGCGCATGAAGTTCGACGTGCGCTACTACCTGGTCGCCATCCTGTTCATCATCTTCGATCTCGAGATCGCCTTCCTGTTTCCGTGGGCGGTGGTGCTGGACGAGATCGGGATGTTCGGTTTCATCGCGATGGTCGTATTTCTCGCCATCCTCGTCGTCGGCTTCATCTACGAGTGGAAGAAGGGTGCGCTGGAATGGGAATAGAGGGCGTATTCAAGGAAGGCGTCGTCACCACCACCGCCGACAAGCTGATCAACTGGGCGCGCACCGGCTCGCTGTGGCCGATGACCTTCGGGCTGGCCTGCTGCGCGGTCGAGATGATGCACGCCGGCGCCTCGCGCTACGACCTCGACCGTTTCGGCGTGGTGTTCCGGCCCAGCCCGCGCCAGTCGGACGTGATGATCGTCGCCGGCACGCTGGTCAACAAGATGGCACCCGCGCTGCGCAAGGTCTACGACCAGATGAGCGAGCCGCGCTGGGTGATCTCCATGGGTTCCTGCGCTAACGGCGGCGGCTACTATCACTATTCTTATTCGGTCGTGCGCGGCTGCGACCGCATCGTGCCGGTGGACATCTACGTGCCCGGCTGTCCGCCGACCGCGGAGGCGCTGCTGTACGGCATCATCCAATTGCAGAACAAGATCAAGCGCACCAACACCATCGCCCGCTGACCACTCCCATGACCGACGCCCTGGAGACATTGAACGAAGGCCTGCGGCAGCGGTTCGGCGCCGCGCTCGAGTCCGGTGCAGCGGCGCTGGGCGAGCTGACCGTCGAGGTCGCGCCCGCGTCGCTGCCGGAGGTCTGCCGCGCGTTGCGCGACGAGCCGGATTTCCGCTTCGAGATGCTGATCGACCTGTGCGGGGTCGATTATCTGGAGTACGGCGACGGCGCGTATTCCGGGCCGCGCTACGCCGTGGTCTACCACCTGCTGTCGATCGCGCACAACCGGCGCCTGCGCCTACGCGTCCGGCTCGACGACGACTACCCGCGCGTGGCCTCGGTGATCGACGTCTGGGCCGCGGCGAACTGGTACGAGCGCGAGGCCTTCGACCTGTACGGCATCCTGTTCGACGGTCATCCGGACCTGCGCCGCATCCTCACCGACTACGGTTTCATCGGCCACCCCTTCCGCAAGGATTTTCCGCTCTCGGGCAACGTCGAGATGCGCTACGATCCGGAGAAGCGCCGCGTGATCTACGAGCCGGTGAGCATCGAACCGCGCGTCAACATCCCCAAGGTGATCCGGCACGATCACCGTTATCTGATCAGAGACGAGACGGCGCGGACAAATGGCTGAGATCCGCAACTACACCATGAATTTCGGCCCGCAGCATCCATCCGCGCACGGCGTGCTGCGGCTGGTGCTGGAGCTCGATGGCGAGGTGATCGAGCGCGCCGATCCGCACATCGGCCTGCTGCATCGCGCCACCGAGAAGCTGGCCGAAAGCAAACCCTACAACCAGAGCATCGGCTACATGGACCGGCTCGACTACGTGTCCATGATGTGCAACGAGCACGGCTACGTGCTGGCGATCGAAAAGCTGCTCGGCGTCGAGCCGCCGCTGCGCGCCCAGTACATCCGCGTCATGTACGCCGAGATCACCCGCGTCCTCAACCACCTGCTGTGGGTCGGGGCGCACGCGCTCGACATCGGCGCGATGACGGTGTTCCTGTACGCCTTCCGCGAGCGCGAGGACCTGCTCGACTGCTACGAGGCGGTGTCGGGCGCGCGCATGCACGCGACCTATCTGCGCCCCGGCGGCGTCTACCGCGACCTGCCGCCGAGCATGCCGCAGTACCGCGAGTCGCAGTGGCACAACGCGAAGGAGACCGCGGCGCGCAACCGCGACCGCCAGGGCTCCCTGCTGGACTTCCTGCAGGCCTTCACCGAGCGCTTCCCCGGTTATGTGGACGAATACGAGACCCTGCTGACCGACAACCGCATCTGGAAGCAGCGCACCGTCGGTATCGGCGTGGTGAGCCCGGAGCGGGCGCTGCAACTCGGCTTCACCGGCCCCATGCTGCGCGGCTCCGGCATCGAGTGGGACCTGCGCAAGAAGCAGCCCTACGAGGTATACGACCGTCTCGATTTCGACGTGCCGGTGGGCGTGGCCGGCGACTGCTACGACCGCTATCTGGTGCGCGTCGAGGAGATGCGCCAGTCCAACCGTATCATCCGCCAGTGCATCGACTGGCTGCGCGCCAACCCCGGCCCGGTGATGGCCGACGACCACAAGGTGACGCCGCCGCAGCGCACCGACATGAAGGGCGACATGGAGGCGCTGATCCACCACTTCAAGCTGTTCACCGAGGGTTACTGCGTGCCCGCCGGGGAGGCCTATGCGGCGGTCGAGCACCCCAAGGGCGAGTTCGGCGTGTATATCGTCTCCGACGGTTCCAACAAGCCCTACCGGCTCAAGATCCGCGCGCCCGGCTTCGCCCACGTCGCCGCGCTCGACGAGATGTGCCGCGGCCACATGATCGCGGACGTGGTGGCCATCATCGGGACGCAGGACATCGTATTCGGGGAGGTCGACCGCTGATGGACGGCAGACAGGACA
>JADLCS010000098.1 GCA_020847075.1 Gammaproteobacteria bacterium
TAAATGCGGTCAGCTTCTCCCGGTCACCCTTTTTCCGGACAGGTCTTTTGTGCTCCTTTATATTCACCACAGCGGCATCGTTTTTAGGAGTATCAGCAGTAAGCTCTTTATCAAGAAATGAAGCCTGCCAGTGTTCTGACGGGGTCTTCTCGCTTGATCTTCCGAAAAGCTTTTTGGAACCTTGCAAAAGAGCCTGAGTGAGTGCTTCAACATTGTGCTCCAATAGTTTCATTTTCTCAAGCAGTTTTTTGTTTTCATTTTCAAGATGTTGAATCCGCTGATCTTTTTCAGTGACAGACTGCATGTACAAAGCTGTTCTCCCGGTGATTTTTGATACTCTAATTATACCATGAAAGTAGCTATTTTACTAGTATTTCAGGCATTTTTCAGTAAATTATTCCAGAGGTGTCAACGCTATCAGGATGTGCTTTTTTCTGATCTACCTGGAGCCCCGACAGCAGCCATTCAAGCTGGCGCTTTGATATGTCACGGATCTCTCCCTGCGTTTTTGGCCACTGGAACTTCATTTCTTCGGACAGTGTTTTTGTGACCAGAATAAATCCATTGCCATCCCAGCGCAGGGCACGCAATGCATTATATCGCTTGTTGCAGAAAAGAAAAACGCTTGTGCCTGAATGAGGATTAAGCCTGAATTTTAGTGCAACCAGTGACACAAGACCACTCTGCTGCTTGCGAAAATCTGTAGGGCCAAGCGCAAGATAAATATGTGCAGCTCCATCGGCTATATGTTTCATCATAATGACTGGAGCACCCTCAATATGCCTGCAAGAGATGACGGATTAAAATCATTTGGAACTGTCACCTGGATGTCTTTTATCAAAAGTTTGAATTCGGAAGATGATTCGGATTTTTGTATTTCATTGCTGGTACGCACCAGCAGAGGAGCAATATCAGTGAAAGCATCTCCTTCATCGGCTTTTTGTTTCTCACGAACCAGATGGTTCCAATAATTGTACTGATGCTTGCTGATTTCATTCTTTTGACACCATTCAATTATGGTCAACCCACTTTGGACTCTTTCCTTGATACGCTGCTCCCATAAAGCCAGGTTTTCTATTGTTGATCGCATGATAAAAGCCTCCCATTTGATTGTTTTTAGCAATTGTATCAAATGAGAGGCTTGTATTCACTACGGCATGTGTTCCATCGCTTACATATAATCTCATTCCTTTAAGCCATTGTTTCCAGCATTTTTAATGTAACACTATATTTCAATTCATTACCATTCATATAATTTTCAAATTCTTCTGCCATATTGCAGCCCATACGCTCTACTTCACATCCCATGCTCCCGGCTATATGTGTTGTAAGAATTACATTTTCCATCTCCAGTAATTCACTGCCGGCCATGGGTGGCTCTGGATCGGTTACGTCCAGAACAGCCGTCCTTGTGGGTACCGCTTTCAACGCATTTATCAAATCCCCCTCCACCAATTGAGCTCCCCGCCAGGTGTTTATAAAAGTAGCGTTCGGTAGCATCTTATCGAAATATACGCTGTCAAGTATTCCTTTTGTGGCAAGAAGGTTTGCAATGTGATTTGAAATAGTCAGACATTCCGAAAAAACCTCAGCAGCCGTACATCTTCTCACTCCCAACTCAATTGCCCTTTCCTCGGAAAGGAAGGAGTCATACACCAGCATCTTCAAGTTAAAAGGCTTCAAAAGCTCTATTACCTTTGTTCCTATCATGCCTGCTCCAAGTATTCCTACTTTTGCCGAATAATTGCCGGTAAAGGTCTCTGAGAATTTTCTTGCCTATTCACGATCTTTTTTTGTCTTAAGGGCATTCTGAAAAAAGCCCTTGTTTGCTAAAAGAATCTGAGCCACTGTATATTCGGCTACCGGCTCCGCGTTTGCAGCCCAGGCGCTTACCACAGTTATACCCATGTTCAGGAATGGACGGGCAAAGCCCTGTACACTGCCTGCCCCATAA
>JADLCS010000053.1 GCA_020847075.1 Gammaproteobacteria bacterium
CCATTCTCAGGATAAAGTCCTTTCTCTTTCCCGTAGAGGTAACCGCCGCGACCAGTTCGCCGCCCCGACCGCCGTGTGCCTCGACCGGAAGTACCAGGAGATTCTTGCCCTGCGCCAGGCTGCCTTCCCAACTGAGCTCGCGTTGCCCGGGATAACCGCTGACCTCGATGCCTTCGGGCAACTGTATAGTAAAGCGGGCATTCGCCATAGCGTGCTCGGATTCGAACACCAGGCTCACATCCCGGGCCTGGTTCAGGGCTATGGCGATCCCGGGGAGATCCTGTACCGGGACGGGGCCGGATCTATACAGGACTCCGACCGCGAAGACCAGCGTGACGCTGGCCGCCAGGGCCAGGCCAATGCCCGGCAGGCGCCAGTTCCACCCCCGGCGACGACGGTCGTCCAGGGCCGCCTGTGCGAGGGCGCGGTCGAAAAAGGCCTCGGAGGGCTCCGGCGCGGGCAGTTCGCGCAGCGACCGGCGCAGCATCCTCTCCTGCGCCAGCAGGGCGCGGCACGAAGCGCATTCACCCGCATGCCGTTCCAGGGCGACGGCCTCGTCCGGGTTCAGCGCGCCGTCGAGATATTCGTTGACCCGTCGGTCGAAGGTGGAGCAATTCATGGGATGCCCTTTGTTCATACCCTAGATACACGAAGTCCGATGGAAAAAGTTCCCGAAGCCCGATCAATACGATGATTATTTTCGGTTTATTTTTTTCACCGGGGGCTGGAAATCCATCTCGAGGTGGGACAGCAGTTCCCGCAGGCGTGCCCGAGCGCGGTGCAGACGCGATTTTAGCGTGCCGATCGGGCAATCGAGTATCACTTGCATTTCTTCCAGGGTATATCCCTCGATGTCGTGTAATCCGAGGACATGGCGGTGATCCTCGCTCAGCCTATCGATGACCTGCAACAGGTGCCGAGTCAGGACGTTCTGCTCGGTTTCCAATTCCGGGTTATCGCCCGCTCCGGCGAGATTCTCGATCGGGTCGGCGCCTTGCGCGTCGGTGCCGCAATCCACGGCCAGATGTACCGGGGAACGGGAATAGCGGCGACGGTTATCGATGAAGATACGGTACATGACCCGGGCAAGCCAGGGGCGGAGCCGGTCGACCTCCATGAGTTCATGGCGGCGAGGGTAAAGTTTCAGCAGGAGTTCCTGGATCAGATCTTCCGCCTCTTCCCGACTGTGGGTCAGGCGATAGGCGAGTCGGAACAGTGGTTTCAGGTGGGGGCGGACCAGGGTTTCGAAAGCGGATTGCTCCGGGGTTCCTTGATGGCCTGTGCTGGTTCTGCGGTGCAATGGTCGGGCCCCCGGCGTGTAGTCGTGTGGAACGTCCCGCGGTAACCATGATCAGGCGGGCGATGTTTCACCCCTGTCCCTAGGTCTGATCCCGGGTGATGTGTCGGAAACGGCTGGTACCGGTTAGTCCGCGGGACGGGCGAAATGGTTCCCAATATTCCGGCCGCGGCGTCTCCGCAGCCGGGGATGGACGGGTTTTGCCGGGCGCGGCCGCGGCGCGGTGACGGAGAAGCTGGATTTATGATTACTTATTGATCTTATTTAAATTAAGTTTCTGTTGCGTCATCGGGCGCGCCGGCCCCGGGGAGGGGGCGGTCTAGGTTGGGACGACGCGAGGACCGGGGCCGGCGCGCGCATCTCCGGACGGGCCTTTGACACCGGCTCGCGGCGAAAGTTAAAATACGCGCCTTTTTCCGGTTTTGAAGTTTTCCACCATTAATGACGGGGAATGTGAATGCCAAATGTGCGCGTGAGAGACAACGAGCCGTTCGAAGTGGCGCTGCGCCGTTTCAAGCGTATCTGTGAGAAAAGCGGGGTGTTGTCCGAGATACGTCGACGGGAGTTTTATGAAAAGCCCACCTCGGTACGCAAGCGCAAGGCCGCGGCTGCGGTAAAGCGTCAGCAAAAGCGCACCTCGATGGAACGGTCGCGCCTCTTCCGCGCCCATTCCTGAATCCGATCGCAGGCGCGCGCGGTTTCCCGCCGCGCGCCTGCCGCAGTACGTCCAGTCCAAGAGATTTCAGCTCTTCTAAGGCCCATGGAAGCATCGCTCAAACATCGCTTGCAGGAAGACATGAAGGCGGCGATGCGCGCCAAGGAAAGCCGGCGGCTGGGCATCATCCGACTGATCAATGCCGCGATCAAGCAGCGGGAAGTGGATGAGCGCATCAGCCTCGATGATGAGCAGGTCATCATCGTGCTCAGCAAGATGATCAAGCAGCGCAACGATTCCATCGATCAATACGGCAAGGCGGGACGCCAGGATCTGGTGGATCAGGAAGCCTACGAGCTGAAGGTCATCGAGGAGTACCTTCCCCCGGCACTTTCCGACGAGGAGTTGTCCGACCTGATCGAGCGGGCCGTCGCCCAGACAGGGGCCCAGTCCATCAAGGACATGGGCAAGGTCATGGGCGTGCTGAAACCGCAGATCCAGGGGCGCGCCGATATGGGAGCGGTCGGCGCCCGGATCAGGGCCCGTCTCGCGTAATCCGGCCCGCCGCGAATACCCCACAGGGTGCCGGCGAGGCGCCCATGCCGCCCCCGGGTCGACGTTCCGGCCGCGGGTTTTCATCCTCTTGTCCCCCGCGTCTTCGCCCTAGTATCTTAGCTACCCATGGCTGGCAGGATTCCCCAGGATTTCATAGACGGATTGACCGCCCGCGTCGACATCGTGGAGGTAATCGACGGTTATGTGGCCCTGCGCAAGGCCGGGCGCGAGTATGTGGCGCGCTGTCCGTTTCACGAGGAAAAAAGCCCCTCGTTCACCGTCAGCCCCGAAAAGCAGTTCTATCACTGTTTCGGCTGCGGGGCCCACGGAACGGTGATCGGCTTCGTGATGGAGTACTGCCATCTCGATTTCGTCGACGCCGTTCATGAGCTCGCCCATCGGGTCGGGCTCGAGGTGCCCCGGACGGAGGGCGGCGGCGAGCGCGTCCGTAGGGGCGGCGAATCCCTTGACGTTCTGCGGGAGGCAGCGGACTATTTCCGCCGCCAGTTGCGCGATCACCCGCGGGGGCAGCTGGCGATCGACTATCTCAAGGGGCGCGGCGTCACCGGAGAAACGGCCGCCGAATTCGGAATCGGGTACGCGCCGTCCGGGTGGGACAACTTGTCCGTGTTCATGGGCGGGAAGTTCGCCGCGGGGGCGTTGGCCGAGGCCGGGCTGCTCGTCAAGCGTGATCAGGGGGGGTATTACGACCGCTTCCGCGATCGTGTCATGTTCCCGATCCGGGATGCCCGCGGACGGGTGATCGGGTTCGGGGGGCGGGTGATCGGTGACGACACCCCGAAATACCTCAATTCGCCGGAAACCGAGCTGTTTCACAAGGGACGCGAACTCTATGGTCTGTATGAGGCGCGCAACGGCACAAGGCAACTTGATCGCCTGCTCGTGGTCGAAGGTTACATGGACGTAGTGATGCTGGCGCAACACGGGGTTCGCTATGCGGTGGCGACGCTGGGTACCGCGACCACACCGCAGCATCTGGAACGCATGTTTCGTCTGGTGCCGGAGGTGATTTTCTGTTTTGACGGCGACCGCGCCGGCCGCGAGGCGGGCTGGCGCGCGCTGGAGCAGGCCTTGCCCGCCCTGCGTGATGGCTGGCAGGCGCGTTTCATGTTTCTGCCGGAAGGCGAGGATCCGGATTCGCTGGTGCGCAAGGAGCACAAAGAGGTATTCGAGCAACGTGTTGAGAACGCAATCACGCTTTCGACTTTCTTCTATGACACGCTTCTGGGGCGTGCCGATGTATCGAGCATAGACGGCCGGGCGCGCTTGGTGGAATTGGCCCGGCCCTATCTCGCAAGGCTGGCTCCGGGGGTTTTTCGGCAGTTGATGATCGACCGCCTGGCGCAACTCTCGAAGATGAACTCCGATGTTCTGGCCGGGATGTTGACGGGCGAGCGCAGGACCGGCCGTCCGGTCGCGCGTCCTCAAAATGCGCAGAACGACCGCACGGTTGTCTCGCTGGTGCGCAAGGCCGTCTCGCATTTGCTGAGAAAACCGGCCCTGGCCCAGCAGGCGAAGGATTACAAGCGGTTGATTCATATGAAAACCCCCGGAATCGGGTTGCTGGTGGAGATGCTTGATTTGCTACAGGACAACCCTCATTTCACTACAGCCATCGTACTGGAGCACTGGCGTGACCGTGAGCATGCGAAGGCCCTGGCCAGGCTGGCGCGGGACGAGTCGCTGGTGCCGCATGAGGAGCTGGACCGGGAATTTCTGGACGCCCTGTACCGCCTGCAGCTCGGATATGTCGAGCAGCAGATCGAGGCGCTGAACGGCCGGCCGCGGGATGCCTGGAGTCAGCAGGACAAGCAGGAGCTGGCCCGGCTGCTGCAGGAGAAAAAGGATATGAAACAGTTGATTATTGAGAAGTCGACGGCCGTATGAAGGGGATTTGGGCGGGCCCGCGGGCTGTTCTCAATCCGTGCGGGCCTGTAGTAAAATCGGCCGTTTATCGTCAATCCAGTGGACCAGGGGTCGGGACGCCATTATGAAGCAGGATCAGCAGTCGCAGCTCAAGACCTTGATAGCCAAGGGCAAGGAACAGGGGTATCTGACCTACCGCGAGGTGAACGACCACCTGCCCAACGACATCGTCGATCCCGAACAGATCGAAGACATCATCGGCATGATCAACGACATGGGGATCACGGTACACGAGTTCGCGCCGGATACCGAAAGCCTGTTGATGAACGATGCTGCGGTCGACGGCGACGATGACGCCGCTGAAGAAGCGGCCGCAGCCCTGGCCAGTGTGGACAGCGAATTCGGGCGCACCACCGACCCGGTGCGCATGTACATGCGCGAGATGGGCACCGTCGAGCTGTTGACTCGTGAAGGCGAGATCAAGATCGCCAAGCGTATCGAAAGCGGCCAGCGCCAGATGCTGCTCGCCCTGACGGAGTACCCGGATACCATCGCCGAGCTTCTGCGTTCCTATCAGAAGGTGCAGGCCAATGAGGCGCGCCTGGGGGATATGATCTCCGGCTACGTCGACCCCAACGAGGATGAAAACGACAGCGTGCCGATGGTCCAGGCGGCCGTGGTCGAAGAGGCGTTCGTCGAGGAAACGACCGAGGCGGAAAGCGACGACGAGGGTGGCGAAAGCAGCGAGGCCGCCGACACCGGTCCGGATCCGGACGTGGCGCGCGCGCGCTTCGAGGAGCTCGAAAAACTGTACAAGAAGGCCATGGCGGCGGTCGACAAGAACGGCCGGAGTCACGACAAGGCGGCCAAGCTGCTGAAGGAATTGACCGATTGCTTCATGACCTTCAAGCTCACCCAGCGCATGACGGATCAGTTGATCAACAACCTGCGTGATACGGTGGAGCGCGTGCGCGCGCAGGAAAAGATCATCATGACGGTTTGTGTCACCAACGCGCACATGCCGCGCAAGGAGTTCATCACCTCCTTCCCGGACAATGAGACCGACCTCAACTGGCTGCCGCGCCAGATCAAGGCGGGGAAGAAGCATTCCAAGGTTCTGGAGGCGCACCAGGACGAGATCCTGCGCGCACAGAAGAAACTGATCTCGATTCAGACCGAGTCGGGCATGGCGATCAACGAGATCAAGGACATCAACCGCAAGATGTCCATCGGAGAGGCCAAGGCCCGTCGCGCGAAGAAGGAAATGGTCGAAGCCAACCTGCGTCTGGTCATTTCCATCGCGAAGAAGTACACCAACCGGGGCCTGCAGTTCCTCGACCTGATCCAGGAAGGCAACATCGGTCTGATGAAGGC
>JADLCS010000054.1 GCA_020847075.1 Gammaproteobacteria bacterium
GCACACGAAGTTCGAGTGCGAGGTGTACATTCTGGGCAAGGAAGAGGGCGGCCGTCACACGCCGTTCTTCAACGGCTACCGCCCGCAGTTTTACTTCCGGACGACGGACGTGACGGGGGCGTGTGACCTGCCGTCGGGGGTGGAGATGGTGATGCCGGGCGACAACGTGAAGATGACGGTGTCGCTGATCAACCCGATCGCGATGGAAGAGGGCCTGCGCTTCGCGATTCGCGAGGGCGGCCGCACCGTCGGCGCCGGCGTGGTGTCCAAGGTACTCGAGTAATACACCCCAGCGGAGCGGTCGTAGTCCAGCAACCCTGGCTATGACCCTCCCAGCGGGGCGGGGACGGACTGAAGTCCGTCCCCGAACATCCGGGTCAACAGCAACCGGAAAAGGACAAAGGCAAGGGGACGGACTTAAGTCCGTCCCCGGTTAAGCAAGGAACAGAATCAGGAAACGGCGATGGCGACGAGTCAAAGGATACGGATACGGTTGAAGGCGTTCGATCATCGGCTGATCGATCGCTCCGCGCGCGAGATCGTGGAGACCGCGAAGCGCACGGGCGCGCATGTGAAGGGGCCGATCCCGCTGCCGACGCGCAAGGAGCGTTTCACCATCCTGATTTCGCCGCACGCCAACAAGGACGCGCGCGATCAGTACGAGATCCGCACGCACAAACGCCTGCTCGACATCGTCGATCCCACCGACAAGACGGTGGATGCGCTGATGAAGCTGGATCTGGCGGCGGGCGTCGACGTACAGATCAAGCTGCACTGAGCGGGCGAGCTGAGGAATCGGTGTCATGACGATAGGTATAGTCGGACGTAAGCACGGGATGACGCGTATCTTCACCGAGGACGGCGATGCCGTGCCGGTGACGGTGATCGAGGTCGAGCCCAACCGTATCACGCAGGTCAAGACGGTCGAGAGCGACGGTTATCGCGCCGTGCAGGTGACCACCGGCGTGCGCCGCGCCACGCGGGTGACCAAGCCGCAGGCGGGTCACTTCGCCAAGGCCGGGGTCGAGGCCGGACGCTCCCTGTGGGAGTTCCGCCTGGGCGAGGGTGAGGGCGAGGCCTACACGGTCGGCGGCGAGATCAAGGCGGATATCTTCCAGGCCGGCCAGCGGGTCGACGTCAGCGGCGTCACCAAGGGCAAGGGCTTCGCCGGCACGATCAAGCGCTACAATTTCACCATGGGCGACGCGACCCACGGTAACTCGCTGTCGCACCGCGCGCCGGGCTCCATCGGGCAGCGTCAGTCGCCGGGCCGCGTGTTCAAGGGCAAGCGCATGGCGGGCCACATGGGCGACGCGCAGCGCAGCACCCAGAATCTCGAAGTGGTGCGCGTCGACGCCGAGCGCAACCTGCTGCTGGTGCGGGGCGCCGTCCCGGGCGCGAGCGGCGGCGACGTCATCGTGCGTCCTTCGGTCAAGGCGCGCTGAGGAAACGGTACATGGATATCACGCTGAAAAGTTCGACGGGCAAGGCCGGGGGCGCGCTGCAAGTCGCGGACGCCACCTTCGGCTGCGAATTCAACGAGGCGCTGGTGCACCAGGTGGTGACCGCGTATCTGGCGGCCGGCCGCGCCGGCACCCACGCCCAGAAGACGCGCACGCAGGTCAGCGGCGGCGGCATCAAGCCCTGGAAACAGAAGGGCGGCGGCCGCGCCCGCGCCGGCAGCATTCGCAGCCCGCTGTGGCGCGGCGGCGGCAAGACCTTCGCGGCGGTGACCGCGGATTACTCGCAGAAGGTCAACCGCAAGATGTACCGGGCGGCGGTGCGTTCCATCCTGTCCGAACTGCTGCGGCAGGACCGGCTGGTGGTGGTGGAGGAGTTCGCGCTCGGAGCGATCAAGACCAAGGCGCTGGCGGAGAAGCTGAAGGGGCTCGGTCTCGACAACGTGCTGGTGGTCACCGACGGGGCCGACGACACGCTGCGGCTGTCCGCCCGCAACCTGCACAAGGTCGAGGTGATGAACGCCGCCGCGGTGGATCCGGTCAGCCTGATCCGTTTCGAGAAGGTGCTGATGACGGCGGCCGCGGTGAAGAAATTCGAGGAGCAGCTCGCATGAACCAGGAACGGCTGATGAAGATCCTGCTGTCGCCCCACGTCTCCGAGAAGGCGACCGTGGTGGCCGAGAAGCACAAGCAGTTCGTGTTCCGGGTCGCTCCGGACGCCACCAAGCCCGAGATCAAGCAGGCGGTCGAGCACCTCTTCAACGTGCAGGTCGAGCAGGTCCGGGTGGTCAATTGCGGCGGCAAGACCAAGCGTTTCGGCGCCTCGTACGGAAAGCGCGCGGATTTCAGAAAGGCCTACGTGGCGCTCAAGCCCGGCTTCGACATCGACTTCGCCGGGCAGCACTAGGATTTAGGGACGGGACGACAGACACATGGCACTCGTAAAGACCAAACCGACATCGGCCGGGCGCCGCTTCGTAGTGAAGGTGGTGCATCCCGATCTGCACAAGGGCGATCCGCATCCGGCGCTGATCGAGAGCAAGACGCGGGGCAGTGGCCGCAACAACAACGGTCACATCACGGTGCGCCACATGGGCGGCGCCCACAAGCGCTATTACCGCATCGTCGATTTCAAGCGTGACAAGGACGGGATCCCCGCCCGCGTCGAGCGCATCGAATACGATCCGAACCGCAGCGCGCACATCGCCCTGTTGCTGTACGCCGATGGCGAGCGCCGTTACATCATCGCGCCCAAGGGCGTGAGCGCGGGCGACGAGTTACAGTCCGGCAGCGACGCCCCGATTCGCCGCGGCAACTGCCTGCCGATCCGTTATATCCCGGTCGGCAGCGAGATCCACTGCGTCGAGATGAAGCCGGGCAAGGGCGCGCAGCTCGCGCGCAGCGCCGGCGCCTCCACCCAGCTCGTCGCGAAAGAGGGCGCCTACGCGATCCTGCGCCTGCGTTCGGGCGAGATGCGCCGCATCATGGTCGATTGCCGCGCGGTCCTCGGCGAGGTGAGCAACGCCGAGCATTCGCTGCGCTCGCTCGGCAAGGCCGGCGCGAAGCGCTGGCGCGGTATCCGTCCGACCGTACGCGGCACTGCGATGAACCCGGTGGACCATCCGCACGGCGGCGGCGAGGGCCGCAACTTCGGCAAGCACCCGGTGACGCCGTGGGGCCAGCCGACCAAGGGATACAAGACGCGGAAGAACAAGCGCACCGGCAACATGATCGTGCGCGACCGCAGGACGAAGTAAGGACAGCCGGACAGAATCGAGCCGCAGAGGTTAGCAATGCCACGTTCAATCAAAAAGGGGCCGTTCGTCGACCTGCACCTGATCAAGAAGGTGGACCAGGCGGTCGCGGAGAACAGCAAGCGTCCGATCAAGACCTGGTCGCGCCGCTCCATGATCCTGCCCGACATGGTGGGCCTGACCATCGCCGTGCACAACGGGCGCCAGCACGTGCCCGTGCTGGTGACGGAGAACATGGTCGGCCACAAGCTGGGCGAATTCGCCGCGACCCGCACCTTCAAGGGTCACGCGGCGGACAAGAAGACCAAATAGTCACGGGTGGCGACGATGGAAGTTTACGCTAAGCGCAGATACGCGGGCATTTCCGCCCAGAAATGCCGGCTGGTGGCGGATCAGATCCGCGGCCTGCCGGTCGACCGGGCCCTGAACATGCTCGCGTTCAGTCCCAAACAGGCCGCGGTGCTGGTGAGAAAGCTGCTGCTTTCCGCCATCGCCAACGCGGAGCACAACGAGGGCGCCGACATCGACGAACTGAAGGTGTCGCGCATCTTCGTGGACGAAGGTCCGCAACAGAAGCGCTGGAGCCCGCGTGCGCGCGGCCGCGCCAACCGGTTATTGAAGCGCAGCAGCCACATCACCGTGGCGGTGAGCGACAAGTAAAGCTATCAGAGAGCGGAAATCATGGGCCAGAAAGTACATCCGACCGGTATCCGTCTTGGCATCGTCAAGGACTGGACGTCCAAGTGGTATGCCGATTCGAAGAATTATGCGGATTACCTCAACACCGATCTGCGTGTGCGCGAGTTTCTGAAGAAGAAGCTGGCCCAGGCGTCCGTGAGCCGCATCCAGATCGAGCGTCCGGCGCGCACCGCCCACATCACCATCCAGACCGCGCGTCCGGGCATGGTGATCGGCAAGAAGGGCGAGGACATCGAGCATCTGCGCAAGGAAGTCGCCGACATGATGAAGGTGCCGGTGCACATCAACATCGAGGAGATCCGCAAGCCCGAACTCGACGCCCAACTGGTGGCCGAGAGCATCGCGCAGCAGATCGAGCGCCGCATCATGTACCGTCGCGCCATGAAGCGCGCCGTGACCAACACGATGCGCCTGGGCGCGCTCGGCATCCGCGTCAATGTCGCCGGCCGCCTGAACGGCGCCGAGATCGCGCGCAGCGAATGGTATCGCGAAGGCCGTGTGCCGTTGCACACCCTGCGCGCCGACATCGACTACGGCTTCACCGAGGCGCGCACCGCGTCCGGCGCGATCGGCGTCAAGGTGTGGGTCTTCAAGGGCGAGGTGTTCGACCGCGACGCGCACGAGGCCGATGGCGGCGTCGACAAGGTCGAGTCCGCCTAACTTTCAGGATAGGGATGTAACATGCTGCAGCCAAAGAGAACCAAATTCCGCAAGCAGATGAAGGGGCGCAACCGCGGCGTCGCCACCTGCGGCAACAAGGTCAGTTTCGGCGAGTACGGCCTGCAGGCGGTCGCGCGCGGCCGCATCACGGCGCGCCAGATCGAGGCCGCGCGCCGCGCTATGACCCGTTTCGTCAAGCGCGGCGGCAAGGTGTGGATTCGCGTCTTCCCCGACACCCCGGTGACCAAGAAGCCGCTCGAGGTTCGTATGGGAAGCGGTAAGGGTAACGTCGAATTCTGGGTCGCCGTCACGCACCCGGGCAAGATGTTGTATGAAATGGAAGGCGTGACCGAGGACGTGGCGCGCGAGGCGTTCAAGCTGGCGGCTGCGAAGCTGCCGATCAAGACGGCGTTCGTGGTCAGGACGGTGATGTGATGAAGGCGAAAGAACTGAGAAGCAAGGGCGTCCCCGAATTGAAGCAGGATCTGCTCGGTCTGTTGCGCGAGCAGTTCAATCTGCGCATGCAGAAGGGCACTGGCCAGTTGAGCCAGAACCACCGCATCCGCGGCGTGCGACGCGACATCGCGCGGATCTACACGGTGTTGAACGAGAAAACCAAGGGCGGATCCCAATGAACGAACAGACGAAGGCGACGCGCAGCATCACCGGCCGCGTCATCAGCAACAAGATGGACAAGACCATCACCGTCCTGATCGAGCGCAGGCTGCCGCATCCGGTTTACAAGAAGTACGTGCGCAGCTCGTCCAAGCTGCACGCGCATGACGAGAACAATGAATGCAGGGAAGGCGACACGGTGATCATCGAGCAATCGCGCCCCCTGTCCAAGACCAAGGCGTGGCGCCTGGTCAAGGTCGTCGGACGGGCGGAATAACCGCTGCCGGCCGCGTGTAAGGAGACGGAAACATGATTCAGATGCAGACGAGGCTGGAAGTCGCGGACAACAGCGGCGCGCGCGAACTGATGTGCATCAAGGTGCTGGGCGGCTCGCATCGCCGCTACGCCGGCATCGGCGACATCATCAAGGTCAGCATCAAGGACGCGATACCGCGCGGCAAGGTGAAGAAGGGTGAGGTGTACGACGCGGTCGTGGTGCGGACCCGCAAGGGTATCCGCCGCCCGGACGGCTCCCTGATCCGCTTCGACAGCAACGCGGCGGTGCTGCTCAATAACCAGCAGCAGCCGATCGGAACGCGTATCTTCGGGCCGGTCACGCGCGAGCTGCGCACCGAGCAGTTCATGAAGATCATATCGCTGGCGCCGGAAGTCCTCTGAGGCGCGGCGGGGCACAACGAGGTTCGAGATGAGCAAGATCAGGAAGAACGACGACGTGATCGTGATCGCCGGCAAGGACAAGGGCCGGCGCGGTACGGTCGTCCGCGTGCTGGCCGACGACCGGATCATCGTGGAAAGCGTCAACATGGTGAAGCGGCACACCAAGCCGAACCCCACGCGCGGCGTCGCGGGCGGGATCGTGGAGAAAGAGGCGCCGATCCATGTTTCCAATGTGGCGCTGTTCAATCCGGTGACCAAGAAAGGGGACCGGATCGGTTACCGTACGCTGGAGGACGGGCGCAAGGTGCGCTTTTTCAAGTCGAATAACGAAGTACTGGATAGTTGAACCGAGCAGGCTGACCGTTATGGCAAGATTGAAGGAATTCTATCGGGACAAGGTGGTGCCGCAGCTCATGCAGCGCTTTTCCTACAAGAGCGTGATGGAAGTGCCGCGCCTGATGAAGATCACGATCAATATGGGCGTGGGCGAGGCGATCGCCGACAAGAAGGTGATCGAGAACGCCGTGGGCGACATGGAGAAGATCAGCGGCCAGAAGCCGGTGATCACCGAGGCACGCAAGTCCATCGCCGGCTTCAAGGTGCGCGAGGGCTGGCCGGTCGGCTGCAAGGTGACGCTGCGCCGCGATCGCATGTACGAATTCCTCGACCGCCTGATCAGCGTCTCGATCCCGCGCATCCGCGATTTCCGCGGACTGAACGGGCGCGCCTTCGACGGGCGCGGCAATTACAGCATGGGCGTGCGCGAACAGATCATCTTCCCCGAGATCGAGTACGACAAGATCGACGCGATCCGCGGAATGGACATCACGCTGACCACCAGCGCCAAGACCGACGAAGAGGCCCGCGCGCTGCTCGAGTCGTTCAGCTTTCCGTTCAGAAACTAAGGAACCAGGACTTATGGCAAAGACTTCCATGGTCAATCGGGAAATCCGCCGCCAGCGCGTGATCCGCAAATACGCCGGCAAGCGGAGCGAGCTGAAGAACCAGTTGCGCGATCCCAATCTCGGCTTCGAGGAAAAGGCGGAGCTGCGCCGCAAGTTTCAGTCGCTGCCGCGCGACGCCAGCCCCACCCGGCTGCGCAACCGCTGCCGCATCACGGGTCGGCCGCACGGGTATTACCGCAAGTTCGGTCTGGCCCGCAACAAGCTGCGCGAAGCCGCCATGCGCGGGGACATCCCCGGCCTGGTCAAGGCGAGCTGGTAGTTCATAACCGTACAGGGTAAAGGGTTCAGGACAATCTTATGAGCATGACGGATCCAATAGCAGACATGCTGACCCGCATTCGCAACGCGCAGCAGAACGGCGTGGCCTCGGTGACGATGCCCGCCTCCAAGCTGAAGGCGGCGATCGCCGGCGTGTTGAAGGACGAGGGCTATATCGCCGACTGCGTGGTCGCGCAGGAGGGCGGCAAGAGCTCCATGACGATCACCCTCAAGTACTTCGAGGGCAAACCGGTCATTTCGACCCTCAAGCGCGCCAGCCGGCCCGGTCTGCGCATCTATCAGGGGCGCGACGATCTGCCCAAGGTTCTGGGCGGGCTCGGCATCGCGATCGTGAGCACCTCGGCCGGCGTCATGACCGATCGCGCCGCGCGCGCCAAGGGTCAGGGCGGCGAAGTCATCTGCCTGGTTTCGTAAGTGAGGCGCCATGTCAAGAATAGCTAAACAACCCATCGCGCTGCCCTCCGGGGTCGCCGTCACCGTGAATGCGGGGACGGTCGCCGTGAAGGGCGCCAAGGGCGAGCTGCGCCGCGAAATCCCGGCGGCGATCAAGGTCGTGCAGGAAGGCGGCGAGGTTCAGGTCCGGCTGGAGGACGAGAGCGGGCTGTATCATGCGATGTCCGGCACCGTGCGCGCGCTGCTGAAGAACATGGTGACCGGCGTCAGCAAGGGCTTCGAGCGCAAGCTCACCCTGGTCGGCGTGGGTTATCGCGCTCAGGTGCAGGGCAAGGCGCTGAATCTGACCCTCGGCTTCTCGCACCCGGTCAATTATCCGATCCCCGAGGGGATCGCGATCGAGACCCCGAGCCAGACCGAGATCGTGGTCAAGGGCATCGACAAGCAGAAGGTCGGTCAGGTGGCCGCCGAGATCCGCGCCTATCGTCCGCCGGAACCCTACAAGGGCAAGGGCGTGCGTTACGCGGATGAACAGGTGGTCCTCAAAGAGGCCAAGAAGAAATAAGGTTGGCAAGACACATGGACAAGAAACAATCACGCTTGCGGCGCGCGCGCCGCGGCCGCGCCAAGATGAGGGAGCTGGAAGCCTATCGTCTGAGCATTTACCGTACGCCCCGGCACATCTACGCGCAGGTGCACAAGCCGGATGCCTCCGGCGTGGTCGCCAGCGCGTCGACGCTGGACGCCGAGGTCAAGGCGGTTCTGGAGGGCTACAGCGGGAATGTCTCCGCGGCGGCCGTGGTCGGCAGGATGATCGCGCAGCGGGCCAAGGCGGCCGGTCTGAGCAGGGTCGCCTTCGACCGGTCGGGCTATAAATATCACGGACGCGTGAAGGCGCTGGCCGACGCCGCGCGTGAACACGGGCTGGAATTCTAAGCAAGGGTCGATACGATGGCGAGATTCGAGGCAAGCGAAAGCAGCGATGAGCTGCAGGAGAAACTGGTCGCGGTACGGCGCGTGTCCAAGACCGTCAAGGGCGGACGCCAGTTCGGTTTCTCCGCGCTGACCGTGGTCGGCGACGGCAACGGCAAGATCGGTTTCGGCAGCGGCAAGGCCCGCGAGGTGCCGGCGGCGATCCAGAAGGCGATGGATAACGCGCGGCGCAACATGAAGCAGATCAAGCTGAACGGCGGCACGCTGCAGTATCCGATCATGTCCACGCACGGCGCAGCCAAGGTCTTCATGCAGCCGGCCTCGGCCGGTACCGGCATCATCGCCGGTGGCGCCATGCGCGCGGTGTTCGAGGTGCTCGGCGTGCATGACGTGCTGGCGAAGTGCATCGGTTCCTCCAATTCGGTCAACGTCGTGCGCGCCACCATCAAGGGGCTGCACGAAATGGCGAGCCCGGAAGACGTGGCGCGCAAGCGCGGCAAGAAGGTCGAGGAGATCCTGTGATGGTCGCCGGAAAGAAGAGCCTGAAGGTGACCCTGATCCGCAGCCTGCACGGCCGCCTGGCGGCGCACAAGGCCTGCGCCCAGGGGCTCGGTCTGCGCCGTATGCACCATTCCGTCATGGTCGAGGATACGCCGTGCACGCGCGGGATGATCAACAAGATCTCCTACATGATCAAATGCGAGGAAGTAGGCTGATGATGCGCTTGAACACACTCAAGCCGGCGCCGGGCGCCAAGCAGGTGCGCCGCCGTGTCGGACGCGGGATCGGGTCCGGGCTGGGCAAGACCGCCGGGCGCGGTCACAAGGGTCAGTACGCCCGCGCGGGCGGCTATCACAAGCTCGGCTTCGAGGGCGGCCAGATGCCGCTGCATCGCCGCCTGCCCAAGGTCGGCTTCGTCTCGCGCACCGCGCGCGACCGCGCCGAGGTGCGTCTGTCGGAGCTCGCCAAGGTGAAGGCGGACGTCATCGATCTCGCCGCGCTGAAGGAGGCCAACGTCATCAACGGCCGCATCGAGCGTGCCAAGGTGATCGCCTCGGGCGAGATCGGCGTGGCGGTTACCCTGCGCGGTATCGCGGTCACCAAGGGTGCCCGCGCCGCCATCGAGGCCGCGGGCGGCAAAATCGAGGAATAAGTGGCGGCGAACAGATCAGCTTCGGCCGGCGGTCTCGGAGGATTGACGGGCCTGACCGAGCTGCGCCGCCGGCTGCTGTTTTTGCTCGGAGCGCTGCTGGTATTCCGCATCGGTGCGTTCATCCCGGTGCCGGGCATCGATCCGGTCGCGCT
The DNA here is from genome assembly GCA_020847075.1 of Gammaproteobacteria bacterium. Lineage (GTDB taxonomy): Bacteria > Pseudomonadota > Gammaproteobacteria > SZUA-140 > SZUA-140 > JADJWH01. The sequence continues at coordinate 9,742 of JADLCS010000054.1, forward strand.
CGCGACGCTGTTCGACCAGCAGCGCGGCACGATCCTCGACATGTTCGACATGTTTTCGGGCGGCGCCCTCGGGCGCTTCTCGGTGTTCGCCCTCGGCGTGATGCCGTACATCTCGGCGGCGATCATCATCCAGCTGCTGAGCGCGGTGCTGCCCTCGCTGGAGCAGATCAAGAAGGAAGGCGAGGCGGGCCGGCGCAAGCTGACCGAGTACACGCGTTACCTGACGGTCGCGCTGGCGATGTTCCAGGCGCTCAGCATCACCATCGCGCTGGAGAGTCAGCGCATCGGGCCCGTGCCGGTGGTGATCGAGCCGGGCTGGGTATTCCGCGTGACTGCGGCGGCGACGCTGGTGTCGGGCACCATGTTCCTGATGTGGCTGGGCGAGCAGGTCACCGAGCGCGGCATCGGCAACGGCATCTCGATGATCATCTTCGCCGGTATCGTCGTCGGTCTGCCGCAGGCCCTGGGCGGCACGCTGGAACTGGCCCGCACCGGCGAGCTGCACATCTTCACCGTGCTGGTCCTGCTGGTGCTGGCGATCGGGGTCACGGCGGCGGTGGTGTTCGTGGAGCGCGGCCAGCGTCGCATCACGGTGAATTACGCCAAGCGCCAGCAGGGGCGGCGCATGATCGCCGGGCAGGTCAGCCATCTGCCGCTGAAGCTGAACATGGCGGGCGTGATCCCGCCGATCTTCGCGTCGTCGATCATCCTGTTCCCCGCCACGGCGGCGAGCTGGTTCGGCAGCAGCGAGGGGATGGAGTGGCTGAAGGACATCGCGGGGACGCTGTCGCCGGGGCAGCCGGTGTATGTGATGCTGTTCGCGGTGGCGATCATATTCTTCGCCTTTTTCTATACCGCCCTGCAGTTCAACCCGAACGACACGGCGGAGAATCTGAAGAAGTCGGGCGCGTTTATCCCGGGGATCCGGCCGGGCGAGCAGACCGCGCGCTACATCGACAGCGTGATGACGCGGCTGACGCTGATCGGCGCGATCTACATCACCCTGGTTTGTCTGCTGCCGGAGTTCCTGATCGTGTACTGGAACGTGCCGTTTTACTTCGGCGGCACGTCGTTGCTGATCATCGTGGTCGTGGTCATGGACCTGATGGCGCAGATACAGGCGCATCTGATGTCGCATCAGTATGACAGCCTGCTCAAGAAGGCCAACCTGAAGGCCGGCCGACCGGGCTCCGGTCTGCTGCGTTGAGCAGGGATTGTTCGCAATATCAATTCGTTATTTTTTGGAGTCGTGGCATGAAAGTACAAGCATCCGTAAAAAAGGTCTGCCGGAACTGCAAGGTGGTACGCCGCCGCGGCGTGGTCCGCATCATCTGCAAGGACGCCCGCCACAAGCAGCGCCAGGGTTGAACGGCGACCGGCCGCCGGCCGGTCGCCCATTGATTTGTCGTTTGTTTGGGCATAAAATTGCCCGTTTTCGTTATCAGACAGCAGCAGCGCCCGGCCGGCGCGTGGAGAGAGGCTGAATGGCTCGTATAGCAGGCATCAATATCCCGGTGAACAAGCATGCGTCGATCGCGCTGACGTCGATCTACGGTATCGGGAGGACGCGCGCACGCGAGATCTGCGCCGCCTCGAACGTCGAACCCACCAGGAAAATCAAGGACTTGACTGAGGGCGAGATCGAAGCCCTGCGCGCCGAGATCGGCAAGATCAAGGTCGAGGGTGACCTCCGCCGCGAGATTTCCATCAACATCAAGCGTCTCATGGACCTGGGCACCTACCGGGGCCTGCGCCACCGCCGCGGCCTGCCCGTGCACGGCCAGCGCACCAAGACCAACGCGCGCACCCGCAAGGGCCCCCGCAAGGGCGTGAAGAAGTAAACCCCCATCATCTTAAGGATCGATCGAATATGGTAAAAGGCAGCGCACGGACCCGGAAACGGGTCAAGAAGAACGTCGTCGACGGTGTCGCGCACGTTCATGCCTCGTTCAACAACACCATCGTGACCATCACCGACATGCAGGGCAACACCCTCGCCTGGGTGTCGGCCGGTGCGTCCGGTTTCAAGGGCTCGCGCAAGAGCACGCCGTTCGCCGCGCAGGTGGCCGCCGAGCGCGCGGGCGAGAAGGTGAAGGAATTCGGCCTGAAGAACCTGGAGGTCCAGGTCAAGGGGCCGGGTCCGGGGCGCGATTCCGCGGTGCGCGCGCTGCATTCGGCCGGCTTCAAGATCAGCAACATCTCCGACGTGACGCCGATCCCGCACAACGGCTGCCGTCCCCCCAAGAAACGTAGAGTCTGAGCGAGAACGTCGTGGCCAAATATACCGATGCAAAGTGCCGTCTGTGCCGCCGTCAGGGCGAGAAGCTGTTCCTGAAGGGTGAGAAATGTTTCGGCGCCAAGTGCGCCATCGAGAAGCGCGGCTTCCCCCCGGGCCAGCACGGCAAGCGTCGCGCGCGCGTGACGGATTACGCGGTGCAGCTGCGCGAGAAGCAGAAGGTGCGCCGCATCTACGGCATCCTCGAGAGCCAGTTCCGCCGTTATTACCAGAACGCCTCGCGCAAGAAGGCGTCGACCGGCGAGAGCCTGCTGCAGATCCTGGAGAGCCGTCTCGACAACGTGCTCTACCGCATGGGCGCGGGCGCCTCGCGTTCGGAGGCGCGCCAGTTGGTGCGTCACAACGCCGTGACCGTGAACGGCGTCAAGGTGAACATCCCGAGTTACCAGGTCAAGGCGAACGATGTCATCGCCCTGACCGAAGAGGCGAAGAAGCAGTTGCGCGTACAGGCCTCGATGCAGTTTTCGCTGCAGCAGGGAGGCTGTGAATGGCTGGACGTCGACCCCGATAAGATGGAAGCCGTGTTCAAGGGCCCGCCCGAGCGGAGCGACCTGCCGGCGGAGATCAACGAACATCTCATCGTCGAGTTGTACTCGAAGTAAGCGTCGGTCGTCACAGCAGTTCATGCCCATCAACATTGGAGAGGATATCGCATGAAGAACTCTGCGACAGAGTTTCTCAAACCGCGCGTGGTGGATGTTCAGGTCGTCAACGACCGCCACGCGAAGATTACCCTGGAGCCGCTCGAGCGCGGTTTCGGCCACACCCTGGGTAATGCCCTGCGCCGGATCATGCTGTCCTCGATCCCCGGCTGCGCCGTGACCGAGGTCGAGATCGACGGCGTGCTGCACGAGTACACTGCCATCGAGGGCGTGCAGGAAGATGTCATCGATATACTGCTCAACCTGAAGGGCCTGTCCATCCGCATGAGCGGACGCAACGAGGTCACCCTGACCCTGAAGAAGAAGGGGCCCGGGCCGGTGCTGGCGAGCGACATCGAACTGGTCGGCGACGTGGTGATCGTCAATCCGGATCATGTCATCGCGCATCTGACCGCCATCGGCGAGCTCAACATGACGCTGAAGATCGAGCGTGGCCGCGGTTACCAGTCGGCGGCGGCGCGCAAGGAAGAGACCGTGGAGACGACCCGTCCGATCGGCCGCCTGCGGCTGGACGCCTCGGTCAGCCCGATCCGGCGCATCAGCTACGTGGTGGACACCGCGCGCGTCGAGCAGCGTACCGACCTCGACAAGCTGATCATCGATCTGGAGACCGACGGCAGTGTGGATCCGGAAGAGACCATCCGTCGCGCCGCGCGGATCCTGCAGGACCAGCTCACCGTGTTCATCGACCTCGAAGGGCCGGAGATGGAAGAGCCGCTGCCGGTGGTGGAGGACATCGATCCGATCCTGCTGCGCCCGGTCGACGATCTCGAGCTGACGGTGCGTTCCGCCAACTGTCTCAAGGCGGAGAACATCTATTACATCGGCGACCTCATCCAGCGCACCGAGGTCGAGCTGCTGAAGACGCCCAACCTGGGCAAGAAATCGCTGACCGAGATCAAGGATGTGCTGGCCTCGCACGGTCTGTCGCTGGGGCTGCGGCTGGAGAACTGGCCGCCGGCCAACCTCAAGCAGCGCGAGAAGCAGGGCGAGGACAAACCGGAGACGGCCTCGGCGTGAGGCGCGGCCACGCCCCGAGCGTGGTTTCAATCGAACAGAGTATGAAGGGTCGGGAACATGCGTCACCGTAAGAGTGGAAGAAAACTGAACCGCAACAGCAGCCATCGCAAGGCGATGTACCGCAACATGGTGGCCTCGCTGGTGCAGCACGAGATGATCCGCACCACCCTGCCCAAGGCCAAGGAACTGCGCCGCGTCATCGAGCCGCTGATCACCTACGCGAAGACCGACGGCGCGACGCGCCGCCGCCTCGCCTTCGACCGCATCCGCGACCGCGACATGGTGACCAAGCTGTTCAACGAACTGGGTCCGCGTTACAAGGACCGCCCCGGCGGCTATCTGCGCATCCTGAAGTGCGGCTTCCGCCCCGGCGACAACGCCCCCATGGCCTACGTCGAGCTGCTCGACCGCCCCGCGGCCGGGGAAAAGACCGCCGCCTGAGGCCGAACACGAAACCTTCAGGGATGGAAAAGACCGGGCATTGCCCGGTCTTTTCGTTTCCGCCCCTCCCTCGTCCGCCTCCTCCGGGCTTAAGGACTAAGGACTGAGGACTGAGGACTGAGGACTGAGGGCGGAGGGCGGAGGAGTAAAAATTCCTCGCCTCGGGGACAGCGTCATGACTCTGTCCCCGGGTTTTGCGGGTTCCTTCCGCGGGCACGGCGATGGCTCTATCCCCGTAGGTTGGGCTGAGCAAGGCGAAGCCCAAAGGGGGCAGGCGTATCGTCCGTTGGGCTACACTGCATTCAGCCCAACCTACAGGGCTACGAACGCTGAAAGGCGGGACTGGGGGGGGCAGGATTCAGGACTAAGGACTAAGGACTAAGGACTAAGGACTGAGTCAAACCTGGCTGCCCTCTGACCGCAGGTTGGGCTTCACGGCGTTCAGCCCAACCTGGGGGCGGGAGGATTCCAGGTCTGACCTGATCCTGGCTTCTCCGCCTTGAGTCCTCGTTTCTTGGCGCCGCGCCCCCGGTTTGCCTATAGTGTTCCCATGATCGTCCTGTTCACGGATTTCGGCCCGGCCGGGCCTTATGTCGGGCAGATGAAGGCGGTGCTGCACGGCCTAGCGCCGGAGGTCGCCGTGATCGACCTGCTGTCCGACGCGCCCGCCTGCGATCCGCGCGCCGGCGCCTGTCTGCTCGCGGCCTACGCGGGCGATTTTCCGGCCGGGGCGGTGTTTCTCTGCGTGGTGGACCCCGGCGTCGGCGGCGATCGCGCCGCGGTGGCGCTGCGGGCGGACGGGCGCTGGTTCGTGGGGCCGGACAACGGACTGTTCAACGTGGTGGCGCTGCGCGCGCATGCGCTGGAGTGGTGGGACATCACCTGGCGGCCGCCGCGCCTGTCGGCGACGTTTCATGGACGCGACCTGTTCGCCCCGGTCGCCGCCCGCATCGCGCGCGGTGAGACGCCGCCGGGCGAACGCCGCGACGCGGAGGCGCGCATCGACCGTGGCCAGGGTCCGGACTATGCGCGTGTCGTCTACCTCGACCACTTCGGCAACGCCATCACCGGTCTCCGCGCGGAGGACGCCGATCCACACCGCCGCCTCGAGGCCGGCGGCCGAACCCTCTCCGCGGCCCGCACCTATTCCGACGTGGCGCCGGGAGCGGCCTTCTGGTACGCCAACGCCAACGGACTGGTCGAGATCGCCGTCAACCGCGGCAGCGCCGCCGCATCGCTCGGACTGAAAGTGGGCGATCCGGTGGCGTGGGAAAGAACAGGACTAAGGACTAAGGACTAAGGACTAAGGACGGAGTAAAAACAAACGATATTTCGCATGCTAGGATGGGCACGGGACACGTGCCCATCCTACGATTTCTCCGATATTCACCGCCCGATGGACCGCAGCCGAATCCCGGCCATGACCCCATCCCCGATCCCCCCTCACCCATTACCCATTACTCCTCACCCCTCCCCCCTCACCCCTCATCCCTCACCCCCTGATCCCTCACTCCGTCCTTAGTCCTCAGCACTTAGTCCTATCCTTCATCCAAGGCCTTGATCGCCTCCAGTACCTCGTCGACATGCCCTTCGACCTTGACGCCACGCCACTCACGGCGCAGGACGCCCTCGGCGTCGATCAGAAAGGTACTGCGTTCGATGCCGCGCACCTGTTTGCCGTACATGTTCTTCATCTTCATGACGCCGAACAGCGCGCACAGCCGCTCGTCCGGATCGGACAGCAGGTCGAAGGGGAACTCCTGTTCACACTTGAACTTCTCGTGTGATTTGAGGCTGTCGCGCGAGATGCCCAGCACGACGGCGTTGCGGCGTTTCAGTTTCGCGTGCTGGTCGCGAAAGTCCTGCCCTTCCAGCGTGCAGCCGGGCGTATTGTCCTTGGGGTAGAAGTAGAGCACGACGGTCTTGCCCCTGAGGTCCGACAGCCGGATCTGCTTGTCGCCGGTGGCGGACAGTTCGAAATCCGGTACGGGTTTGTCGAGTGCGACGGTCTTCATGGGTCCTCCTGCGGGAATAGGGGGTGTCGGGATGGTTCCCTGTCGGGCTATCTTACCGATTTGTCCGCGCCGGCGCATTGTCATCGCGGGGCCGGAAAAGTAATATGAGCCGGTGGCGATGCGCGGAGATCCTTAGATGTTTCACGGCAGCATAGTGGCGCTGGTGACCCCCATGACGGCGGAGGGCGGGATCGATTACGCCTCCCTGCAGCGCCTGGTCGAGTTTCATGTCGAGAACGGCACCAGCGCCATCGTCGCGATGGGCACGACCGGCGAGTCCGCGACCCTGGACGAAGACGAGCACTGCGAGGTGATGCGGCGTGTCGCGCAGATGGCGCGCGGTCGCATCCCGGTGATCGGCGGCACCGGCGCCAATTCGACGCGTGAGGCCATCGCGCTCACGCGCTGCGCGATGGAGGGCGGCGTCGACGCCTGCCTGCTCGTCACCCCCTATTACAACAAGCCGACCCAGGAAGGGCTCTACCTGCATCACAAGGCCGTCGCCGAGGCGGTGCCCATTCCGCAGATCCTCTACAACGTCCCCGGCCGTACCGCCTGCGACATGCTGCCGGAGACGGTTGCGCGCCTGGCGCGGATCCCGAACATCGTCGGGCTCAAGGAGGCCACCGGGGACCTCGACCGGTTGCCGCGCCTGCGCGAGCTGTGCGGCGACGCGATCGATCTCTACAGCGGGGACGATGAGACCGCGATGGAATTCATCCTCCGCGGGGGGCGCGGGGTGATCTCGGTGACGGCCAACGTGGCGCCGCGCGCCATGAGCGAGATGTGCGCCGCGGCCCTGCGCGGCGACCGCGCCGAGGCGGCGGCGATCAACGGACGCCTGATGGCCCTGCACCGCGACCTGTTCGTCGAGTCCAATCCGATCCCGGTCAAATGGGCGCTGCACGAGATGGGGCTGATCCCGCCCGGCATCCGCCTGCCGCTGACCCCGCTGTCGCCGCGCCATCACGATACGGTGCGGCGCGCGCTGCGCGAGGCGGGCGCGCTGTGAGCCGCATCCACCGCGCCCCGCGAGCGGCGGCCTGGCTCGCGCTGTGCATCCTCGCCGGATCGTTATCCGCCTGCGGGATGGACAAGCAAGACCTGCGCTATCGCGACAGCCGCCTGCTGCCCGCGCTGACCGTCCCGGAGGGGGTGGCCGGCCCGGCGTATTCCGGCGTCATGGAGATCCCCGCGGCGGGGACGTCCGGCGCCGCGGCGGGGGATATCGAACTGCCGCCCGATCTGCGCGGCGGCGATGCCGGCGCGGCCTCCGCGGGGGAGGCCGGCGGGGAATAGGGTCTGCGCGGGGCGCGGCATGGCCCGCCCCGCGCGCTGGACGCCCCGGCGGTTCGGCCGTATCCTAACGCATGACGCCCGCCGCCCGACGCGGCGGGCGCGAAACGCCCCGGTTCCGCCCGCACCCCTCGGTTCGCAGGACGACTCTCCAAGGTCCGGCGCGCGCCGCCGTCGCGACGAACGGACAGGA
>JADLCS010000055.1 GCA_020847075.1 Gammaproteobacteria bacterium
CGCGACGTGATCGGCAAGGGCGGTGCCACCATCCGCGCGCTGACCGAGGAGACCGGCACCAGCATCGACATCACCGACGACGGCACGGTCAAGATCGCCTCCGTCGATCAGGTCGCCAGCGACGAGGCGGTGCGCCGCATCCGCCAGCTCACGGCGGACGTCGAGGTCGGCAGCATCTACGAGGGCCGGGTGTCGAAGCTGATGGATTTCGGCGCCTTCGTCACCATCCTGCCGGGCAAGGACGGTCTGGTCCATATCTCGCAGATCTCCAACGAGCGCGTCGACAACGTCAGCGACAAGCTCTCCGAGGGCAAGATCGTCAGGGTCAAGGTGCTCGAGATCGACAAGCAGGGCCGCATCCGTCTCAGCATGAAGGAAGTCGAGAACGGCTGACCCGATGTGTTTTCGTCGGATGAAAAAGGGGCGTCAGCCCCTTTTTTGTTTCCATTCGATCCGGCCGGGGACATGCCTGGCTGCGCGGCTTCCGGCATCTAAACCGGGGACGGATTGATAAATCCGTCCCCTACCACTGCGATTTCCCAATCTGTCCCCGGGTTGTACGCGCGACGGCATCGAGACGTGAAATAAACGGCGCGACGGACGCTCCGCGGCCGGGTTGCCGCTCGGAGCGGCGTGGCGATACAATCGGGGCCTGGCCTCGTCGAACAGAATATGACCGCTTCCTATCCGACCATCGAGGATTTCGTCGGCGACACCCCGCTCGTCCGGCTGCAGCGCCTGCCGGGACGCACCGGCAACACGGTGCTGCTCAAGCTCGAGGGCAACAATCCGGCCGGCTCGGTCAAGGACCGGCCCGCCCTGAGCATGATCCGCCGCGCGGAGGAGCGCGGGGACATCCGGCCGGGCGACACCCTGATCGAGCCTACCAGCGGCAACACCGGCATCGCGCTGGCGATGGCGGCGGCGATTCGCGGCTATCGCATGATCCTCGTCATGCCCGAGCACATGAGCCTGGAGCGCCGCGCGCTGATGCGCGCCTACGGCGCCGAGATCGTCCTGACGCCGCAGGCGGGCAGCATGGAGGCGGCGATCGATCTCGCGCGGAAAATGGTCGCGGAGGGGCGCGGTGTGATGCTCGACCAGTTCTCCAATCCCGACAACCCGCGCGCGCATTATGAGACCACCGGTCCGGAGATCTGGCGCGACACGCGCGGCGCGATCACGCACTTCGTCAGCTCCATGGGCACCACCGGCACCATCATGGGCACCTCGCGCTATCTCAAGGAGATGAACCCGGCGGTGCAGATCGTCGGCGTGCAGCCGGGCGAGGGCGCCTGCATCCCGGGCATCCGCCGCTGGCCGGTCGAGTACCTGCCCAGCATCTACGAGCCCGCGCGGGTGGATCGCATCATCGACGTCGGCCAGCAGGAGGCGGAGGACACCACGCGTGCGCTGGCGGAGCGCGAGGGGATCTTCGTCGGTATCTCCTCCGGCGGCGCCGTCGCCGCCGCGCTCAGGCTGCTCCCCGAGGTCGATCGCGCCGTCATCGTCGCCATCGCCTGCGATCGCGGCGACCGTTACCTGTCCACCAGCGTGTTCGGCGCGGAGGACGCGCGATGAGATTGAACGTCCTCGTCTTCGATATCGAGACCGTGCCGGACGTCGCCTCCGGGCGGCGGCTGTACGGGCTGGAGGGGCTGGCCGACGCCGAGGTCGCCAACGTCATGTTCCACAAGCGGCGCCAGGAGACCGGCGAGAGCGAGTTCCTGCGCCTGCACCTGCAGCGTATAGTCGCGATCTCCGCCGTCGTGCGCAGCGGAGACCTGCTCAAGGTGTGGTCGCTCGGCGAGCCCGGGGCGCCGGAGGAGGAACTGGTGCGGCGTTTCTTCGACGGCATCGAGAAATTCACCCCCAACCTGGTGTCGTGGAACGGTTCCGGCTTCGATCTGCCGGTGCTGCATTACCGCGCGCTGCTGCACGGCATCTCCGCGCCGCGCTACTGGGAGACCGGCGACGAGGACAACGCCTTCCGCTGGAACAATTACCTCAGCCGTTTCCACTGGCGCCACATCGACCTGATGGACGTGCTGGCGGGGTATCAGGGGCGCGCCGCCGCGCCGCTCGACGAGATCGCCACCCTGCTCGGGTTTCCCGGCAAGCTCGGCATGGACGGCTCCCGGGTGTGGGGCAGCTTTCTCGCCGGCGACATCGAGGGCATCCGCAACTATTGCGAGACGGACGTGCTGAACACCTTTCTCGTCTACCTGCGTTTCGAACTGATGCGCGGGCGCATGAGCCGGGCGCGCTACGAGGAGGAGTGCCGGACGCTGTGCGACTACCTGGCGCGGGAGGCGCGGCCTCACTTCAGCGAATTCCTCGGCGCCTGGCGCGACTGAGGGCACGCCCGTTCTTTACTCACGGTTGACCGCTATCGCAAACCCGCGCCGGGGCGCGGAGGGGGCTACGATCGCATGGCACAGGAGATAGAGCGTAAATTCCTCGTCACGGGCGACGCCTGGCGCACGCAGGCGAGGGCGAGCGCCCGTTATCGCCAGGGATATCTCTCGAACGAAGGGCCTTGTTCGGTGCGCGTGCGCGTATCCGGCGCGGACGCCTATCTCAATCTCAAGAGCGCCACCCTCGACATCGTGCGCACCGAGTACGAATATCCGATCCCGGTGGCCGACGCGGAGGAGATGCTGGACCGACTGTGCAGCGGCCTGCTGATCGAGAAGACGCGCCACTTCGTCGACTATGGTGGCTATACCTGGGAGATCGATGTGTTCGAGGGGGTGAATCGCGGGCTGGTGATCGCCGAGATCGAACTGGAGCGCGTGGACGCCGAGTTTCCGCGGCCGCCGTGGGCGGGCGCGGAGGTGTCCGGCGATCCACGCTATTACAACGTCTATCTGGCCCATACCCCCTATACTCGATGGTGAGCGGCGGACCCGGCCCCGCGTGGTGGTGCGTGGCCTTGATGCTGGCCGCACTGCTGGCGTCGGCCGGCTGCGACCGGGCGCCGCACGAGGGTCTGCGCTTCGGCCTGCCCGTGATGCCGGTGACGCTCGATCCGCGCTTCGCCACCGACGCCGTATCCGTTCGCCTCAACCGGCTGCTCTACCAGCACCTGGTCGACTTCGACGCCAACGCGATGCCGCGGCCGGAACTGGCGGACTGGGACCGGCGTTCCCCGACCCTGTACCGCTTCACGCTGCGCGCGCCTCGCCCGGCGTTCAGCAACGGCGCGCCGCTCACCGCGCGCGATGTCAAGGCCACCTATGATTACCTGCTGGACGAACGGAACGCCTCTCCGCACCGTCTGTCGCTGACCAATATCGCATCGGTCACGGTCGACGGTGCGGAGGTGGTGCAGTTCCGCCTGCATCGTCCCGACCCCCTGTTTCCCGGCCGGCTCGGCATCGGCATCCTGCCGGCGGAGCTGATCGCCGCCGGGCACGCGTTCAACCGCGAACCGGTGGGCAGCGGTCCGTTCGAGCTGGCGGCCTGGAATGGCGAGGGCCGGGTGAGCCTGCGCCGGCGGAGCGACGGGCTCGGGCTGCAGTTCGTCGCCGTTGCCGATCCGACGGTGCGCGTGCTCAAGCTGCTGCGGGGTGAGATCGACATGCTGCAGAACGATCTGCCGCCCGAGATGATCGCCTATCTCAGGCGCCAGAATGGGATCACCGTGCAGGAGGGACAGGGGACGAACTTCGCCTACCTCGGCTTCAACCTGCTCGACGCCGCGACTGGCCGGCCCGAGGTCCGCGCGGCGGTCGCCAGTGCGCTGGACCGCGCCGCCATCGTCGAGCACGTGCTGGGCGGGGCGGCGCATCTCGCCAACGCGGTCCTGCCCCCCGGGCACTGGGCCGGCGACCCGGGGCTCGCGCCGATCCCCTACGATCCGGAGCGCGCGCGGCGGCTGCTGCGCGCGGCGGGCTACGGCCCCGAGCATCCGCTGCGCCTGGTCTACAAGACCTCGACCGATCCGTTCCGCCTGCGCCTCGCCACCATCATTCAGAGCCAGCTCGACGCCGTCGGTATCCGGGTCGAGCTCAAGAGCCTGGACTGGGGCACGTTTTATGGCGACATCAAGGCGGGCAATTTCCAGATGTACAGTCTGATGTGGGTCGGCATCAAGTTGCCGGAGATCTTCCGCTACGCCTTTCACAGCGGCGCGATCCCGCCCGACGGCGCCAACCGCGGGCGTTTCGCCAGCGCCGCGGTGGATCGCCTGATCGAGCGGGCGGAGGCGGCGGATACCCTGGAAGCCCAGGCGGAGCTCTACCGCGCCGTGCAGGCCGATCTGCTGGAGGAACTGCCCTATGTACCGCTGTGGTACGAGGACCATGTCTTCGTCGCCCGGAGCGACGTCGCCGGTTATCGCATCTCGAGCGACGGGAATTATGACGGGCTGGCCTACGTGGAACGGCGGCGTCCTGCTACCATAGCGGCGAATTGAAGGGTGGAACGGGTGCGATGACGCGGGACGTGGGGACGGAACGTATCGTGGAGGTGTCCATCGGCGGGCAGCGCCTGCGGCTGCGCGAAGGCGCCCGGGTGCTGATGGATGTTCCGGTGTCCACCGCGCGGAACGGCCCCGGGGAGACGGCCGACAGCGAATGCACCCCGCGCGGCTGGCATACGGTCCACGCCAAGATCGGCGCCGACTGTCCTCCGAATACGGTGTTCGTCGGCCGGCGACCGACGGGCGAGATCTATTCGCGGGAATACGCCGCCGCCGCGCCCGGCCGCGACTGGATACTGACCCGCATCCTCTGGCTGGAGGGCCTCGAGCCCGGCCGCAACTGCGGCGGGGACGTGGATTCCCTGCGGCGTTACATCTATATCCACGGCACCCCGGATGAGGTGACCCTGGGGGCGCCGGGCTCGCGCGGCTGCGTGCGCGTGCGCAACGACGACGTCATTCGCCTGTTCGACCTGGTGGAGGTCGGGACGCGGGTAAACATCGAAGAGTAGGGGACGGATTTCAAATCCGTCCCCGGTCAGAGTAGGCAACTGAAGGTGATAAAGTACGTAGATCGAGTTGAATGCAATGAAGCCCCGGGGTCCATGATGTTGGGCTTCGCGGTGCTCAGCCCAACCTACGGGGTTATCGATCAACAGGGGACAGATTTCAAATCCGTCCTCTGTCCTTATTGAGAGGTAAGGCGTGAGGCGTGAGGGGTAAGGCATGAGGAGAAGGACGGGTCAACGCCGTCGCAAGAGGGGACAGATTGCAATGCGTCCCCCGTCCTTATCGAATGGTGAGGCGTGAGGAGTGATCAGTGAGGCGTAAGGAAAAGACTCTTTGGGCGGCATGACCAAATTCCTGTTGGCGCGGTTCGGCAGCGCCCTGTTGGTGCTGTTCGGCGTCTCGCTGCTGGTGTTCCTGTTGATCCATCTGATCCCGGGCGATCCGGTCGAGGTCATGCTCGGCGAGTCGAGCCAGCCCGCCGACCGCGCGGCGCTGCGCCATGCCCTCGGTCTCGATCAGCCCCTGTATCTTCAACTGCTGGAATATTACCGCCATCTGCTCAGCTTCGATCTCGGCGAGTCGCTCTATTCGCGCCGTCCCATCACGGAGATCGTCCTCGAACGCCTGCCCGCCACCCTCGAACTGGCCGTGGCCGGTCTGTGCGTGGCGCTCCTGGTCGCGGTGCCGCTGGGGACGGTCGCCGCGACGCGCCGGGGCCGCGCCTGGGACGTCGGCGCGATGTCGTTTTCCATGATCGGCATCTCCATCCCCAATTTTCTGATGGGGCCGCTGCTGATCCTGTTGTTCTCGCTCTGGCTCGGCTGGTTGCCGGTGAGCGGGCGGGATGAGCCCGCGGCGCTGGTGCTGCCGGCGCTGACGCTGGGGACGGCGCTGGCGGCGATACTCTCCCGCATGCTGCGCGCCTCGCTGCTCGAGATCCTGGGCGAGGACTTCATCCGCACCGCACGCGCCAAGGGCCTCACCGAACGCGTGGTGATCTTCCGGCACGCGCTGCGCAACGCCCTGCTGCCGGTGATCACGCTGCTCGGTCTGCAACTCGGCGCGCTGCTCGCCGGCGCGGTGATCACCGAGACGGTATTCTCCTGGCCCGGGATCGGGCTGCTCACCATCGAATCCATCCATCGGCGCGACTACCCGGTGGTGCAGGCCTGCGTGCTGCTGATCAGTCTGGGCTACGTGGTGGTGAACGCCGTCACCGACCTGGTCTACGCCCGCCTCGATCCGCGTATCCGTTTCGGAGACGCGGCCGGATGATCCGCCTGTGGTTCGGCGGTCTGGTGGTCGGTGCCTGGCTGCTGCTCGCCTGCGCCGGCCTGATCCTGCCGCTGCGGCCGGACGAGGTCGATCTCGCGCGCATCCTGGCGGGGCCGGGCGACGGTTCCTGGCTCGGCTACGACGATCTCGGGCGTCCGCTGTGGGACCGCGTCGCGGTGGGGGCGCGCTATTCCTTCTTCGTCGCCTTTTTCGTGGTGCTGATCTCGGCCGGCGCGGGGACCCTGATCGGCGCGGTCAGCGCCTATCTGGGCGGCTGGATCGATCACGCGACGACGCGCGTCATCGACGTCTTTCTCGCCTTTCCCGGCATCCTGCTCGCGATCGCGCTCGCCGGCGTGCTGGGGGCGGGGATCAACAATGTGGTGATCGCCCTGGCGGTGGTGGGCTGGGTCGGTTTCGCGCGGCTCGCGCGCGCCCAGGTGTTGTCGCTGAAGGATCGCGAGCACGTGCAGGCGGCGGTGGCGCTGGGGGCCAGCCGCACGCGCATCGTCGTGCGCCATCTGCTGCCGCTGATCACCGCCCCGCTGATCGTCGAGGCCACCTTCGGCGTCGCGGGCGTGGTCATCGCCGAGGCGGGGTTGTCCTTTCTGGGGCTCGGCATCCAGCCGCCGACCCCGTCCTGGGGCAGCATGATCCGCGACAGCGGCCGTTACATGCTGGTATCGCCGCACATGGTGCTGGTGCCCGGCGTCGCGCTGATGCTGGTCGTGCTGGCGGTCAACCTGCTGGGCGATCACCTGCGCGATCGTCTGGATGTGCGCCTGGCGGAACGGGATCGCCCGTGAAGCGGACGCGATAGGGAGGAGGGGCATTGTCACTGGGACCGATCATGATGGGCCTGGCCGGGCCGGAGCCGAGCGCCGAGGAACGTGAGCTGCTGCGGCGGCCGCAGGTCGGCGGGGTCATCCTGTTCACGCGCAATTACGAATCTCCCCGACAGATCGCCGCGCTGACCGCGGAGATCCACGCCCTGCGTGATCCGCCGCTGCTGGTTGCGGTTGACCAGGAGGGCGGCCGCGTGCAGCGGTTCCGCGCGGGATTTACCCCGTTGCCGGCCGTGGCCCGGCTCGGCGAACTGCACGACATCGATCCCGACCGGGCGCGCCGCTGCGCGGAGGCGACCGGCTGGCTCATGGCGGCCGAGTTGCGCAGCGTGGGCGTCGACCTGAGTTTCGCGCCGGTGCTCGATCTCGCCCGCGGGGTGAGCCAGGTGATCGGCGATCGCGCCTTTCATCGCGACGCCGCGGTGGTCGCCGAACTCGCCCGGAGCTACACGCGCGGCATGCGGCATGCCGGCATGGTGGCGACCGGCAAGCATTTTCCCGGCCACGGTTCCGTCGCGCAGGATTCCCATCTCGAGCTGCCGGTGGACCCGCGTCCGTACCGGGAACTGGAGGGGGAGGATCTGCTGGCGTTCGAGCGCATGGTCGGATACGGGATCGAGGCGCTGATGACCGCGCACGTGGTGTACCGCGGCGTCGATCCCGCGCCGGCGACCTTCTCGCGCTTCTGGCTACAGGAGGTGCTGCGGCGCCGCTGCGGCTTCCAGGGCGTGATCTTCAGCGACGACCTCCACATGGGCGGCGCCGGGGGCGTCGGTGACATGCCGGCGCGCGCGCGCGCCGCCCTGGACGCCGGCTGCGACATGCTGCTGGTGTGCCACGGCACCGAGCCGGTCGCGCAGCTTGTCGAGGCACTCGCGCAATGGAATAATCCGGTGTCGCAGTTGCGGCTGGTGCGCATGCACGGGCGCGGCGGCGAAGGATACGAAGAACTGCGCCGCGATCCGCGCTGGGGGGAGGCGGTGCGGCTGGTGGAGTCCTACGACCGACCCCATACCCTGGATCTGATGTAGGCACGCGCCGGTGCGCGTCCATTGCGGCGGGATTTCCATGACCTTAGTCTTACGAAGCTGTGTCCTCGCCGGAGCGGTGCTGTGCGCCTGGCTGGTGGCGGCGCCGGAGGCGCGCGCCTTCGAGCCGTTCAGCCCTCTGCCCGCCGCGCCGCCGATCCCGGCGGAGAATCCGCAGACGCCGGCCAAGGTCGCGCTGGGGCGGCAGTTGTTCTTCGATCCGCGCCTGTCGGTCGACGGCCGCGTGTCCTGCAACTCGTGCCATGACCTGCGGCGGGGCGGCGCCGACGGCCGCAAGGTGTCGACCGGCGCGCGCGGGGTCGCCACGGCGCGCAACGCGCCGACGCTGTGGAACGCCGCCTATCAGACGGCCTATTTCTGGGACGGCCGCGCGGCGAGCCTGGAGGAGGCGATCGCCGGGCATATCGTCGACCCGGCGATCATGGGCCAGCCGGACGCCGGGGCGGCGCTCGCCTCCCTGGGCAGGCTCGCCCTGTACCGGAAACAGTTCTCCGCGGCGTTCGGCGGCTGGCGTCCGGTGAAGTACCGCCATGCCGTGGACGCGCTCGCCGCTTACGTGCGTACCCTGGTGACCCCGGGCGGGCCGTTCGACCGCTATCTGGAGGGCGATGCCTCGGCGCTTTCGGAGGCGGCCCGGCGCGGACACGGGCTGTTCGTGGAAAAGGGCTGCGCGGCGTGTCATTTCTGGGTGAATCTCGCCGGTCCGGTGCCCGGACTGGCGATCCCGATGGGCAAGGGTTTCTACGAGTTGTTTCCGACCTACCGGGGCAGCCGTTATGAGGCCGAATACGGCCTGCTCGGCGCCGACATGGGACGTTTTCACATCGATGGCCGCGTGGAGCACCAGTATCTGTGGCGGGTGCCGACCCTGCGCAACGTGGAACTGACCGCCCCCTATTTCCACAACGGATCGGTCGCCACCCTGGAAGAGGCGGTGCGGGTCATGGCCAAGACGCAGTTCGATCTGGACGTGAACGAGGGCGAGGTGAGCGACATCGTCGCCTTCCTGCACGCCCTGACCGGAGAGTTTCCCCCGCCGGAATCCCTGACCGCGCCCTGAGGGACGCGCTGCCGCCGCGGGGCGCCCGGCCCGCAGCGGTTCCATTCATTCGTCGTTCTTGATCTCGATCTTGCTGTGCTGGCGCAGCTGGGCGATGTATTTCCCGATGTTCTGGTTGCGCAACTGGTGGCTCAGATCGTCCTTCACCGCGTCGAAATCGGGCGGCGGGAGGATGCGGGTCTCGCTCAGCTTGAGCACGTGCCAGCCGAACTGGGTCTGGACCGGCGCCGTGCTGAACGACCCGGTCTTCAGGGTGCCCAGTGCGTCGCGTATCGGCTGGGCGATCTGGTCCACCGGCAACCAGCCGAGTTCGCCGCCGTTCTGGGCGGTGGGGTCGAGGGACTTTTCCCGCGCCAGCTGGGCGAAGTCGTCGCCGCGCTTGAGGCGATCGATCAGATCCTGGGCCTCGCCCGCGGTCTTGACCATGATGTGGCTCGCCCGATATTCCTTCACCGGTTTCGAGGCCAGGGTCTTGTAGGCGTCCTGGAGCGCCTTGTCGCTGGGCGGTACGCTGGCGATCTGGCGCAGCGCGTAGCCGGCGATGATGTTGTGGCGCTGGTTCTCGATGGCGATGATGACCTCGGGGTTCTTGTCCAGGCCTTTCGCCACCGCGTCCTGATACACCAGTTCGCGGTTGATGTATTCATCCTGCAGTGCGTTGAGTTGTTGCGGGTTCAGATTGGCCGACGAGGCATTCTGGCCGATCCGGGTGCTGACGAAGGTACCGAAATCGGCATTGGTCACGTTTTGCCCGTTGATGACGGCGATGACCTTGGGACCTGCCGCGCCCGCCGGGCCGGATTCGGCCTGGCCCTGGCCCTGCGCCAGGAGCAGGCCGGCCACGGCGGCGGTCAGCAGAACGGAGTGATGCGGCATGGGCATGAGCGATTCCTTCGATGTGTGAACGAACGGCGGTATGGGCCGGAGACCAGCTCCGGTGTCATGTCGGATTCTGTGCGCGGGCGCTCGATCAAGGCTAGGGCAGCGCTTTTATCAAGGGCTTGACGGTGATGGATTCATAGACACCGTTTTTCAGAAAGGGTTCGGCGTCCGCCCATTCCCGGGCCTCCCGCAGGGACGGAAATTCCGCCACGATCAGGCTGCCGGTGAAGCCCGCCGGCCCAGGATCCGGGCTGTCGATGGCGGGGTGGGGGCCGGCGAGGAGCAGCCTGCCCTGATCCTTGAGCGCGACCAGACGTTCCAGATGGGCGGGGCGGTGCAGGCGGCGCGCCTCGAGGCTGTTTTCCCGGTCTTCGCACAGGAAGGCATAGATCATTCAGTTGTTTTCCCCGCCTTCGGGGTCATGGGTGACATGACGGCCGATGTAGAACGATTGCGCGACGATGAACACGAGCGTCAATCCGATGATCCCGAACAGCTTGAAATTGACCCAGGTATCGGTGTCGAAATTATACACCACGTACAGGTTGATGAAGCCCACGGCGATGAAAAACACCGACCAGACCAGGTTCAGACGGTACCATATCCGTCGCGGCAGGGTGATGGCCTGGCCCATCAGCCGCTGCACGACGGGGCGGTCGCCGAGGAACTGGCTGGCGATAAAGACCAGACCGAACAGCCAGTTGAGTACGGTCGGTTTCCACTTGATATATACTTCGTCCTGCAGCAGCAGGGTGGCCCCGCCGAATACCACCAGCAGCACCAGGGTGATCACGTGCATCTTTTCCAGCCGGCGGTGCTTGAACCAGAAGATCGCGGACTGGGCGATGCCGGCCGCGATCGCGACCGCCGTGGCGATATAGATGTCGTCGCCGGTGAGCTTGAAGGCGACGAAGAACAGCAGTACGGGAAAGAAGTCGAACAGAAGTTTCATCGGGGACGGGTCGCGGTCCGGGAGATGGGCGATGCGGTATCTTACAACGAAGCCGGCGGCATTGGCAGAGCGGAGGCGGCGTGGGCGTCTGTTATGACCTGCACAGCCACTCCCGCTGCTCCGACGGCGCGCTGAGCCCCGCCGAACTGGTGCGGCATGCGCGCGCCTGTGGCGTGGACGTGCTGGCGCTGACGGATCACGACACCACGGCGGGGATCGCCGAGGCCCGGGCCGCCGCGCGGGATTCGGGCCTGTGCCTGATCGCGGGGGTCGAGATCTCGGTGACCTGGGCGCAGCGGGTGATCCACATCGTCGGCCTGGACATCGACCCCCGCTGCGCCGGCTTGCAGGCCGGACTCGCCGGCCTGCGCTGGGTGCGGAGGGAGCGCGCGCGGCACATCGCCGACAGGCTCGCGCGCTGCGGGATCCCCGGCGCGCTGGAGGCGGCCGAGGTCTACGCTGGCGCGGAGGTCATCGGGAGGAACCATTTCGCCCGCTTCCTGGTCGAACGGGGGTACGTGCGGGACGCGAAGCGCGCCTTCAAACGCTATCTCGGTCGCGGCGGCAGTTGCCACGTCGCGAGCGAATGGGCCGGCCTCGCCGAGGCGGTGGCCTGGATCCGCGCCGCAGGCGGCATCGCCGTGGTGGCCCATCCGACGCGCTACGCGATGTCGCGCGGCGTGATGCGCCGCTTCCTGGAGGAATTCACGGCGGCCGGGGGCGGCGGGATCGAAGTGGTCTCCGGGCGTCACGATGTCCAGCAGGCGCGTATGCTGGCGGCCTACGCGCGCGAGTTCGGTCTGTGCGCATCGGTGGGGTCGGATTTCCATGCGCCGGAAAATAGCTGGACGGTGCCCGGGCGGCTCGCCGCGCTGCCGCCGGGGTGCGAACCCGTCTGGGCGCGCTGGCCCGCGGCGGGGCACGCCGACGCGATCCCTGTAACGGTCTGACGAATGTTCGCGTCCGCGTGACGCGATGAGGTGGCGGAATGCAGTACCTGCAGGTCCATCCGGTCAATCCGCAGCCCCGGCTGATCGGCCAGGCGGTCGCGGTCGTGCGCGACGGCGGAGTGATCGTCTATCCGACCGATTCCTGTTACGCGCTCGGCTGCCAGATCGGCAACAAGGCGGCGATGGAGCGCATCCAGCGCCTGCGCAGGCTCGAACCCTCCCATAATTTCACGCTGGTGTGCCGCGATCTGTCCGATCTCGCGGCCTATGCCCGGGTCGGCAATCCGGAATTCCGTCTGCTCAAGTCGCTCACGCCCGGACCCTATACCTTCATCCTCACGGCCAGTCACGAGGTGCCGCGCCGGTTGCAGAATCCCAAACGCAAGACCATCGGTCTGCGCATCCCCGACCAGCCGATCGTGCATGCGCTGCTGGAGGCGCTCGGCGAGCCGCTCATGAGCGTGACGCTGATCCTGCCCGATTCCTCGCTGCCGCTGTCCGATCCGGAGGAGATCCGCGCGCGGCTCGAGAAGCAGGTCGACGCCATCATCGACGGCGGCGGCTGCGGCAACGAGCCGACCTCGATCGTCGACCTGACCGGGGATGTCCCCCGCGTAGTGCGCCAGGGCAAGGGCGACACCTCCTTTCTGACCGCCTAGCCCGCGCGTCCCGGCGCCCGCGTCCGCCGGGACGCCCCGCCGCCATGGGGCGGGAAACCGGGTATAATGCGGGCGCGATGGATCAATTGAGTCTGATACAAAAGTTGGCGGTGTGGGTCATGCCCGTGCTGCTGGCGATCACGGTGCACGAGGTGGCCCACGGATGGATGGCCCTGCGCCTGGGAGACCGGACGGCGCTGATGCTCGGGCGGCTCACCCTCAATCCGGTGAAGCACATCGATCCGATCGGGACCGTGCTGCTGCCGGCGCTGATGCTCCTGATCGGCGGCTTCGTCTTCGGCTGGGCCAAGCCGGTGCCGATCACCTGGGAGAACCTGCGCCACCCCAAGCGGGACATGGCGCTGGTGGCGCTGGCGGGCCCGTGCGCGAACCTGCTCATGGCGCTGCTGTGGCTGCTGGCGGTGAAGCTGGGCGTCGCGCTCATGGGCGCCAGCCCATGGCTGGGCCAGCCCCTGGTCTACATGGGCGTGGCCGGGATCTTCATCAACGCGGTCCTCATGGTGCTGAACCTGTTGCCGTTGCCGCCGCTGGACGGCGGTCGCGTCGTCGCCGGACTGCTGCCCGGACCGCTCGCCTGGCAGTACAGCCGCATCGAACCCTACGGGATGCTGATCGTCCTCGCGCTGTTCTTCACCCAACTGCTCGGCAAGATCATGTGGCCGCTCATGTCGGGGTTTTTCCTTGTGCTATTCTATCTCGGCCAATTGCCCGCCGGCCTGTTTCAATCGGTGCTGCAGGCGATCATGTGATGGCCGTATTCGATAACGAGAAGAAAGAGCGGAACGGGGAGGCGGCGTGAACGACGGCTTAGCGCATAGCCAGCGGGTCCTGTCCGGGATGCGGCCGACCGGCGCCCTGCACCTGGGGCACTACCATGGCGTGCTGAAGAACTGGCTCAGGCTGCAGCACGAATACGAATGCTTTTTCTTCGTGGCGGACTGGCACGCGCTCACCACCGAGTACGACAACAAGGAGGTCATCGCGCGCAGCGGCTGGGAGATGGTGATCGACTGGCTCGCCGTCGGCATCGATCCCGCGGCCGCCACGCTGTTCATCCAGTCGCGCCTGCCGGAGCACGCCGAGCTGCACCTGCTGCTCTCCATGATCACGCCGCTCGGCTGGCTCGAGCGCGTGCCGACCTACAAGGATCAGCAGGAGAAGCTCAGGGAGAAGGACCTCGGGACCTACGGGTTTCTCGGCTATCCCCTGCTGCAGAGCGCCGACATCCTGATCTACCGGGCCGGCCTGGTGCCGGTGGGGGAGGACCAGGTCGCGCACGTCGAACTGACGCGCGAGGTGGCGCGGCGCTTCAACCACCTGTACGGGCGCGAGCCGGAGTTCGTCGCTAGGGCGGAGGCCGCGCTCAAGAAGATCGGAAAAAAGGATTCGAGCCTGTACCTCGAGCTGAGGCGTCACTATCAGGAAAAAGGCGATCGCGAGGCGCTGGCGCTGGCGCGCGCGCTGCTGGAGCGGCAGCAGAACCTCGGCCTGCCCGACCGCGAACGCCTGTTCGGCTATCTGGAGGGAGAGGGCAGGGTGATCCTGCCCGAGCCGCAGGCGCTGTTGACCCAGACCCCGAAGATGCCGGGCCTCGACGGCCAGAAGATGTCCAAGTCCTACGGCAACACCATCGGCCTGCGCGAGGACCCGCAGGCGGTGGAGAAGAAGCTGCGCACCATGCCCACCGATCCCGCGCGCGTGCGCCGCAGCGACCCCGGGGATCCGCTCAAGTGCCCGGTGTGGGAATTCCATCGGATCTATTCCGGAGAGGCGACGCGCGCCTGGGTCATGGACGGCTGCCGCAGCGCGGGCATCGGCTGCCTGGAATGCAAGCAGCACGTCATCGACGGGGTGCTGGCGGAGCTCGCCCCGATCCGGGAGCGCGCGGAGAAATTTTCCAGCAATCCCGGGGAGGTACGGAAGATTATTGCGGAAGGCTGTGAAAAGGCGCGCACGGTGGCCGGGCAGACCATGCAGGAAGTGCGTCAGGCGCTCGGATTAGTTGATATCATATAGCGCCATGAGTCAGGATCCCGCTCCCGATACCGTGCCGTCGCGCCCGCAGCAGCAGGAGATGCCGTTCGCGCTGGTGCATGGCAAGGCCGTGACCGAGCCGCCGCGCGACCTGTATATCCCGCCGGACGCGCTGGAGGTGTTTCTCGAGGCCTTCGAGGGTCCGCTCGACCTGCTGCTGTATCTGATCAAGCGCCACAACCTCGAGATCCTCGACATCCCGATCGCCGAGATCACGCGTCAGTACATGGAGTACATCGAGCTGATGCGCGAGATGCGCTTCGAGCTGGCGGCGGAATATCTGCTGATGGCGGCCATGCTGGCGGAGATCAAGTCGCGCATGCTGCTGCCGCGGCCGGCCGAGACCCAGGACGAGGACGACCCGCGTGCCGAACTGGTGCGGCGCCTGCAGGAATACGAGCGCTTCAAGCA
>JADLCS010000056.1 GCA_020847075.1 Gammaproteobacteria bacterium
GCCGAGACCGACTTCGAGAAGCTGCTGACGTAGATCACGCGCTTCAACTGGTCCAGCGTCGCGAGGCGTGTCGCGGTCCCCGGGTGGAAGTCGCCGTAGATGTCGTCCTCGACCAGCATCAGGTCGTATTTCTCGGCGAGCTGCAGCATGCGATAGGCGACGGGCTGGCGGCGGGTGGCGCCGGTCGGGTTGTGCAGGATGGGGTTGGTGAAGAAGAGCTTGGGGCGATGCTCATGGATCAGGGCCTCCATCGCCTCGACATCGGGGCCGTCGGCGTTCCACGGCACGCCGACGATCTTCGCGCCGAAGGATTTGAGCCCGCCGAACAGGATGAAGTAGCCGGGATCGTCGACCAGCACGGCGTCGCCGGCGCGGATGAAATAGCGCGCGACCAGGTCCATGGCGTGGGTGACGCCGGAGGTCAGGAGGATCTGCGGCAGATCGACGCCGATGCCGATGTCGAGCAGCCGGTGGCGCAGCAGTTCCCGCAGCGGCAGGTAGCCGCTCGGCGTACCGTAGGCGGTAAGGAATTCGCCGTCGCGCAGGGACAGCGCGCGCAGGCTCTTCTTGATGCCGGTCTCGACCATCCAGGACGCGGGCAGCCACCACGCGCCGGGCATGGTCCGGCTGCCGCGGTGTTCGAGCGAATTGCGCAGCAGCCACACGACGTCCACCGCACTGTCCGGCTTGCAGGTGCCATCCAGTGCCTCCTGCGCCCTGGGGCGCGGCGACACGTAGAAGCCGGAGCCCTGCCGGGAATGCATGCAGCCCATCGCCACCAGCCGGTCGTAGGCCTGAACGACGGTGAAGCGGCTGATGCGGTGATCCTGCGCGAAGCTCCGGATCGAGGGCATGCGCGCCCCGGGCCGGATGGCGCGCTCGTCGATCAACTTCCGCACGCCGTTCACGATCTGGTCGATCAGCGGCAGGGAATCGTTGGAATCCAGACTGACAATTGGCATGGTCGGCGGCCCGGTACAGGATCGATAGGCAATCGCAAAACTGTACCTGTAGTGTACCGGTCACTGTCCCGTAATGTAAACACCGTCGGACGCGTCCAGATTCGGGAGGACAGCATGAAGCAGATCTATCTGAAGGAAACGACGGTGATCCTCGTCGGCTCGGCCCTGGTCTTCTGCGGGGACTTCCTGCTGGGGGTAAGGGTCGAATATTTCCGGGGCATGGCCACGTTCACCCCGTACTGGATCCTCGATATCTTTCTGGTGCCGTTCATCGCCGGCTACGTAGTGGCCAAGCTGTACGGCGAGAAGAACGGGAAGTGGCTCGCCTGCGCGCCGCCGCTGATCGTCCGCGGCGGGAGCGTCCTCCAGCTCTATATCGCCGACCCGGAATGGCACGCGGACCTCTTCTTCCATCTGCACCTGCACTACTGGGCGCTGTGCGTCATCCTGGCGGTCGAGGCCGCGAACATCGGCGGCATCCTCGGCGAATTCAAGCTGAGCGCCTATATCCGCAATGACGAGAAGATGCATCGCAAGGACCAGACCGGCCCTAGCCGGGCGTGAATCTCCGATCCAGGATACACTCGCTAATCACATGGGAGGCACATCATGAACGAAATGGTAACGGCATGCGCACTGGGGCTCGTCATCGGCGTCATCCTGTTCTTCGTCTGCGCACTCACCGGGTACATCGACAAATGGACGACCTGGCTGGTCAATCGCTCGGGGCGACGGAAGCAGCCGGGGTGAGCCCGGGAAACATCGGCCACGTCATCCACTGAACCTCGACGAGGGGTTGCCATGAGCGAATTCAACTGCCCGAACTGCAAACAGCCTGTCTTCTCCACCCGGGACAAATATTTCGCCGCGAAATGGAAGATCCTGGTCTGCCCCCATTGCGAGAAACGCGTGACCTCGCAGCCGCTGATCCTCGCCGGCTATTACCTGCTCTATCTCATGGACGTCATCGACCTGGGCGGTCTCGCCGTGCTGACCGGCAATATGTACTATCTCGTCGCGATGGCGGTGATCTGGGTGATCCTGGACCTGTTCAGCATCTACCTGCCGCTCGCCGCCCTGCGCGACGCGGGTGCCGCGCAGCGGAAGGAGCAACCGCTGGACCCGGCCCCCGCGGAGCAGAACGCCCTATAAGAAAGGGGTCAGACCCCCTTTTCTAAGGGGGTCTGACCCCTTTTCCTAAAACCCTGCGGTAGAATAAGCCGTCACCCCGACAGCAGAGGTAAACCGCAGGTGCTGGACATCCTCATCCCGTTCATGGGCGGTCTCGGGATGTTCCTGATCGGAATGATGCTGCTGTCCAACGGACTGGTCGCCTTCGCCGGCGGCAGCCTGCAGCGGGCGCTGATCCGCTTCACGAACACCCCCTTCCGGGCGTTCGTCTCCGGCACAGTCATCACGGCCCTGGCCCAGTCGTCCACCGCCACCACGGTCACGCTGATCGGCTTCGTCAGCGCCGGCCTGATCACCTTCGCGCAGGCCATCGGCGTCGTGATCGGCGCCAGCCTGGGCAACACGGCTACGGGATGGATCGTGGCCGGGCTGGGCCTGAAGGTCAATCTCGGCTTCTATACCCTGCCGCTCATCGGCATCGGCGCGCTGCTCAAGCTGCTGACGCGCGGGCGCTGGGCCGAGCTCGGCCTGGCGCTTGCGGGCTTCGGCCTGCTGTTCATCGGCCTGAGCACGCTGCAGGAAGGCATGCGCGGGCTGGCCGACATGTTCAGCCTGGCCGGCCTGCCCTCGGGCGGGTTCTGGGCGCGCGTCGCGATCATGCTCATCGGCCTGGCGCTGACCGCGATCCTGCAGTCCTCGACGGCGGCCATCGCCACGACCCTGACCGCGCTGCACACCGAGACCATCAATTTCGATCAGGCCACCGCGATGGTGATCGGCGCCGCCATCGGCACCACCCTGACGGGGGTCCTGGTCACGATCGGCGCGACCATCTACGCCAAGCGCACGGCGCTGGCCTATATCCTGTTCAATCTGATCGCCGGCCTGATCGCCATGGTGCTGCTGCCGGCGTATTCCTTCCTGATCGATCTCCTGCACGAATACACCGGCCTGACGCCGGGCGCGGTCAGCCTCGCCGCCTTCCATACCCTGTTCATCGCGGTGGGCGTGCTCTTGTTCCTGCCGCATACGCCGCGCTTCGCGCGGGCCGTGGAGCGCCTCCTGCCCGAGCGCGGCGAGGACATGGCCCGGCCCCTGGACGCCAGCCTGCTGACCCTCCCGGCGATCGCGCTGGAGGCCTCGCAGCGGACGCTGACGCAGATCACCGATCGGCTGTTCGAGCGCCTGTACCGGATACTGTCCCTGGATCCCTCCGACACCGCGCAGGTGGATCTGCTCCAGGCGCGTCACGCGCTGGATCGCGCCTTCGATTTCGTGAGCCGGATTCCCCTGCAGGCCGGCGACAAGAAACTGGCCGCGCAGCGGATCGCCCAGTTGCACGCCATCGATCACCTGTTGCGCTTCCGCACCCACCTGTACGACTTCACCCAGGCCGGCGTCGACCTCGGCGACCCGGTCTATCGCCAGCCGCTGGAACATCTGCGCGCCCTGCTCGCGCTGGCGCGTAACAGCCTCGCCGGGCGCGGCACCGCCGACCGGCTCGAAGCCGTCAGCCGCGACGCCGCGACGCTGACCGAGCTGTCGCGCCAGATCCGCCACGAGTTCCTGCGGGGCCCCGGCACCGCCGGCAGCGCCTCCCATGCCCTGCGCGCCACCGATACCTTCCGCTGGCTGGATCGCACCGGCTATCACATCTGGCGCATCTGCCATTACCTGTCGCAGGATCAACCCCAGGACAAGGCGGCATCGGAGATACCGCAGGACCCACCTCCCGCCACGCCGGAACTGCTCGACGGGGATACCTAGGGATCCCTCCCGGAACCGGCCCCGGCGAATGGAAGACCGTCATCCCCGCAGGATTCAAACCCTGCCCCCACGCGGGCGCGGGCGCGGATCCGGTGGTTCCGGGCTATTGAAAAGCGGAGTGCCCGGAATCCCGTCCCCGTATTCGCGGGGGAGACGGTACGATGCGTTGCGCGAAGACGCGCGCGCCCTCACTCCGGCAGCGCGCAGCCCGTCTCGTCGCAGCCGCCGGCCGCGCCGTCCTTACCTCCCGGCGATGCAACCGCCGGTGTTGCCGGCCAGGGTTCGGCGAGCAGACGCCCCAATGCCAGACCGACCCGCAGGTCCTCGGGGCGGCCGAATTCATGAAAGCGGATATGGCCGGCGCGGTCGATCAGGATCAAGGTCGGCGTGCCGCGCATGGCGTAGGCCTGCATGGTCGCAGGCACGGTGCGGCCCGGCACGGTGACATCCACGCCGACGGGATGGGTGATGCGGTATTCGTGCAGAAAGGCCTCGAGCGCCAGCGGGGTCATCGCCGCATGATGCTCGAAGACCGTGTGCAGGCCGAGGACGACCACGCCCTCCTGCGCATATTGGCGATGCACGCGCTCGGCCTGCGGCACGCCATGGCTGACACAGCCTGGACACAGCATCTGGAAGGCGTGCAGCATCACGACCCGACCACGCAGACCGGCGAGATCGAGCGGACGGTCGGTGTTGAACCACTGGCCAACCCGCCAGTCCGGTGCCGGCGTCGATTGAATCGTCATTTCATCTCCTCCGCATCATGGTCCCAAGGGACGCTCAGATCACACCCTGCGCCAGCATGGCGTCCGCGACCTTGACGAAGCCGGCGATGTTCGCGCCGTCGACATAGCTGATGCCGCCGTCCGGGCGCTGACCGTACTGCAGGCAGGCGGCGTGGATGCCGTGCATGATCTCCCGCAGTCGCGCGTCCACCTCCTCCCGCTGCCAGGACAGGCGCATGGCGTTCTGGCTCATCTCCAGACCGGAGGTGGCGACGCCGCCGGCGTTGCTGGCCTTGCCCGGCGCGAACAGCACGCCGGCGTGCTCGAAGACCTTCACCGCCGCCGCCGTGACCGGCATGTTCGCGCCCTCGACGACACAGGCGACACCGTTGCCGACCAGCGCGCGGGCATCGTCTTCATCCAGCTCGTTCTGCGTCGCGCAGGGCATGGCCACGTCCACCGGGATGGCCCAGGGCCGCGCACCGGGCAGGAAGCGCGCGCCGACACGCCGGGCGTAGTCGCTCACCCGACCGTAGTGATGATTCTTCACGTCCATCAGTTCCGCCAGTTTCTCCGGCGTGAAGCCGGACTCATCCAGCACCGTGCCGCTGGAATCGGACACCGTGATCACGCGCGCGCCCAGGTTCATGGCCTTCTCCACGGCGTATTGCGCCACGTTGCCGGAGCCCGAGACGGAGACGCGCAGGCCCTGCAGGGTGCGTCCCGCGTGCCCGAGCATCTCTTCGGCGAAGTAGACGGCGCCGTAGCCGGTGGCCTCCGGACGGATCAGCGAACCGCCGAAGGACAGCCCCTTGCCGGTGAAGACGCAATCGGCGCGATTCGACAGCTTCTTCATCATGCCGGCCATATACCCGATCTCGCGCCGCCCCACGCCGATGTCGCCGGCGGGGACGTCGGTGTCGGCGCCGACGTGGCGGAACAGCTCGCCGACGAAGGCCTGGCAGAAACGCATGATCTCGCCGGGGCTGCGATCCCGGGGATCGAAGTCCGAACCGCCCTTGGCGCCGCCCATGGGCAACGTGGTCAACGCGTTCTTGAAGGTCTGCTCGAAGGCGAGAAACTTCAGGATGGACAGGTTCACCGAGGGATGGAAACGCAGGCCGCCCTTGTAGGGACCGATGGCGGAACTGTGCTGGACACGGTAGCCGCGGTTGACCTTGACCTCGCCCCGGTCGTCCACCCAGGCGACGCGGAACTGGATGATGCGCTCGGGCTCGATCAGGCGATCGAGCAGGCCGTGCTCGGCATAGCGCGGGTGCAGCGAGATGAACGGCCACAGGCTCTCCATCACCTCGGTCACCGCCTGCAGATATTCGGGCTGGCCGGGATTGCGCTCCGCCACGTAGGCGATGAACTCCTGTAAACCGGAATATTTCATGGGGTCGGTACCTTTCTCAATGTTCCCGCGTCGCCAGAAATTCCACGTCCGGCCAGCGTTCCTTGGTGAGTTCGAGATTGACGCGTGTCGGCGCGATGTAGACCAGGGCGCCGCCGCTGTCGAGGGCGAGGTTGTCGTTGAGCTTGGTGCGAAATTCGGCCAGTTTCTTGTCGTCGGCGCAGCGGACCCAGCGGGCGGTCGCGACCTGCACGTTCTCGTAGCTGCACTCGACGTTGTATTCGTGCTTGAGGCGGTGGGCCACGACGTCGAACTGCAGCACGCCGACGGCGCCGATGATGATGTCGTTGCCGAACAGCGGGCGGAACACGCGGATGGCACCCTCTTCCGAGAGCTGGTCCACGCCTTTGCTGAGCGCCTTCATGCGCAATGGATCGCGCAGCACGATGCGGCGGAACAGCTCGGGCGCGAAATCCGGGATGCCGGTGAACTTCAGCGCCTCGCCCTGGGTGAAGGCGTCTCCGATCTGGATGGTGCCGTGGTTGTGCAGGCCGAGGATGTCGCCGGGCCAGGCCTCGTCGGTGTGCTCGCGTTCGGCCGCCATGAAGGTGATGGCGTTGGAGATCTGTACCTGGCGCGCCAGGCGCACGTTGAAGAGGCGCATGCCCTTCTCGTAACGGCCCGAGCAGACGCGCAGGAAGGCGATGCGGTCGTGGTGTGCCGGGTCCATGTTCGCCTGGATCTTGAACACGAAGCCGGTGAATTTCTCTTCCGCCGGATCGACGTTGCGCGTGTGCGTCGCGCGCGGCTGCGGCGGCGGCGCCCATTCCACGAAGGCGTCCAGCAGCTCGCGCACGCCGAAGTTGTTGACGCCGGAGCCGAAGAACACCGGCGTCTGCTCGCCGCGCCGGTAGGCGGCCAGATCGAACGGCGGGCAGGCGCCCTGCACCAGCTCGATCTCCTCGCGCGTTTCCGCGGCCTGACTGCCGAGCAGCTCGTCGAGGCGCGGGTTGTCGAGACCTTCGATGATCTCGCCGGTCTGGATGCGGCCGCCGTGGGTCGGGCTGTACAGATGCACGCGGTCGTTGAGCAGGTCGAACACGCCCTTGAACAGCTTGCCCATGCCGATCGGCCAGCTCACCGGGGCGCACGCGATCTTCAGCACCGACTCGATCTCGTCGATCAGCTCCACCGGCGGGCGGCCGTCGCGATCGAGCTTGTTGATGAAGGTGATGATGGGCGTGTCGCGCAAGCGGCACACCTCCATCAGCTTGATGGTGCGCTCCTCCACACCCTTGCCGCTGTCGATCACCATCAGCGCGGAGTCGACCGCGGTCAGCGTGCGGTAGGTGTCCTCGGAGAAGTCGGCGTGGCCGGGCGTGTCGAGCAGGTTGACGATCACATCGCGGTAGGGGAACTGCAGCACCGAGGTCGTCACCGAGATGCCGCGCTGCTTCTCCAGCTCCATCCAGTCCGAGGTGGCGTGCCGGCTGGCCTTGCGCCCCTTCACCGCGCCGGCGAGCTGGATCGCGCCGCCGAACAGCAGCAGCTTCTCGGTCAGCGTGGTCTTGCCCGCGTCCGGGTGCGAGATGATGGCAAAGGTACGGCGACGCGCCGTTTCCGTCGAGGCAGACATGAGGAACTCCGGGAAACGAGGCAGTTTAGCAAGTTCGGCCCGGTGACACAAAAGGGCGGCCGGCCGGGACCGGAAGCGACACGCCGCCGGGGCTGTCGCCCCGGCGGCGTGCGGCGGACATCGGTTGCGTTACTTGATCGCCAGCAGTTCGATATCGAATACCAGCGTCTCGTTCGGACCGATCAGCCCGCCCGCGCCGCGTTCGCCGTAGGCCAGGTCGGAGGGGATGAACACCTTCCAGTGCGAACCCACCTTCATCAGCGGCAGCACTTCCTGCCAGCCCTGGATGACCTGGTTGACCGGGAAGGTGGCGGTCTCGCCGCGCTTGTAGGAGCTGTCGAACTCGGTGCCGTCGATCAGCGTGCCGCGGTAGTTCACTTCCACCGTGTCGGTCGCGGCCGGGTTCTTGCCGCCGCCGTCCTTGATCACCTGGTACTGCAGGCCGCTCGGACGCGTCACCACGCCCTTCTTGGCCTTGTTCTCGGCGAGGAAGGCCTGTCCGGTCTTGAGGGTCTTCTCGGCCTTGGCCGCCTGTTCCGCCGCCGCCTGCTGCTGGAACTTCTCGATCGCGCCCTGCATCTGCTCCTCGGTCAGCTTCAGCGGCTGATTCGAGAGCACGTCGCGCGCGGCCTGGGCGAAGGCGTCGGCATCGAGCTCCAGCCCCTGGTGGCGCAGGTCCTGGGTGATCTGGAAACCGACGGCATAGCTGAACTTCTGCTTGTCGCTGCCCTTGGACAGATCGTCCGCGGCGAGGGCCGGGCCGGCCAGCAGCATCGCCGTCAATACGAAAACCAGGCGTGATTTCATGGATTAGACCTTTGATGTTGGGTGAATGTTGGGTTAAAAGGATTGCTATGGTATCAGATGCGGCCGCGCGCGCGCCAAGATTCGGCCTGGAGATCGGGTCGCTTACCGGACTTCGCGGGCCGTCGCCGCCGGCCGTCGCGCTGTGCCTGCTCGCCCTGCTGTATACCGGCCTGGCGGCGGGCGCCCCGGTCCATGCCGTGGTCTTCATGTATCACCGTTTCGGCGAGTCATCCTACCCGACCACCAGCGTCCGCCTCGAACAGTTCGACCGGCACCTGGAGCACCTGGCCGCGGCGGGCTATCGGGTGTGGCCGCTGCAGCGCATCGTCGATCGCCTGCGCGACGGCGGAGAGATCCCCGACCGCACGGTCGCCCTCACCGTCGACGACGCCTACCTCTCGGTCTACACCGAGGCCTGGCCGCGCCTGAAGCGCCGCGGCTGGCCCCTGACCGTATTCGTCTCCACCGACGCCATCGACCGCGGGCTGCCCGCCTACATGAGCTGGACGCAGATGCGCGAGCTGCGGCGCGACGGCGTCGTCTTCGCCAATCACTCCGCCAGCCACGATCCTCTGGCGCGGCGCGACGCGGGCGAGGACGGCGACGCGTGGCGCGCGCGGGTGCGGGCCGATATCGAGCGCGCCCAGCGGAGGCTCGCGGAGGAACTGGACGCGGCGCCGATGCTGTTCGCCTACCCCTACGGCGAATACGACGCCCCGCTCGCGGAGCTGGTGCGGGGGCTAGGCTACACCGCCTTCGGCCAGCACTCGGGCGCGCTCGGCCGCGGGTCGGACCCGCGCGCGCTGCCGCGCTTCCCGATGGCCGAGGCCTACGCCGATCCCGCGGGCTTCCGCGGCAAGGCCGCGGCGCTGGCGCTGCCCGTGCGCGCCGTCGATCCCTGGGATCCGGTGGTCACGGGATCCGCGCCGCCGCGCCTGCGGATCACCGTGGCGACCGACCCCGCGGACGGCGACGCGCGTCTGGACGCGCTGCGCTGCTTCGATCAGGGCGGGACAGACATCGCGGTCGAACCGGAGGGGCGGGACGGCAGCGACGCGGTGTTCACCGTCCGTGCCACGGGCGAACTGCCGCTGGGACGCAGCCGCTACAACTGCACCGCGCCGTCGACCGCGGCGCCGGAGCGCTATTACTGGTTCAGCCATCTATGGCTGCGTCGGCGATAGCCTGGCGCCGCGACGCCGTGCGCAAGCCGTGATCGCGCAGCGCGGCGGCGCGGACGGCGCGCAGGTGATTGGCGCGGATGATCGACTGGATCTCGCCGATGTAGTCGTCGCCCCGGCTGGAATAGCGCGCCAGACCGCCGGCCAGTTCGAGGGAATCGGGCGTGCCGCCCTGGGCGCGCAACTGCGCGCGCAATTCGCGCAGCTCCCCATAAGCGTGACCGCTGTTCAGATTGTGCAGGTAATCGCGCACGGAATCGCGCAGGCTGCCGAACACGCGCAGGGCGTGCGTCTCGCCCTCGGGACGGGCGATCGGGACGAGCCCGGTCCCGACGCGATAGGTCCATACCCCGAACAGGTTGTTGCCCTGGCGGGCGAAGCGCGAGGTGCCCCAGCCGCTCTCGTTGGCGGCCTGCGCCAGCACCAGCGCGGCCGGGATCATGTCCACCCGGCGCAGCAGCTCCGCACGCGGGGCGGGGTCGGCGGGGTCGCCGTCCACGCGGTACTCCTCCATCAGCGCGCGCAGGAACAGCCCGCGCGGACTGTCCACCGTGGGCGGGATGCCCTGGCGGAGGATCTGCTGGAGCCGTTCCCGCTGCTGCAGGATGCGCGCGTTCTCGGCCAGCACCATCGGCAACAGGGCGCGGAAGAACACGGACTTGCGGGTCTGCACGTCCTGGATCTCGGAATAATCGAAGGGCAGCGGATCGACCGCGATGCGCGGCACGGAACGGCCCGGCGGCGGCGGCCAGGGGTAGTCGAGCTCGGCGAACAGGCGCTGCAGATCGGACACGCCGTCCACCGCCACCGGCTGCAGGTAGTCGCTCCAGGCCTCATGGGAGGGCGCCTGTCGCGCCGCCCCCTGCCCCCACCATCCCAGCCCAAAGGCCGCGGCCAGCGGGATGCACAAGGCGCCGAGCTTGGCGATCGAATGTCCCCATACGTGCATGGGGGCTATTATAGCCGAACCCACCCGCCCCGAAAATTCTTACAACCTGTTATTTATTAACGATATTTCCTCGCTCCGACTATCCCAGCCAGGCGCGCGCGTTGCGGAACAGGCGCAGCCAGGGGCCGTCCTCGCCCCATTCGCGCGGCCGCCAGGAATGCTGGACGGCGCGGAACACGCGCTCCGGGTGCGGCATCAGGATGGTGAAACGCCCGTCGCGCGTGGTGAAACCGGTGAGCCCCCCGGGCGAACCGTTGGGATTCGCCGGATAGCGCGCGGCCGCCTCGCCCCGGTTCTCGACGTAGCGCAGCGGGACGAGGCCCGCCTTGCGCACGGCCGCCTCGGTCTGCCCGTCGCGGAATTCCACCCGCCCCTCGCCGTGGGCGACCGCGATGGGCAGGCGCGAGCCGGCCATGCCGGCGAAGAACAGCGAGGGCGAGGGCAGCACCTCGACCAGCGCGAGGCGCGCCTCGAACTGCTCGGAGGCGTTGCGGACGAAGCGCGGCCACAGCTCGGCGCCCGGGATCAGCTCGTGGAGCTGGGACATCATCTGGCAGCCGTTGCATACCCCGAGACCGAAGGAATCCGGGCGGGCGAAGAACGCGGCGAACTCGTCGCGTGCGCGGGCGTTGAACAGGATCGCCTTGGCCCAGCCGCCGCCCGCGCCGAGCACATCGCCGTAGGAAAACCCGCCGCAGGCGGCCAGGCCCTGGAAACCGGCGAGTCGGGTCCGGCCGGACAGGATGTCGCTCATGTGGACGTCGAAGCCGTCGAAGCCGGCGCGGTCGAAGGCGGCGGCCATCTCGACCTGGCCGTTCACGCCCTGTTCGCGCAGGATGGCGACGCGCGGGCGCGCCCCGGAGCGGATGTACGGCGCGGCGATGTTTTCTTCCGGATCGAAGCCGAGTCGCGCGTTCAGGCCCGGATCGCCGCGGTCGAGCAGACGATCGTATTCCTCCTGCGCGGCGACGGGATCGTCGCGCAGCGACTGCATGCGCCAACTGGTCTCCGACCAGGCGCGCTGCAGGTCGACGCGGCTGTCCGCCAGCACCTCGCGCCCGCCGTGCGTGAAGACGATGCGGTCCTCCTCGCCGAGGGTGCCGATGACGTGGCTGTGGTGACCGAGGCCGGCCCCGTGCAGCCAGTCCAGCACCGCGTCGGTGTCGCTGTGCCGGACCTGGATCACCGCACCCAGCTCCTCGCTGAACAACGCCGCGATCGGGTCGTCGCCGAGCGCGTCCAGTTCGATGCCGACGCCGGCATGGGCGGCGAAGGCCATCTCGCACACGGTGGCGAACAGGCCGCCGTCGGAACGGTCGTGATAGGCGAGCAGCAGGCCCTCGCGGTTGAGGTCCTGGATCGCGGCGAAGAAGGCCTTCAGCGCCTGCGGATCGTCGAGGTCCGGGCCGTGATGACCGACCTGGCGGTAGACCTGCGCCAGGGCGGAGGCGCCGAGACAGTTCCGCCCCTTGCCGAGGTCGATCAGGATCAGGTCGGTGTCGCCCGCGTCGAGCCGGAGCTGGGGCGTCAGCGCGCGGCGCGCGTCGGTCACCGGCGCGAAGGCGCTGACGATGAGCGACAGCGGCGCGGCCATCTCGCGCGCCTCGCCACGCTCGCTCCAGCGGGTCTGCATCGAGAGCGAGTCCTTGCCGACCGGGATCGCGATCCCGAGCGCGGGACACAGCTCCAGCGCCACCGCCGCCACGGTGTCGAACAGGGCGGCGTCCTCGCCCGGGTAGCCGGCGGCGGCCATCCAGTTGGCGGACAGCTTGACGTCGGCCAGCGCGCGGATCGGCGCGGCGGCGATGTTGGTCAGCGCCTCGCCCACCGCCATGCGCCCGGAGGCGGCCGGATGGATCAGCGCGAGCGGCGCGCGCTCGCCGAGCGCC
>JADLCS010000057.1 GCA_020847075.1 Gammaproteobacteria bacterium
TGTCGGCGCTCATGAGCGGCGAGATGCTCAAGACCGCGCTGTACGGCATCCTGCGCGTGACCTTCGACCTGATCGGCGACCCGCTCTGGTGGTGGGGGCTGGCGCCGCTGGCGATCGGCCTGTTCACGGCGATCTACGGCATGGTGTTCGCCGCCGTGCAGACCGACATGAAGCGCCTACTGGCGTATTCCTCCATCGAAAACATCGGCATTCTGTTCACCGGCGTCGGGCTGGCCATCGTGTTCCGCGATTCGGGCATGCCCGTGCTGGCGACGCTCGCGCTCATCGCCGTGCTCTATCACGCGCTCAACCATGCCTTCATGAAAAGCCTGCTGTTCCTCGGCACCGGTGCCGTGCTGCATGCGACCGGCGAGCGCAACCTCGGCCGCCTGGGTGGGCTCATCCACCGCATGCCCTGGGTGGCATGGCCGACGCTGGTCGGCGTACTCGCCATCGCCGGGCTGCCGCCGCTGAACGGCTTCGTGTCGGAGTGGCTGCTGTTGCAGTCCTTCCTGTTCGCGCATCAGGTGCCGCATCCCTTTATCAACATGCTGCTGCCGCTGGGCGCCGCGCTGCTGGTGCTGACGGCGGCGCTGGTCGGTTATGTGATGGTGAAGTTCTTCGGCGTGGTCTTCCTCGGCCAGCCGCGCGAGGCGAAGCTCGCCGGGGCGCACGACGCCGGTGGGTTCGAACGCGCCGGCCTGCTCTGGCTCGCGGGGGGATGCGTGCTGCTGGGGCTGCTGCCGGCCCAGATCATCCCGGTCCTGGCGGAGGTCGCGCGGCAGCTCGGTTTCGAAGGGTTGCCGGTCTCCGACGCGCCGTGGTGGCTGCTGGCGCCGCTGCCGGAGCGCCGGGCCTCCTACGCGCCGCTGGTCTTCCTCATCGCCATCGTGGCGGTGGTGCTGCTGACGATCTATGGCGTGCGCCTGTTCTATCACCGGCGCGTGCGCCGCGCCGCGCCGTGGGACTGCGGATTCCTGCGCCAGAACGCGCGTATGCAGGACAGCGCGGAAGGCTTCGGTCAGCCGATCCGCCACCTCTTCCAGCCGTTCTTCGCGATGGAGCGCGAGCTGCCGTCGCCGTTCGATCAGGCACCGCGCTACCGCGTCTCCATCGGCGACCGCATCTGGCGCGGCGGCTATCTGCCGCTCGGCCGGCTGGTGCAGCGCGCCGCCGACGCCTGCGCCCGTGTGCAGCAGGGCAGGATCTCCGTCTATCTGCTGTACGGTTTCGTCACCCTGCTGGTGCTGCTGGGGATAGTGCTGTGAGCCTGCTCGACTGGCTGACGCAGGCGCTGGAGGTCATCGTCGCGCTCGCCGCGGCGCCGCTGTTCCTCGGCTGGATCAATCAATGCC
Organism: Gammaproteobacteria bacterium; assembly: GCA_020847075.1. Lineage (GTDB taxonomy): Bacteria > Pseudomonadota > Gammaproteobacteria > SZUA-140 > SZUA-140 > JADJWH01. The sequence continues at coordinate 1,356 of JADLCS010000057.1, forward strand.
GCGCCTGGCTGCAGAACCGCCGCGCCCCCAGCCTGCTGCTGCCGTACTACGGCCTCCGGAAACTGTTCCACAAGGACGCAGTGATCGCGACCAACGCCTCGCCGCTGTTCCGCGCCGCGCCCTACGTCGTGTTCGGCACCATGGTGACGGCCGCGGCGGTGATCCCGTCCATGGGGACGCGCCTGCCGTTCACCGACGCCGCCGACGCGATCGTGCTGGTCGGGCTGTTCGCGACGGCGCGGGTGTTCCTGGCGCTGGCGGCGATGGACGTGGGTACGGCCTTCGGCACGCTAGGCGCGCGCCGCGAGATGATGATCGGCTTCCTGGCCGAGCCGGCCCTGCTGATGGTGATCTTCGTCGCCTCGCTCATCACAGCGACGACCACGCTGCCGGCGATCTCCGAACGGCTGGCGCTGCAGGAGCTCGGCCTCTATCCGAGCCTGGCCTTCACGGCGGTCGCCTTCACCATGGTGTTGCTGGCCGAGAACGCGCGCATCCCGGTGGACAACCCGGCGACCCATCTCGAGCTGACCATGATCCACGAGGCGATGCTGCTGGAATATTCCGCCCGCCACCTGGCGCTGATGGAATGGGCGGCGGCGCTGAAGCTGTTCAACTACGCCGGCATCGGCTTCGCGCTGTTCATCCCCTGGGGGGTGAACATGGGGGCGGGGCCGCTCGCGCTGCTCGCCTCCGTCCCGCTGCTGGCGCTGAAGCTGGCGCTCGCGGGCGCCGGGCTCGCGCTGGTCGAGACCGTGTCGGCCAAGCTGCGCGTGTTCCGCGCGCCGGAGTTCCTCGCCACCGCGTTCCTGCTCGCCGTGCTCGGCCTGCTGGTCCACCTGCTGCTGAGGGCGGCCTGAGATGGACGGTCTGACGCTCGACCTGCAGATCCTCAACGCCCTGGCGGCGCTGCTGCTGCTGCTGTCCTTCGCCATGCTGGCGCAACGGCGCATCGTGCGGCTGGTGAACCTGTTCGCGCTGCAGGGCGCCGTGCTGTCCCTGGCGACGGCGTTGCTCGCCTGGCGCACCGGCGACGGCCAGCTCTACGTCTCGGCGGCGCTCACCCTGCTGCTCAAGGTGATCCTGCTGCCCTGGCTGCTGCACCGCCTGATTCGGCGCCTGGAGGTGTACTGGGACACCGAGCCGATGCTGAATATCGTCGGCACCATGCTGGTCGGGCTGCTCATCGTGGTGTTCGCCTTCGGCCTCGCGCAGCCGATCACCGCGCTGGCGAGCACCGCGACGCGCAGCGCCATCGGTATCGCGGTGGCGGTGATCCTGCTGGCCTTCCTCACCATGATCACGCGCCGCAAGGCGATGTCGCAGGTGGTCGGCTTCCTGTCGATGGAGAACGGGTTGTTCTTCGGCGCCATGAGCGCGACCTACGGCATGCCGATGATCGTCGAGCTCGGCATCGCGCTCGACGTGCTGGTCGCGATGCTGGTGCTCGGGGTGTTCTTCTTCCAGATCCGCGAGCAGTTCGACAGCCTGGACCTGAACAACCTCGAGTCGCTCAAGGATGAGGACCGCTAGCGTGGAATTTATCGTCCTGCTCGGCGCACCGCTCCTGGGGGCCCTGGCGTTCACCCTGCTGCGCGAGCGGAGCTGGACGCCGCAGGCGAACATCGCCTTCAGCGGCCTGACCTTCGCGGCCGCCTGCGCCTTGACCGCGCGCGTGATCGGCGAGGGCAGCCTGACGTTCGCGAACGAGCAGTTCTTCATCGACCCGTTCAACGTCTTCCTGGTGACGCTGACCGCCTTCGTCGGTTTCACCACCGCGATCTTTTCCCGTCCCTATATGCGCGTCGAGCTGGAGCACGGGCGGGTGTCGGCGCGGCGCCTGCGCCTCTACCACAGCATGTACCAGTTATTCATGGCGACCATGCTGGTCGCGCTCACCACCAACAACATGGGCCTGCTGTGGGTGGCGATGGAGGCGGCGACGCTGTCCACCGTGCTGCTGGTGACGCTGTACCGCACGCCCGCTAGCCTGGAGGCGGGCTGGAAGTATTTCATCCTGTGCGGCGTCGGCATCGCGCAGGCGCTGTTCGGTACCATCCTGCTGTACTTCGCCGCCGAGAAGGTGCTGGGCGCGGAGGGCGTCAACGCGCTGCTGTGGACCCATCTCGACGCGGTGAAGGGCGAGCTGGAGCCGACGGTGCTGGGGCTCGCCTTCGTGTTCCTGCTGGTCGGCTATGGCACCAAGGTTGGGCTGGCGCCGTTGCACAACTGGCTGCCCGACGCGCACGCCGAGGGTCCGACGCCGATCTCGGCGGTGCTCTCCGGCCTGCTGCTCAACGTCGCGATCTACGCCGTGGTGCGCTGCAAGGTGCTGGTGGAGGGCTCGCTGCAGACCGACCTGCCCGGCCGGATCCTGATGGGCTTCGGCCTGCTGTCGGTGGTGCTGGCCGCCTTCCTGCTGTGGCGGCAGCGCGATATCAAGCGCCTGTTCGCGTATTCGTCCATCGAACACATGGGCATCGTCGCCTTCGCCTTCGGCATGGGCGGGCCGGTGGCGAACTTCGCCGCACTGCTGCATATGACGGTGCACTCGCTCACCAAGTCGGCGATCTTCTTCGCCGTCGGCCACGCCGCGCAGAAGGCCGGCTCGCAGCTCATGGACGACATCCGCGGCCTCATCACCCTGAGCCCGACCGTCGGCTGGGGTCTCATGCTGGGCACGCTCGCGATCCTCGGCCTGCCGCCGTTCGGGGTGTTCGCCAGCGAATTCCTCATCCTCACCACGGCGATGAAACAGCAGCCGTGGGCGACGCCGATCCTGCTGCTCGCGCTCGGCGTCGCCTTCGCGGCGATCTTCGGGCGCGTGCAGCCGATGGTGTTCGGCGAGACCACGGCGAAGCGCCTGCCGCACCCGCCGGCGCTGCTGCCGGTGTTCACCCACCTCGCGCTGGTGCTGATGCTCGGCGTGTTCATCCCGCCGTACCTCGCGGACTGGTACCGCGCGGCCGCGCAATTGATCGGGGGAGGGTGACGTGCCGCTGCGCCGCTGGCTCAACGAGGCGACGCCGCTGCCCGGGGCCCCGCGCGCACGCGCGCTCACCGTGGACGCGGACGCCTGGCGCGAGGCGGCGCGGGCGGTGGCGGCGGCCGGCGGGCGGTCGATCACGCTATGGGCGGCGGGAGGCGGGCGGACGCTGCGCGCCGCCTTCGCCACCGGGCCGGGCGTGCTGGTGCTCTCCCTGCCGCTGGCGGCCGGGGCGGAGACCTATCCGGGGATCGAGGACCTCTTTCCCTGCGCGAACCGCCTGCAGCGTGCCGTGGCCGACCTGTCCGGTCCGCGTTCGACGGATACGGATACCCGCCCGTGGTTGCGCCACGCGGCGTGGCCGGCGGACTATCATCCGCTGGTGGCGCAGGGCGGGCCCGCGGCGGCGGACGGGACGGCGGTCGAGGTCTACCCGTTCGTGCGCGTCGAGGGCGAGGGCGTGCACGAGATCCCGGTCGGGCCGGTGCATGCCGGCGTCATCGAGCCGGGCCATTTCCGTTTCTCGGTCGTCGGCGAAAAGATCCTGCGCCTGGAGGAACGCCTGGGTTATGCGCACAAGGGCATCGAGCGGCGATTCCAGTCGATGGCGCTGCTCGACGGACACCGCCTCGCGGCGCGCGTGTCGGGCGACTCGGCCGTCGCGTACTCCTGGGCCTATTGCCAGGCGCTGGAAGGCATGGCCGGGACGGAGGTCCCGCCGCGCGCCGTCTGGCTGCGCGCGCTCGGCCTGGAACTGGAGCGCATGGCGAACCACCTCGGCGACCTCGGCGCGCTGGGCAACGACGCCGGCTTCGCCTTCGGGCTCGCGCAGTTCTCGCGCCTGAAGGAGCAGTTGCTGCGTGCGACCGAACATGCGCTGGGGCAGCGTTACCTGTTCGACTTCGTCGTGCCGGGCGGCGTCGGGGTCGATCCGGCGCCGGAGGCGCTGCGCGCGCTCGGCGCCTGTGCAGAAGATATCCAGCGCGAGGTGGTCCGGTTGCGCGAGATCTACGACGAGCACGCCGGCGTGCGCGATCGCTTCAACGGCGCGGGGACCGTCCTGCCCGAGCTCGCGGCGCGGCTCGGGCTCACGGGGCTTGCCGGGCGCGCGAGCGGGCAGGCCTTCGACCTGCGCTGCGATCTGCCCTGCGAACCCTACACTGAATTGCGGCCGCGCATGGTCGTGCGCGGGGAAGGCGACGTGGCCGCGCGCGTGGCGGTGCGTTTCGACGAGTTCGTCGAATCGTGCCGTCTGCTCGGGGAAATCCTCGCGCATCTTCCGGACGGTCCGGTGCGGGTCTCGGTGGAGACGCCGGCGGAGGGCGCTTTCGGGATCGGTCTGGTCGAGGGTTGGCGCGGCCCGGTGTTCGTCGCGCTCGAGGCCGGCGCCGCCGGCGCGATCGGGCGCTGCCATCCGCACGACCCCTCGTGGCAGAACTGGCCGGTGCTGGAACACGCCGCGATCGGCAACATCGTGCCGGACTTCCCGCTCATCAACAAATCCTTCAACCTCGCCTACAGCGGGCACGACCTCTGACCATGTGGAGGATTCATATCGAGATTCACAGGGCAACGATACCGCGTGGGCACGAATCCCGTGCCCACGCTACGACCCTGCCTGATAGAGTGGGCACGTCTTGCGTGCCCACGCGGAATGACTCTGTGACGCGGAACGCCTGAGCCATGTGGAAGACGCTGCGCCAGATCCAACGCATCGGCATCGCGACGGAGCCGCCGCCGTCGCCGGACGACGCCCTGCGCGTGCGCGAGGAACTGCAGGCGGGCATCCGGGAGGTCATGGGGCGCGCCCTGTGCATCCGTCACATCGACGCCGGCTCCTGCAACGGCTGCGAGCTGGAGATCCACGCCCTCCACAACCCGATCTACAACCTGGAAGGGCTCGGCATCCGCTTCGTCGCCAGCCCGCGCCACGCCGACCTGCTGCTGGTCACTGGCCCCGTCTCCGCCCACATGGAAGTCGCGCTGCGCCGCGTCTACGACGCGACACCCGATCCCAAGCTCGTCGTCGCCCTCGGCGACTGCGGCTGCACCGGCGGCGTCTTCGGCGAGAGCTACGCCTGCCGCGGCCGGGTCTCCAACATCATTCCCGTCGATGTCGCCGTGCCAGGATGTCCGCCGGCGCCTAACAGTATCCTCACCGCTATCCTGACCGCAATTACTGCATCGAAACGGGCTCCGTAGAGTAGCACGGTTCTTGTGCCGCAGGGGATCACGACATTCGTCAGAAAGCTCTACTGATTAAATATGTCATTCCCGCTGTGCGGGAATGACATATACAGTCTTCCTTGATAACAATCCCCGTGTCGATACTATAGAATATATCGAGGTGACTGCGGCTGGACCTTCATGGTCGCCATGAACCTTGCCTTATGATGCAACATTCCCCTCGCGCTTGAGTGCTGTCATGTCTCCATGGATATTCGATAATCGTTTCCTGCGCGAGCTGCCGGGCGATCCCGACTCGCGCAACCAGCGGCGCCAAGTGACCGGCGCCTGCTGGTCGCCGGTGGCGCCTACGCCGGTGGCCTCGCCCCGCCTGCTCGCCTATTCCAGCGAAATGGCCGCCAGTCTCGATCTCGATATGGATGTAATCACATCGCCCGCGATGGTGGAGGCGCTGGCCGGCAATCGCTTGCTGTCGGGCATGGAGACCTACGCCACCTGCTACGGCGGCCATCAGTTCGGGCAGTGGGCGGGCCAACTGGGGGATGGCCGCGTGATATGCCTGGGCGAGGTGATAAACCGCGCGGGACAGCGCTGGGAGCTGCAGCTCAAGGGGGCGGGGCCGACGCCATATTCGCGCCGAGCCGACGGGCGTGCGGTGCTGCGCTCGTCGATCCGAGAATTTCTCTGCAGCGAGGCGATGCATCACCTCGGCGTGCCGACCACCCGCGCCCTGAGCCTGGTGGGCACCGGTGAATCCGTCATGCGCGACATGTTCTACAATGGCAACCCGAGGGCCGAGCCCGGTGCGATCGTCTGCCGCGTGGCGCCCTCGTTCACCCGCTTCGGCCATTTCGAGCTGCCGGCAGCGCGTGGGGAGCACGCGCTGCTCGCGCAACTGGTGAACTTCACTATCGCGCGCGATTTCCCCAACTTGCAGGCGAGCCCGGAGCAACGTATTGCCCGCTGGTTCGGGGAGATCTGCGAGCGCACGGCGCGGATGGTCGCGCACTGGATGCGCGTCGGCTTTGTCCATGGCGTGATGAACACCGATAACATGTCGATCCTCGGGTTGACCATTGATTATGGTCCGTACGGTTGGATCGACAACTTCGATCCGGGCTGGACGCCCAATACCACGGATGCCTCCGGCCGGCGCTATTGTTTCGGCCGCCAGCCGGAGATCGCGCGCTGGAACCTGGGGAAGCTGGCCCAGGCCGTGGCGGTCCTGTCCCCGGACAAGGAAGAATTGGAGGCCGGCCTGGAACGCTACGACAACATCTATAACGCGGAGATCGGCCGGGTATTCGCCGGAAAATTCGGTCTGCGCGCATGGGAGGACGAAGACGCCAAACTGGTCGGCGATGCGTTCGATCTGATGCAGTACGCCGAGGTCGACATGACTGAATTCTTTCGCAGCCTCGCGCGGATCGACGTCAATGAGCCAAAGCCGCAGGTCTTGCAGGAGGCGTTCTACCGCGAAGATCTCTACGGGCAATATTCCGCTTCGATCGACGATTGGTTGAAGCGTTACGTCATGCGCCTGCGGAGGGACGGCGAACCGCCCCAGGAGAGAATGGCGCGGATGGATCGGGTCAATCCGCGTTATGTGCTGCGCAACTATCTCGCGCAAGAGGCGATCGATCTGGCCGAACGGGGCGATCCGAGCCGCGTCCAAGCATTGCTTGAGGTGCTCAGACGCCCTTATGAGGAACAGCCTGGTTGCGACGATTTCAGCGCCAAACGACCCGATTGGGCGCGCCACAAGGCGGGATGTTCCATGCTCTCGTGCAGCTCATAATCCGGAAAGATTTATTTTCTGAGTGACGTGACCGATGCGACGGTCAGCGAGCAATGATTGGAGAACCGTGACGGGAGTACGGCGTCATACCGCGAAATAAGCCCGTCCCGGTTTTTATCGTCAACGGCGCTGCAACCCGAACAGCATATTCAGCACCAGACTCAGCACCGAGATGAACAGCGCCACGCCCACCGCCGGCCAGAAGCCGGCGACATCGAAGCCGGGGACGACGAAGGCGACCAGCAGCAGGATCAGGGCGTTGATGATCAGCAGGAACAGGCCCAGGGTCAGGATCGTGACGGGCAGGGTGAGGACGACCAGGATCGGCTTGATCACCGCGTGCGCAATGCCGAACAGCAGGCCGGCGATGAGCAGCGCGCCGAGGCCGGAGTAGCGGACGCTGGCGAACAGTTCCGCCGCCGCCCACAGCAGCAGCGTGTTGACGCCCCAGAAGGTCAGGAATCGGATCATGGAAAACCCGGGACAGATTTATTTTTCATAGGCCCATTACGCTACATGAATTAAGTGGATCTGTCCCGGGTTTTCGCGGAGTGACGGGTTCAGTTCTTGGATCGGGGACAGATTTGTAAATCTGCCCCCTTGTCGAGGCGGTAAACGAATCTGTCCCGGGTTTTCCGCCGCGGGCGGGTTAGCGGGGATTCGCCAGGACGAATTCGTAGGCCTGCCGGACCGCGACATCGACGTCGCCCTGCATCTTTTGTCGCTCATGGTCCGTCATGTAGAACGCCGCGTCTATCCGGTGGCGGATATAGCGGGAGGGTAGACGGTTCAGGGCCAGACATGCGATGTCCAGGATGGCGTCCAGGGTACCGATCTTGCGGGTGTCGACCAGCGTCGCCTGGATGTGGTCGAACACGAGCTTTTCGTAATAGTTGACGATCGAGCTGTCGTTCACTCCGGGGGTCCCCCTCGTTGCGCGCTGACCGGCGGTCCGGGTTGCCGTCGGCGCGGTGGCGAAATGGGCGCGATTATAGTGTATTGCACGGCCGGATGCACTCCGGGCACCGGGGCCGGATCGGCCTCGGTATATGTCCGAGGTCGGTGTGCCCTGGCAGGCCGAGGATCGCATCCCTGCCCTGATTCAGGGCTGTGGATAGGGGGTTTTTCAGGCGCGGGGAGCGCCGCGGGCTTCAGCCGGTGTCTCCGCCGAGGAAACCGCCGGACTGGTGGGCCCAGAGCTGGGCGTAGAGGCCGTCGCGGGCGATCAGCTCGGCGTGGGTACCTTCTTCGAGGATGTGGCCCCGATCCAGCACGATGAGGCGGTCCATCATGGCGATGGTGGATAGCCGATGCGCGATGGCGATGACGGTCTTGTCGCGCATGAGCCGGTAGAGGTTTTCCTGGATCGCGGTCTCGATCTCGGAATCGAGCGCGGAGGTGGCCTCGTCGAGGATCAGGATCGGCGCGTCCTTCAGCAGGACGCGCGCGATGGCGATACGTTGGCGCTGGCCGCCGGACAGCTTGACGCCGCGTTCTCCGACGTGGGCGTCGTAACCGCGGCGTCCCCGGGCGTCCTGCAACTGGTCGATGAAATCGTGCGCCCGTGCCTGGCGCGCCGCCGCGACGAGGTCGGATTCCGTGGCGTCGGGTCGTCCGTACAGGATATTGTCGCGCACCGAGCGATGCAGAAGCGAAGTGTCCTGGGTCACGAGCCCGATCTGCGCGCGCAGGCTTTCCTGCGTGATCTCCGCGATGTCCTGCCCGTCGATCAGGATGCGGCCGGCCTCGAGGTCGTGGAAGCGCAGCAGCAGGTGTACCAGGGTCGATTTTCCCGCGCCGGAACGGCCGACCAGCCCGATCTTCTCGCCGGGCTCGATGGTCAGCGAGAAGTCGTCGATGACGCCGCCGCCCTTGCCGTAATGGAAGCGCAGATGATCGAATTCGATGCGGCCCCGCGTGACCGCGAGCGGCGCGGCCTGCGGCCGGTCGAGCACCTCACGCGGCCGGGCGATGGTGGAGATGCCGTCCTCCACCGTGCCGATGTTCTCGAACAGGGCGGACATCTCCCACATGATCCATTGCGACATGCCGTTCAGCCGCAGCACGAGCGCGATCGCGGCGGTGATCGCGCCGGCCGTGATGGCGTCCTGCATCCACAGCCAGATCGACAGCGCGCCGGTGGCCAGGATGAGCAGCACGTTGTTGATCCATACCGCCATCACCAGACCGGTGACGAGGCGCATCTGCGGATAGACGGTCTGCAGAAAGTCGTCCATGCCCTCGCGGGCGTAGTCGGCCTCGCGGCTGGAGTGCGAGAACAGCTTGACCGTGGCGATGTTGGTGTAGGAGTCGACCACGCGGCCGACCATGGCCGAACGCGCGTCGGCCTGGCGCGCCGAGACCGCGGCCAGGCGGGGGATGAAGAAACGCAGGGTCAGGATATAAAGCGCGACCCAGACCAGCAGGGGTACGACCAGGCGCCTGTCGGAGCCGGCGGCGATGACCAGCACGCCGCCGAAGTAGACTACCACGTAGAGGATCACGTCGAGCAGTTTCAGCACCGTCTCGCGCACGGCGAGCGAGGTCTGCATCACCTTGGTCGAGATGCGGCCGGCGAAGTCGTTCTGGAAGAACGCCAGACTCTGCCCCAGCAGGTAGCGATGTATCTTCCAGCGAATGATCATCGGGTAGTTGCCGAGCAGGGCCTGATGGATGATCAACGAGTGCAGCAGCACTGCGACGGGCAGCGCGATCAGCACGGCGAACGCCGTCCACAGGAAACCGCTGCCGGCGCCGAAGAGGTCGGCCCGGTCGGTATGCGTCAGCCAGTCGACCAGGCGGCCGAGATAGTCGAACAGCGAGACTTCGAGGATCGCGATCAGGCCGGTCAGCACCGCCATGATCACCAGATGGGGTTCGATGCCGCGCGAATAGTGTCGGCAGAAGGCGAACAGGCCCCGCGGCGGCGTCGCGGGCTCCTGCGGCGGGAACGGGTTGATCAGTCTTTCGAAGAAGGAGAGCATGTGGACGAATCGGATCCCTGATCGACCGGCACGGATGTGCGCCCGATGCGGCCACCGGTCGGGGATGGGCGCGAAGCGATGGCGACGGCGGCGGCCGCCGTCGGGCAGGCACGAATTCTCGCGCATTCGCGCGGCCCGATCAAGCCGCCGCCGGTGCGCGCGGCTAGGCGGAGGTGTAGCGCATCGAGATGTGGGATTCGATCAGCGCCTCGGCCTTGTCGCGAATGATGGAGCCTTCGATGTCGGCGAGCCAGAGATTGATCAGCCCCTTCATGAACAGGTAGCTGTCGAGGGCGTATTGTTCCGGATCGGCGCCCGGGCGCAGCAGCCCCTTGCGGTGCGCGTCCCCGTAGGCGCCGGTGAGCTTCTGGATGTAGGCGCAGCCGGTCCGTGTGACGCGGCTGTCGAGCCGGGAGAATTCGTTGACGTATTCGCACTTCGAGTTGACGATCTCGAAGGTGGTGCGTGCGACCTCGTCCTCCCTGAGCAGGCGCAGGATTTCGACCATGCTGGACTGGATGCCGCGCAGCGGGTCGCCGGGGTTCTGTACCGGAAGGTTCTCGTCGATGATGTGGACCAGCGGCACGGACACCTGCTCCATCATGGCGAAGAACAGGTCCGGCTTGTTCTTGAAGTGCCAGTAGATGGCGCCGCGGGTCACGCCCGCCTCCTTGGCGATATCGGCGAGGGAGCTGTGGCTGACCCCGTGTTCGGCGAATACCCGCCGCGCCGCGGCGATGATCTCCTGCCGGGTTTGCGCGGTTTCCGCCTTCGTCCTGCGTACCATGATGACCGTCAGCGCGCCGCCGACGCATCCTCCGCGGGTGACCAGCCGCCCCCCAGCGCCTTGAACAGGTCGACGCTGTAGGCGAGCTGGGCCTGCCGGTGCTGGATCAGGGCCTGCTCCGCGGCATTGGCCGTGCGTTGGGCGTCGAGCACCTCGAGGTAGCCGGAATAGCCCGCCTCGTAACGTTTCCGGGACAGACGCAGGGCGTTGCGCGCCGCGCTCACGCGTTTTTCCTGGTCTTCCGCGGCGGCGCGGGTCGATTGCGCGTTGCTGAGCGCGTCGGCCACTTCGCGGAAGGCGGTCTCGACGGCCTGCTGGTAATCCGCCAGGGCCTGGCGCTGTACCGCCTCCGCCTGGCGCGTGCGCGCGGAGTAGCGCCCGGCGTCGAGGATCGGCATCGTGGCGCCGAGCCCGATCGACCAGATGCGGGCGCCCGATTTCAGCAGGTCGCCGAACTCCTCGCTCTGGCCGCCGTAGGAACCGGTCAGGGAGAAGGTGGGGAACTGCGCCGCCTTGGCCACGCCGATGCGGGCGTTGGCCGCGATCAGGGCCTGTTCTGCCCGCTGCACGTCGGGGCGGCGCTCGAGCAGGGTGGAAGGCAGTCCCGCGGGCGGTTCCGCCGGCAACGGCAGTTGCATCAGGTCGCCGGGCGCGAGGGTCAGGTCGGGTGCGCCGGTCAGAACGCCGAGCTGGTGTTCGACCAGCGCGCGCTGGCGCTGCAGTTCGTGCAATTGCACGGCCGCGTCGGCGCGCCCGGTCTCGGCCTGGTAGACATCGAGCTCGGAGGCGAGCCCGCCGGAGGCACGGCTGCGCGCCACTTCCAGCGACTCCTCGCGGGCGGCCAGCGTCTGTTCCGTAACCGTGATCTGCGCGTCGAGCGAACGGAGCAGGAAGTAGGCCTGCGCCGTGGCCCCGGCGAGGGTCAGGGCGGTGACGTCGCGGCCGTAACGGGTGCCGAGCAACTGCGCGCGGGCCGCTTCGGAGGCGCGCCGCAGCCGGCCCCACAGGTCGAGCTCGAAGGAAGTGGACAGCGCGAGCCGGTGCGAATTGGAAATGGGCGAGACGCCGGCGGCGAGCGGTTGGGCGTTCAGGGTGCTGGACCGCGAGCGGCTGCTGGCGAGGCCGAGATCGATCTCGGGAAACAGCGTCGCCCGGGCCTCGGACAGCACCGCTTCGGCCTCGTCGATCTGCGCCACGGCCCGGCGCAGGTCCGCGTTGTTCTGCAGGGCCTGATCGACCAGACGGTCGAGTCCGGCGTCGCCGTACAGGGTCCACCAGTCGGCCGCGATCGTCGCTTCGGCGGTGTCCGCCGCGTTCGCGTCGGGATAGCCGGCGGGCAGGGCGATCTCCGGCCGGTGATAGTCGGGTCCTACCGCGCAGCCCGCGAGCGCCGCGAGCAGGGTCAGGTGGGTGGCGATGGTGCGGGCGGTCATGACAGGCCCTCCTGCGGCGGCACCGGATGCGGCGTTTCGTGATGCTCGTGGGTATGCACCGGGCGCGGCTTGCGCGCGAGCAGGGTGAAGAACAGCGGGACGAAGATCGGCGCGACGAAGGTCGCGACGATCATACCGCCGAACACGCCCGAGCCCATGGACTGCCGGGCCGCGGCGCCGGCGCCGGTGGCGAGCACCAGGGGCACCACGCCGAACACGAAGGCGAGCGAGGTCATGACGATGGGCCGGAAGCGCAGTCGCGCCGCCTCCACCGCGGCCTCCACCGCCTTCTTGCCCTCGCTCATGCCCTGCATGGCGAATTCCGCGATCAGGATCGCGTTCTTCGCCGCGAGGCCGATCAGCACCACGAGACCGATCTGGAAGTAGATGTTGTTTTCCATCCCGCGCAGAAAGACGAAGCCGAGCGCGCCGAGCACCGCGAAGGGTACGGCGAGCAGCACGGAAAGGGGTACGCCCCAGCGTTCGTAGAGCGCCGACAGGATCAGGTACACCATGATGAGCGCGAAGCCGAAGGCGAACACCGAGGCGGTGCCGGTGCGCTTCTCCTGGAAGGCCTGCCCGGTCCAGGCGATGTCGTAGCCCTTGGGCAGGGTGCGCGCGGCGACGCGCTCGACCGCCTTGATGGCCTCGCCCGAGCTGTAGCCGTGCTTGGAGTTGCCGATCACCTTGGCGGCGATGTAACCGTTGTAGCGTTCGAGCAGTTCGGGGCCGATGATGCTTTCCACCCGGATCAGGGCCTTGAGCGGGACCATGGCGCCGGTGGTGGTCGAGCGCACGTAGATATTACCGAGGTCCTCCGGCTTGGAGCGGTACTGCGCGTCGGCCTGGATGGTGACGCGATAGGTCCGTCCGGCCTTGTTGAAGTCGTTGACGTACAGCGATCCCATCTGGGCCTGCAGTGTGGAGAAGACGTCGCTTACGGGTATGCCCAGCGCCAGCGCCTTCTCGCGATCGACGTCGACGCGCAGTTGAGGCACGGTGGGGCGGTAGAGACTGCGCAGCGATTCGAGCACGGGATCCTTACCGAGTTCCGTGACGAAGTCGTTGGTCACCTGGGCGAGGCGCTGGGTATCGGGGTCGTCGCGGCCGCGTACGTAAAGCTCGAAGCCGCCGGTAGAGCCCAGCCCGCGGATCGAGGGCGGATTGATGCCGAAGGCGAGGCCGTCGGAAAGCATGAAGCCTTTGCCGCTCACTTCCTGCACCAGCTCCTGGGCGGTCTGTTTGCGCTCGCTCCAGGGTTTCAGCGGCATGAAGATCGTCGCGGAGTTGGTCTTGTTGCTGCCGGTGACGAGATCGAAGCCATTGACGATGAAGATGTTCTCGATGGATTCGTTGCCGGCCATCATGCCCCGTAATTGTTCGGTGGTCTTCATCGTCCGTTCCAGCGTGGCGCCGTCCGGCAACTGCGCCACGGTGATGATGTAACCCATATCCTCCACCGGGACGAAACTGCCCGGGATGCGCAGGAACAGGAATCCGGACAGGCCGAGCACGGCGACGAAGGCCGCCAGCGAGGCGACGCGGTGCCGGATGGCGAGGTTCACCGCGCCGAGGAAGCGGCGCGTCATCCAGGCGAAGAGCCGGTTGAACGGGCTGAACAGGCGCGCCGCGAACCCCGTCGCGCCGTCGTGCCCGTCCGGTTTGAGCAGCAGCGCGCACAGTGTCGGCGTGAGCGTGAGGGCCACGATGCCCGACAGCACCACCGCGATGGCGACCGTCACCGCGAACTGGCGGTAGAGTTGCCCGGCGATGCCGCCGAGGAAGGCGACCGGGATGAATACCGCGACCAGCGACAGCACGATGCCCACGATCGCGTTCTGGACCTCGCGCATCGCCTCGACCGCGGCATCGAACGGTTTCAGTTTCTGCTCGCGGATGAGGCGCTCGACGTTTTCCAGCACTACGATGGCGTCGTCGACGACGATGCCGACCGCCAGCACCATGGCGAACAGCGTCAGGGTGTTGATCGAGAATCCGAACAGCCACAGCCCGGCGAAGGTGCCGACGAGGGAGACCGGCACGGCGATCATCGGGATCAGGGTCGCGCGCCAGCTCTGCAGGAACACGAACACCACCAGCAGGACCAGCGCCGCCGCCTCGAGCAGCGTATGCACGACCGCCTCGATGGAGGCGGAGACGAAGCGGGTGGTGTCGTACGGGATCAGGTAATCGACCCCGGCGGGGAAGCGGTCCTGTTTCAGTTCCTCCATCTTGGCCCGGATGGCGTCCGCCACGTCGAGCGCGTTGGCGCCGCTCTGGAGGAAGACGCCGAGCGCGACGGCGGGCTGGCCATTGACCGTATTGCCCTGATCGTAGCTCTGCGCGCCGAGCTCGACGCGCGCGACGTCCTTCAGCCGCAGCACGCCGTTCGGTCCGTCGGAGCGCAGGATGATGCGGGAGAACTCCTCCGGCTGCAGCATGCGGCCCTGCGCGGTGACGGTGTAGACCAGTTGCTGGCCTTCGGGGGAGGGGGCGGCGCCGATCTTGCCGGCGGCGTACTGCGCGTTCTGGGCGTTGATCGCGGCGGTGATGTCGGCGGTGGTGAGGCCGAGCTGCGCCATGCGATCCGGCTTGAGCCAGATGCGCATGGAATAGTCGCGTGCCCCGAACACGATGATGTCCGCGGTGCCCGGGATGCGTTTCAGCTCGTCGACGATGTTCTGCGTGGCGTAGTTGGACAGGAACAGCATGTCACGGCTGTCGTCGGGCGAGCGCAGCGCCACCACCAGCAGGATGTTCTGCGAACGCTTCGCCACGGTGACGCCGTTGCGACGCACGTCCTCGGGCAGCCGGGGCGTGGCGAGCTGGACGCGATTGTTGACGTTGAACGTGGCCTTGTCGATATCGGTGCCGACCTCGAAGGTCGCCGTGATATTGATGGTGCCGTTGGAGGCGGCGGTCGAGTTGAAGTAGAGCAGGTCCTCCACGCCGGAGAGTTGTTCCTCGATGGGCGCGGCGACGGTCTTGGCCAGCGTTTCGGCGGAAGCGCCCGGGTAGCTCGCCGTGATCGTGACGGTGGGCGGCGCGATCTCGGGGTATTGCGCGATCGGCAGGATATTCGACGCGACCAGCCCCGCCAGCACGATGATGATGGCGAGTACGGAGGCGAAGATCGGACGTTCGATGAAAAATTTTGACATGGGTGGTTACCGCCGATTCTTGGGCACGGATTGCGGGTCGATTCAGGGCTTGGCCGAGCCCGGGGCGCCGGGCGCGGCGTCCGGGGCATGGGGCGCGACCGCCGCGCCGGGGCGCAGTTTCATCAGATTGTCGATGATGATCTTGTCGCCGGGCGCCAGGCCTTGCGTCACCACCCAGTCGTGATTCGACCAGCCGTCGGTTTCCACCGGGCGCGGCGCCACGGTGTTCTCGGGCGAGACGAGAAAGAGCAGCTTGCCCTGTTCGGTCTGCGCCAGCGCGGCCTGTGGGACCAGATAGGCCTCGCGCTTGCCGACGATGACCTGGACGCGGACGAACTGGCCGGGCATCAGCAGCCGATTCGGATTGGCGAATTCGGCGCGCATCTGCACCATGCCGGTCTGGGTATCCACGGTGGAGGCGGTGAAGTTGAGCCTGCCGGTCGCGTCGTAGACGCTGCCGTCGGCCAGGATCAGCTTGACCGCGGTCTTTTCGCCCTGTTTACGCAGTTGCAGGGCCTCTTCCTCGGAGAAGGAGAAGCGCACCCACACCTGATCGATGCTGCTCATCGTGGTGAGTAGGCTGGAATCGGCGCCGGCCGTGATCAGGGCGCCGAGCGAGTGCCGCGCGCGGCCGGTGACGCCGGAGATCGGCGCGACGACATCGGTGTACGACAGGTTGAGCTCGGCGTCGCGCACGCGCGCCTCGCCGGCCACGGCCGCGGCCTGCGCCGTTTGCAGCGTCGTGGCGGCATCGTCGTATTCCTTGCGGCTGACGGCCTTTTCCTCGACCAGGGGCTTGAGGCGCGCCGCCTCCCGCTCGGCCCGGGTCAGGTCGGCCTGGGCCTGTTCCAGGGCCGCGCGCGCCTGCGCGAGGGCGATCTCGAACGGTTCGCGGTCGAGGGTGAACAATGCGGCACCGGCCTTGACCTGATCCCCTTCGCGGTAGGCCTGGCGGATCAGGGTGCCGGAGACGCGCGCGCGCACCTCGACGTCCTTGGAGCCTTCGATCTGGCCGACGGTCTCGATGGTGACCGGGACCTGTTGCGCCTTGGCCTCGATGATCGTCACCGGCATGGCCGGCATCTGCGGCGCCGCGCCCGCGGCCGCATCGCCCTTGCCGCAGCCGGTGAGCAGGGTCGCGATGCCGATCGCCGCCAGTGACAGGCACGGCAGGAGCCGGATTCGAGAGTGGAGAGCGTGAGCGATGATGCGTGGTGATGGCGCCATGGTCGTTGGTGTCCCGTGTGACTGTGGAGGTCGAGGCCGGAATTATATATACAAACGTGAATGTATGTATACTCGGACGATTCTTGAGGATTTTCCCCATATATATGGAAGGGTCGGGTGGATACTGCCCGCGGTGCCGGCCCTTTCCCGCCCCGGACCGGGGTCCCGGACCCGGATCTCCCCGCGTAGGCCTAGGTAAGACCGTAGGCGATCCGACAGGTTCCCGCGTGCGCCTTTCAGGCCAGCGCGCGTTCCACGATCTCGAACACGTCGCGCGACAGGCCCGGATGTCCCCGCAGCGATTCCAGGGCAATGCGCGCCTGCGCCTGGTGCGCGCCGTCGAATCGGCGCCAGCGGTCGAAGCTGCGCGCGAGCCGGGCCGCGACCTGCGGATTGATCGCGTCGAGATGCAGGATCTGTCCGGCCATGAAGCGATAACCGGCGCCATCGGCCGCGTGGAAGCGTACGTGATTCGCGCTGAAGCCGCCGAGCAGGGCGTAGACCTTGTTCGGGTTGCGCAGGTCGAACGCCGGGTGTCCGGTCAGGCGCGTCACGTCCTGCAGGGCGTCCGGACGGCGGCTGGTGGCCTGCACCGTCAACCATTTGTTCACCACCAGGGTCTCGCGCTGCCAGCAGGTGTAGAAATCATCGAGGGCGCGCTGACGCTCCGGGCCCGTGCATTGGGCGAGGGCGCCCAGGGCGGCGAACTGATCGGTCATATTGTCCGCGGATTCGAACTGGCGCAGCGCCCGCGCGCGCGCGGCGGGCGTGTCCAGTTCGGTCAGCTAGCCGAGGCAGAGGTTGCGCAGGGCGCGCCGCGCGGCGTCCGCGGTATCGGGCCGGTAGCGGCCCGCGGGCGCGAGGCGTTCGTAACATGCGGTGAACTCCGCACCGAGCCGTTCCGCCAGGAAGCGGCGCAGGCCGTTGCGCGCGGCGTGGAGGGCCTCCGGATCGACTGTCCGCAGCCGTTCCGCCAGCGTGGCCTCGGTCGGCAGGGTGAGCGCCTCGGCGGCGAAGGCCGGATCCGCGTCGGCCTGTGCGAGCACGCGCGCGGCGGCCTGCGCGAACGTTTCGGGCCATTCCGGCCCGTTACCTTCCGCGACCGCGGCGGTTGCGGCGAGGATCAAGCGTTCCGCCAGCCGTTGACCGGCCTCCCAGCGGTTGAAGGGATCGCTGTCGTAGGCGAGCAGCCTGGCCAGTTCTTCGTCCGTATAGGGGAAGTCCAGCACCACCGGCGCCGAAAAACCGCGCAGCAGCGAAGGCACCGGCGCCGCGTCGATGTCTTCGAAGACATATTCCTGTTCCGCTTCGCGGAACGGCAGCACGCGCCGGACGGGTGCATCCGCTTCGCCCGGCATGCGCAGGGGCAGGTCGACGCCGTCGCGATCCACCAGGCCGAGCGCGACCGGGATCGGGTACGGCCGGTTTTCCGGGTGCGTGGGACAGGACTGCTTCAGCGTCAGGACATAACGGCGGGCGGCGGCATCGTAGCGGCCGTCCGCCTCGACGTGCGGCGTGCCGGCCTGATCGTACCAGCGCATGAGCCGCGAGAGATCCGTTCCGGAGGCGTCCGCCATCGCCGCGACGAAGTCGTCGCAGGTGACCGCCTGGCCGTCGTGGCGCGCGAAGTAGAGGTCCATGCCGCGGCGAAAGGCCTCCCGGCCGATCAGGGTCTGGATCATGCGCACCACCTCGGCGCCCTTCTGGTAGACCGTGGCGGTGTAGAAGTTGTTGATCTCGACATAGGCGCCGGGGCGTACCGGGTGCGCCATGGGACCGGCGTCCTCGGGGAACTGGGCGGCGCGCAGGGCGCGCACGTCGCGGATGTGGCTGATGCCGCCGTGGGTATCGACGCCGAATTCCTGGTCGCGGAACACGGTCAGGCCTTCCTTCAGCGAGAGCTGGAACCAGTCGCGGCAGGTGACGCGGTTGCCGGTCCAGTTGTGGAAGTATTCGTGCGCCACCACGCGGTCGATGTTGACGTAGTCGGCGTCGGTCGCGATATCGGGTCGGGCCAGCACGTATTTGGTGTTGAAGATGTTCAGGCCCTTGTTTTCCATCGCGCCCATGTTGAAGTCGCCGACGGCGACGATCATATAGTGATCGAGGTCGCATTCCAGGCCGAAGACCTCCTCGTCCCAGCGCATGGATTTCTTCAGCGCCGCCATCGCGTGCGTGCACTGGTCGAGCTTGCCGGGTTCGACGCAGACGGCGAGCTGCACGGTGCGCCCGGAGCGCGTGCGATAGGTGTCGCGCAATGCCTCGAGGTCGGCGGCCACCAGCGCGAACAGATAGCAGGGCTTGGGGAAGGGATCCTCCCAACGCGCCCAGTGCCGGTCTCCGGCTTCATCGCCCTGGCCGACGGGATTGCCGTTGGATAACAGCAGCGGGAGGGTCTTCTTGTCGGCGTGGATCGTGACCGTATAGCGCGCCATGACGTCCGGGCGGTCCGGAAACCAGGTGATGCGGCGGAAGCCCTGCGCCTCGCACTGAGTGAAATAACCATTGGCGGAGCGGTACAGTCCGGACAGCTTGGTGTTCGAATCGGGACGGATGCGGGTGACCGTCTGCAGTACGAAGCTGTCGGGGACGTCCGCGATCGTCAGTCGCGTCGCGTCGAGCGCATAACGCTCCGGCGCGAGCCGGTCGCCATCGATGGACAGGGCGATCGTCTCCAGTTCATCGCCATCCAGCGTGAGCGGCGCGCGCGCCGGGCACGCGGCCGGGTTGCGCCGCATGACCAGGGTGGCGGTGACGAGGGCTTCGGCCGGGCGGAAATCGACGTCCAGATCGACGCAGTCGACCAGGAAGGAGGGCGGTGTGTAGTCCTTGAGCAGGATGGGCTGCGGGGTGTCGGTCTTCATCGGAACTCGCGGGTGGCTGTGGATCGGTATGCGGTGGATGGTCGGGGCAGGATCCCCGCGCGACGCCCCGACATGATACGCGATATGGCGCTCGCGACGAAACGGCGGTGGTCCGCCGTGTCGCGGGGCGTTGTGGCGCCGGCTTGAATTCTCCCGCGACGGACTCCACATGAGAAAGACGGGGTCAACGGCCGGGACGGAATCATGGCTCATCCAAACGAGATCGAGTTGTCGAACGAGGCGCTGGACGGCTACTCGCGAGCCGTGGTCGGCGCCGTGCAGCGCGCCGGTCCCGCGGTGGTGGGCATCTATACGTCCACCTCCGGCCGCAACGAGGCCGACCGGACGGCCGGCGATCGCGGCGGCGCCGGTTCCGGCGTGGTGGTGACGCCCGATGGTTATCTGCTCACCAATGAGCATGTCGTGCAGCATCAGGAGCGGGTGCGGGTTTCGTTCGAGGACGGGCAGAGCGTGGACGCGCGGGTGGTCGGGCGCGATGCGGCCACCGATCTCGCCGTGGTGCGGGCCGAGGCCACCTCGCTGCCGTATGCCGAACTGCTCGATTCCGCGCGGCCCCGCGTCGGCCAGCTCGTCGTCGCGGTCGGAAACCCTTATGGCTTCGAGTCGACGGTGTCGGCGGGCGTCGTCAGCGCGCTCGGGCGTTCGCTGCGCAGCCGCCATGGCCGTTTGATCGAAGGGATCGTGCAGCATACCGCGGCCCTCAATCCGGGAAATTCCGGGGGGCCGCTGGTGGATGCCTCCGGCGGGATCGTCGGGATCAACACCGCCATCATCGCGCTGGCGCAGGGCATCGGTTTCGCCGTCCCGGCCGCGACGGCGGAATGGATCTTGAGCGAGATCCTCGCGCATGGTCGCGTGCGCCGGGTGTATCTGGGCATCGCGGGGCGCGATCGTCCGCTCGATCGCCGGCTGGTACGCGCGCTCGAGCTGCCGGTGGAACGCGCCTTCGAGGTCGTGGGGCGTGAACCGGACAGTCCGGCCGTGCGCGCCGATCTTCGCCTGGGAGACCTAGTCATCGGCGCGAACGGGACACCGATCGACGGGGTCGACGCCCTGCATCGTTTTCTGACCCGCTGGCCGGTCGGCGCCTCGCTGAATCTGCAGGTGCTGCGCCGGACGCAACGCGTCGGAGTGGCCCTGACCCCCGAACCGCAGCGTACCGGGTCCTGAGCCATTCGCCGTGTCCGGGCATCGGGCGGATATCCCACCAGGCCTGCCCCGGTTTCCCGATATCTATTCCAATTAGCTGATTAAAAATTGAATTTTAATTTTTCTTGAATGTTCTCCAAATGTTCTCTATCTTGGGCGGAGGCACAGGATTCGAGGAGGCCGCATGCTGACGCCCGCGCAACGGAAGGCCCTGGAGTTCATCCGTCGATACCGGCGCGAGCAAGGGGGCTGTCCGAGCCTGACGGAGATCGCCACGGGGATCGGGATCCGTTCCCGCGGCGTGGCCCATCGCTATGTGGAGGCGTTGATCGCGGCGGGTCATCTGCGCCGGCGCCCGGGCCGAAAACGCGGTCTGGAACTGACGGACGTGGATCCGGCGCATGCCTCCGCACCTACGCTCCCGCTGCTCGGATCTATCGCCGCCGGTCGGCCGATCGAGGCAGTGCCGGGCGAGGATACGATCGATCTGACCGCCTTCCTGCTCGGATTGAACCGCTATGCCCTGCGGGTACGCGGCGATTCGATGATCGAGGCGGGCATTCTCGATGGGGATACGGTGATCGTGGAGGCCCGCGACAGCGCCGATGACGGCGCGATCGTCGTCGCCCTGATCGATGACGCCGAAGTGACGCTGAAACGCCTGAGGTATCGCGCGGACGGCAGTGTCCAGTTGAGCGCCGCCAATCCCGCGTTCGCGCCGATGATCTACGGTGCCGGGCGGATACGCATCCAGGGGGTGGTCGTCGGCGTCCTGCGGAGCTATCGATGAGTATCCCCGGGCGGGTGCGCGGTTCCGGCCCCGGGCCATCACCTGTGAAGTGCGGCCTGTGAAGCGCATCGCCGCGGGATGCAATACATGGCCCGTCTTCCCGTCAGTGTGCTCGCGCGGTGTTTCGGGGATCCCGGCCGGCGTATCCGGTACAGGCGCCGGGGGCTGAATCCCGAGCCCGTCTACAGCGCCGTGTCCTCTTTGCTGTATCTGTGCCCCGCTTCTTCAGGATATCCCTCGCCTCAAGCCCCGCGTCAGCCGGAAATTCAAATAATTAATTGAATTTATTTTATTTATTCCCGATCTGGATAATATATGAAAATACTTGATTTATTCATATTCAAGGGATATGATTCATAAAAGTTTATATTTCGTATGATTCTGTCGGACGGATTTGTGCAGGAGGGAATATGAGCCGCTTGATCAAGAGATGGTTTTCCCTGAAGGCGGATCCGCGGAAGCGGACGGCCCGCGACGGCAAGGCTGGGCGGGTCCCCCTGATCGTATCGTTTGACGGGCGGGTGATGCGCCTGCGCCTGCCCGAGGGCTGATAGGCCCGTTTACGACATCGTTCTCATGGACCGGTCCCTGGCACACGGATGTGCATCTACGCCGCGGCGGGAGACGCCGAACGGGACCCTTGCCAGAGGTATCGATTTCCATCGCATCGTTTAGTTTCCCACTCCCTCTGTCCCCTGCTCGGGATGACCCGTTTCCTGCTGGAGCGGGTCTTTTTTTATCCGACGTCCTCACCCGCTCGTAAATGGTGCGCCGGATCATCCCGGGTCCCGCCATTGCCGAACGGATAATATCCGAGTGCCCGATTAGGATATATCTGTTTAAATCGTTTGCGATTTCTGACGCTATCTAGTGTCGGGGGGCCGTATGTCGGCGGTAACGTTCATGACGGGTGGTATCGGCATTCGTAGGCCCATCCCCTGGCGCCTTTCCGATGGCCTTGTTTCAATCGGGATGTCGGGAAATCATCGCCGCTGACCGATTCCAGGGTATATGATACGCCGCTCCGCTCATAGCGTATTCCATCGGCGGGCGGCAGTGATGTGGTATGGACAGTGCCGGAAGGGCCGGCCACATCCCATTCTCAAGCAAAACGGGTAAGACATCATGAAGTACACGGAGTCTGTTGAGAAAAGCGCGGAATTTCTCCGCCTCGCCATCACACATATGGCGCGTCAGAAGGCCGGGTATCATCCCCAGAGTTTCGCCGTCTGGTATGAGCATGTTTCCGGCAGCAACAATCTGCTGTCGGAGGAGTTGGGTCAGTTGCAGCAGAAAGGCATCTTGTTGACCGATGAGATGACGGAGACCTTATATAGCAAATATGTCTCCGATTGTGATGCGGATGCCACCCAGCGCGTGCACGATGAGCTCGAAAAGATTCTGCGGAATATCGTGGCGTCGACCCGGGAGGCCGGCGAACATTCGTCCCGATTCGATCACTCCCTGGAGCGGTATTCCGTCCAGTTGGAGGAAAAGCCCGAAGTCGAAAGTCTGCAGGGCGTGGTCAGGGCGCTGTTGACGGAGACGCGTTCCATGCGTTCGTCCCTTTCCTCTCTGGAACGGGAACTGTCCGAGAAGACGCGCGAAATGGAAGGGCTCAAGGAGCAGCTGCGCCTGGTGCGGGAGGAGACGATCATCGATGCGCTGACCGGGCTGGTGAACCGGAAGGTGTTTCTCGAGCGATTCGGCTTGGCGCGCCATGTCCCCGATGCCTACGGAAATCTATGCCTCCTGCTCGCCGATATCGATCATTTCAAGACCATCAATGACAACTACGGGCATCTGCTCGGCGACAAGGTCATTCGCCAGGTCGCCCAGACGATGAATGCCACGGTCAAGGGGGGAGATACCGCCGCGCGCTACGGCGGAGAGGAGTTCGCGATCCTGTTGCCTAATACCTCGATCGAAAACGCGCGGAAGCTGGCGGAGCAGATCCGTCTGAAAGTGGAGCGGATCCGGGTTCGGCGGGCGGACAATGGGTCGACCCTGGGCGTGGTCACGCTATCGATCGGCATCGCGTGTTTTCGTCCGGGCGATGATGCCGACAGCATGATACATCGCGCCGATATGGCGCTCTACGCGGCGAAGAACAACGGACGTAACCAGGTCATGATCGAAGCGGAATAGGCGCACGGAGAGGGTCCGCCCGCCGGAGGCCGCCGCGCTTGATGTCCCGGATCGAGGCGTTACAATACATCGACGCTCCGGTCG
Organism: Gammaproteobacteria bacterium; assembly: GCA_020847075.1. GTDB lineage: Bacteria > Pseudomonadota > Gammaproteobacteria > SZUA-140 > SZUA-140 > JADJWH01. Next base: position 24,975 of record JADLCS010000057.1, read on the forward strand.
CGGTTCCATGGAAGCCCCCCGCATGCCTGTCCGCAATACGCGTGAAACCTATGGACTGGTCTCCAGACTGCTGCATTGGCTGATCGCCGTGCCGGTGCTGTCGCTCATCCCCGTGGGCTGGTACCTGGGCGGGCTCAGCGAGGAAAGCATTCTCTACTGGCGTTTGCTGGAGTTGCACGAAACCCTGGGCCTCGGCGTCTTCACGCTCATTCTGGCCAGGATCGGGTGGTTCCTGATAGACCCGAGCCCGGACCTTCCTTCCACGCTCCTGCCCTGGGAGCGCAACGCGGCCCGCCTGACTCATAGAGTGCTCGTCTGCGCGCTGGTATTCATTCCGGTGCTGGGTTTCCTGTTCGTCGCCTCCGACGGAGAGCCCGTTGAATTGTACGGTCTCGTGGCGATTCCCCCCGTCGGTCACTGGAGCAAAGACGTGCGCGAGACCCTGTTCGATCTACATGCCTATACGGCCTATGCCTGCGCGACCCTGGCGGCTGTCCACATACTGGCCGCGCTGAAGCACCATTTCGTGGATCGGAGAAGTTCGCTCCGGCGCATCGCGTTTTAATCCCGTGATCCGGCCCGGTCTTCCGGGGAGGGGCGCAGCAGTCGCCTGCCGTCCGCGGCGTACGCGACGAACAGGTACAGCATGAGACATAGTGTGGCGCTGGCCGGCCAGGGCAGGAGGCCCGCCGCGTTTATCGCGCCATGGGAAAGATAGAGGAAGAGACCGAGGCCGATATAGCCGAAGATGCGTGCGATCTCATAAGGCACGGGGTAATGGCGCCGGCCGAGCAGATAGGAGATGGCGGCCATGCCGGCGTAACACGCCAGGGTGGCCCAGGCGGCGCCCATGTATCCCAATACCGGGACCCACCATAGATTGAGCACGACGGTGACCGCGGCGCCCCCCAGCGCCACCCAGGCCCCGGTCAGGGTCCGGTCCGTCAGCTTGTACCAGATGGAAAGATTGATGTAGATCCCGAGAAACAGGTTGGCCAGGAGCAATACCGGGACGACCGTGAGTCCGGCGCGGAAAGGCTCGCCTATGAAGTACTTGAAGACGTCGATATAGAGCGTCACCAGCAGGAAGATCAGCATGCAGAAGATGACGAAGGCCGTCATGACGCGGGCATACAGCGCCTTGCTGCCCTGTTGTTCCGCATGGGCGAAGAAGAACGGTTCGCCCGCATAACGGAAGGCCTGGATGAACAGCGACATCAGGATGGAGAGCTTGTAGCAGGCGCTGTAGATGCCGAGCTGGGCGAGATTGGTCTCGGCGTCGTAGGGCAGGAGATATTTCATCAGGGCGCGGTCGAGCATCTCGTTGGTCACGCCGGCGAATCCGATCACCATCATCGGCAGGGAATAGCGCATCATGCGCGCGAAGAGTGCGCGATCGAATCCGGCGCCGACGCCGCGCAGCAGGGGCAGGAGCAGCAGCCACTTTACTCCGCTGCCGATGAGATTGGCGATGAAGACGTAGCCCACGCCGATCGCGGGGTCCCACAGACGCCCCAACAGGGAGGTGGGATCCTGCTCATAGGCGCCCCGGCAGAGCACGATGAAGAACAGATTCATCGCGACGGTGACGACGATCTCGATCAGCTTGATTCCGGCGAAGCGCCAGGCCCTTTCCTCGGCCCGCAGGCGCGCGAAGCAGATCGCCGCCGTGGAATCGAGGGCCAGGATGGCCGCCATCCAGACGACATAGTCCGGGTGGTCGTCGTGGTGCAGGGCGTCGGCTATGGGTTGCGAACACGCGACGACGCCGAGAAAGAAACCGAGGTTGGCGACGAACAGGATGCGCTGGGCCGTGGCATAGGCGATGTCCCCCGCGATGTCGCTGGATTTACCGCGGAAGCGGAAGTAACCGGTCTCCAGCCCGAAGACGAGCAGTACGGCCAGGAAGCCGGTATAGGCGTAGAACTCGGATACCACGCCGTATTCCGCCGGTGAGAAGTAATAGGTGAACAGCGGGACCAGCAGGTAGTTGAGGAAACGCCCGAGGATGCTGCTGAGGCCGTAGACGGCCGTCTGGGAGGCGAGACGTCGCAGGGGGTTCAAGTGTCGGTCCGTGGCCTGTGCCTGGTCTGTCGTGAACGCCGGGGGCGGGTTGCCGGCAGTATAGGAGAATCAACCATGGGATCCAACAACGGGGCGCGGCACGGGAAAGATGAAAAAAACGCCCCGCGGGAGCGGGGCGATGAATTTATGCTAGGAGAGACGGTAGATATTCGGTGCAACGGCCTTTCCCGACGGAGGGGAGGCCGTGCGAAGCGATCAGCATCTGGCCTTCAGGCAACCGTCGCGCCGGTCACCGAAGGGGGTCAGATAGAGCCCGGGGACGATATATCGGACGGGTTTGCTGCGGATCCGGTCGCTGGAATCCTGCGTGGCCGCTTCGGAATGGCCGGCGTTCCGTGTCTTGTCCCCGTCCTGTTTCATTTTCGGAGGGTTCATGGTCGTGCTCCCTTGGGTTCAATGAACTGTAACGTGTAGGTAAAGTATATTTAATCGTATGAATAATGCAAGCGAAATATTAAGTTTTCTATTAAAATTAATATCTATTTGAATATAAATATTTTTTTTAGAGTTTTGCGTTGAACAGGCTCGCCCGGGCTGTCGATCCCGAGGAGAGGGCTGGGCCTTGCCGCGGGCGGGATGCCGGGGCTGGGGCAATGGCCTGTGAAGGGGGGACGCCCATGGGTGTTTCCAACCCGGGGGGGTGTGGATCGGGTGCTGGATTCAAGCTTGGTTGCCGCTGCACGATAAGGTGTCTGCACTCTATGAATGTGCATAGTCGCGTGCCTATTGGGGCATGGAAGTCACGCAGAACTGCCCGACTAACGATCAAAGCTTGAGCCCCGCCAAAACCGGGGCTTATTTTTTCCTTTAATGATGGCGTGGACCCGGTCGCAGGCCTGCGTACGTCGTGTTTCCGCTCCGTTGCCTTTGTATCACCGGCCTGCATCGGCGGCCGCGTGCCCTTGAATCCGCCCCCTGTGCCCAATATGTCAGTAGAACCTCTCTCGAGGTGAGAGCGTCATCCCCGCGCAGGCGGGGGCCGGCGACTTCAAGCGATTGACGGGTAGAGATATTGGATCCCCGTCTGTGCGGGGATGATCTTTACCCATGGTTGATTTTGGGAGGAGATCCGGAAGACCGAGAGGGATGTCTCGTCGAGATTTCTCCGACGACGATTGATATCTTTGTCTCCCCGCCCAATCATAAAGACGGACGGGATCCACGGCTGGGGTGAGGCGGGGAATGGAATACAAGGATTACTACAAGCTGCTCGGAGTCTCCCGTGATGCGTCACAGGACGAGATCAAGCGCGCCTATCGCAAGCTGGCCCGCAAATACCATCCCGATGTGAGCCGCGAGCCGGACGCAGAGGAGAAATTCAAGGGGGTCGGCGAGGCCTATGAGGTGCTCAAGGATCCGGAGAAGCGCGCCGCCTATGATCGCCTCGGCGCGGACTGGCATGCCGGCCAGGAGTTCCGGCCTCCACCGGACTGGGATGCCGGTTTCGAATTCAGCGCCGGCGGTTTTTCCCCGGAAGAAAACGCCAATTTCAGTGAGTTCTTCGAGTCCCTGTTCAGGCGCGGCGCGGGTGGCGCGCATCGAGGGCAGGAGGCGTTCCGAACCCGTGGACAGGATCATTTCGCCAAGATCCTGATCGGGATCCAGGATACCTATCGGGGGGCGAACCGGTCCGTGACGCTTACCGCGCCGGAACTGGATCAGCATGGTCGGCTCCACACCCGCAGCCGTACGCTCAACGTCCAGATCCCCAAAGGCATCCGGCAGGGCCAGCATATCCGTCTCGCGGGGCAGGGTGCGCCGGGGAGCGGCGGTACGGGCGATTTGTACCTGGAAGTGGCGTTTGAGCCGCATCCCTTCTATCGTATTGAAGACCGCGACGTATATCTGGATCTGCCGGTCGCGCCCTGGGAGGCGGCGCTGGGCGCGACGATCCAGGCGCCGACGCCGGCCGGCAAGGTGGAACTTAAAGTCCCGCCCGGATCGGGCGGCGGGCGTACCCTGCGTCTCAAGGGCAGGGGTATTCCCGGAAATCCGCCCGGGGATCTGTACGCGGTACTGCAGGTGGCGCTGCCGCCGGCGGATTCGGAACAGGCCAAGGCGCTTTATCGAAAGATGGAGCAGGAAATGAAATTCAATCCGCGTGCCCGACTGGAAGAGTGACGCCATGCGGGAGAAAGAATCGATGGATATCCTGATCGGCGAGATCGTGGAAGAGGAGGCGACGCTCACCCTGGCGGAATTGTGCCGCGTCTGTGGCGTCCAGAAAGAATGGGTCAGGTGCCTGGTGGAGGAGGGCGTGCTGGAACCGCGCGGTCGCGATGAGGAGAAATGGAGCTTTCCCGGCATCAGTCTGCGCCGCGCGCGCATCGTCGTGCGCCTGCAGCGCGATCTGGGGATCGACCTTCCGGGCGCCGCCCTGGCGGTGGAATTGATCGAGGAAATACGGTATTTACGCGGGCGGGGCGGTACATGAGTCTCGCCGGCGATAGCGCCTCCACGTAGGGAAGAACATGGATCAGCAACTGCACATTGTGTGCCCGTCCTGTACGGCGGTGAATCGCGTGCCCGGGGCGCGTCTGGGCGAGCGCCCCGGGTGCGGGGCCTGTCACCGGCCGTTGTTCACCGGCCATGCGCTCGTGTTGACCGCGGAGAATTTTCAGAAGCATGTCTCCGCCAGCGATATTCCTCTGCTGGTGGATTTCTGGGCGCCCTGGTGCGGACCCTGCAAGATGATGGCCCCCGCCTTTGAGCAGGCGGCGGCGCAACTGGAACCCCGGGTGCGGCTCGCCAAACTCAATACCGAGGAAGAACCGCAACTCGGCGATCAGTTCGGCATTCGCAGCATTCCCACGCTGGTGCTGTTCCGTCATGGCAGGGAAATCGCCCGGCAAGCGGGTGCCATCGGCGCGGCCGATATCGTGCGTTGGGTCGACGCGCACCGATAGGGCGTCGTTCATGATGACGGCATTTTACATGCTAGAATCGCCGCTGTTCCTTGGTGGGGCGCAGTGTCAGCCGTTACCGTCGTTGACGGGGATCTGTACCCCATTTGATCCATAAACATGAGGAGTGTTCGATGAAAACGATGAGGCGCATGGCGCGCGGCGTGAGTTCCTTGCTGGTACTGACCTTCGTTTGCCTCGGCTTGCAGGCGCCGGCTCAGGCCGGCATGGTGGGGACCGAGGCGATCTTAGGCCAGGAGCAGGTCTCTGCGGAGCGGGCGCGTATCATGGACGCGCTGGAGCGGGAGGATGTGCGGCGGGGCCTGGTCGGTCTCGGGGTGGATCCCCAGGCGGCGCATGACCGCGTGCTTTCGCTGAGCGATGACGAAGTACACCAGATGGCGGGTCGGCTGGATCAGCTCCCGGCGGGCGGCGACGCCCTGGGCGTGGTGGTGTTCATCTTCGTGCTCCTGCTCGTGACCGATATCCTCGGTTATACGAATGTATTTCCCTTCGTGAAGAAGACGGTCCGTTGATATCCGCCTTACGCGCCCGCCACACCTGGTCACTGGGTGTGGCGGGCGCATTGCTTTTGCTCTGCGGCTGCGCGGGAGTGCCGCAAACGCAGGCGCTGCTGGACGATCCCCCCCGGGAACTCGGTCGCAGATTCGAACTGGACGGGGTCCCGTTTTTCCCGCAGGAGCGCTATCAATGCGGTCCTGCCGCCCTGGCGACGGTACTCGGCTGGACGGGCGTCGAGGTCACGCCCGAGCAACTGGAATCTCAGGTCTATATCCCGGATCGCCAGGGCAGTCTGCAACCCGAGCTGATCGCCACCGCGCGGCGTTATCGGCGTGTCCCCTATCTGCTGGACTCCGAACTGGAGTCGATCCTGCGCGAGGTGAGGGCGGGCCATCCCGTGCTGGTGCTGCAGAACCTTGCATACCGCTGGTATCCGCGCTGGCATTATGCGGTGGTGGTGGGTTTCGACCTCGATCGTGGAGAGATGATGTTGCGTTCCGGTACGCATAGGCGTCATATCCAGTCCCTGCGTTCCTTCGAGTATACATGGGGGCGGGCCGGTTACTGGGCGGTCGTCATGCTCGAGGCGAACTTTGTACCGGCAACGGCCTCCGAACAGGCGTATCTGCGAGCGGTACTGGCGTTTGAGCAGGCCACCGACCCGGCGACCGTGATGGAGGCCTATCGCTCGGCGGCGGAACGCTGGCCTGCCAGCGCCGGGGCATGGTTCGGGCTCGGCAATGCGGCGTATCGGTTGCATGCCTACCCTGAAGCGGAGGTGGCGTTCCGGCATGTGCTGGGGCTGAAGCCGGAGTTTCCCGCGGCGATGAACAATCTTGCTCTCGTACTCCTGGAGCGCGGTGATGGAGCCGAGGCCATTCATATGGCGAAGCAGGCGTTGGCGGCCGATCCCGCCAACCCGGTATTCCATGCCACGCTGGACGAGATAATGCTGCGCGTAAAGGAGAGACCCTAGGCCGGGGAATATCGACTCATACGGATCTGCCGTTTCTTTTTCATCTCTGCTCATGCGTGCCCGATTATTCATGCGGCTCCCCGAATCCTGTATTCATAGCTGTCTCTGACTACCGCCGATCTTTACGCGCAGTGATGTGCGGTTTCACACCCCGTGAAAACTTACGTCAAGTTCACAATGTCATTGTGCAGGGAAATAAGGCCTACATCGTCACGCTGTCTCCATATGGAGACGTGCGCTTTGTGAGAAGCGTCACCAATTCGACGAGCTCTGTAATGATAAATTCATCGACCTCGCGGAACTTTTGATCGAAGCCCTTCGTCATAAGTAACGTCATCATCACTGTCTTGGATAAAGCGGAGATGACGACAGCCGCGAGGGAAGCATAAACAGAGGTCGGATGCTTTTTGGTGCGGTTCGGTAGTCGTTGAACAATGGAGGTGCAATATGTCTCATGATTCCCAAATGAACGAGGAAATATCCCATCGTGCGACCATGCTGGTATTGAGCATAACGCTCGTGCTGGCGACACTGTCGATGGAAGGCCCGCTCGGCTGGCGTTCGGTATTTCCGCTGATCGCCATCTGGCCCGGAATCGCCGCCCTGGTAGGGTTGCAACTGGCGCCGTGGGGCAGGATCTTTGGTCAGGCCACGAGCAACAAGGCGCGTATCGCATACGAGGATATGCCCACTCACGCGTGATTCACCCTCCGGTCGTGTAGATACGGCACATGACCCATTGAAATCCGAAGGAGGACCGCGCCATGCCGGGGAACCGGCATGGCGCGGCCCACCGGGAGGTGCGCCCCCGATCCCCATTTCGCTGTTTCCCCAGTTCCGCCCGCTGTTTCTTCGGTTCCCGTCTGTTCCCCTGACGCGTAAAATACGACTCCCGTTACGAGGCGGGGTGCCTCCGGTTTCGTGGCGTATTATGATTGCGTAAATCGACAAAGGAGGGGGATGCGTGAGGGGATCAATCGGAACAACGGCCGCCGGAATCCTGTTGGTCGCCGCGGCGGCCTGCGCGGTGTCGCCTACCGGACGCAAGCAACTGACCTTGATGCCTGAATCTCAGATGATCGTGATGGGCGTCCAGTCCTTCAACGAGATCCAGGACAATACCCCGCGCGAGAAGGACCCTCTCGTCAATGCCTATGTACAGTGCGTCGCGACCGCCATCACGCATCTGCCCGAGGTGCGTAAGCAGAGTGCGGACTGGGATGTGGTGGTGTTCGATGACAAGACCGTGAACGCCTTCGCGCTGCCCGGTGGAAAGATCGGGGTCTACAAGGGGCTGTTGTCGGTGGCGGAATCCCAGTCGCAGCTCGCGGCGGTATTGGGGCATGAAGTGGGGCATGTGCTGGCGCGCCATGGCAATGAACGCGTGTCCCAGCAGTTTGCCGTGGGGGAGACCCTGGCCGTGCTCGACGCCTGGATGGCGGCCGGCAATAGGTCCAACCGTGAATCCGCCATGGCCCTGCTCGGACTCGGGAGTCAGGTCGGCGTGTTGTTGCCGTTCAGCAGATTGCAGGAAAGCGAGGCGGACACCATCGGTCAGGATCTGATGGCGCGCGCAGGATTCGATCCGCGCGAGAGCGTCGCCCTGTGGCAGAACATGGGCAAGGCGGGAGGGGGGCAGCCCCCGCAGTTCCTGTCGACGCATCCCGCACACCAGACCCGCATCAAGGACCTGCAGTCCGGAATGGGGCATGCGCTGGAGCTTTATCGGCAGGCCCAGTCGGCAGGCTTGCGGCCCGATTGCAGGCCGCCGGTGATGAAGGGCTGAACCCGTGCGGGGTGATCCAGTCCGGGTGAAAAACATCAATATTTCTAGCGATATTCCATTTTCTACATAAGCAACATGGGCCTAACGATAGGCGAGGTGGGGGGTGTCAGGGGCACGGATCCGGGGCTGAAGAAACAGGGGATCTGGAGTATAATCGGCGGAGTCGTTCCCATTCCAGCGTGAACCTCCGCGGGCTACAGGGGAACGGATCATACCCAGGCCGAGAACACAGGGGGAATGATGTCTATCCTTCTCGAGCATTCCGAGCTGTCGAATAAATATCCTCCCATTCATCTCCGCAGCCGTCGCCTGTTTTATGTGGATCCGATGGTGGAAAGCGCCGCCCATGGCTGGTATCTCAAGGTGCGGGGCCCTCGCTGTTTCGGACCCTTCCAGAGTAAGGAAGAGGCGGGGCAGGCGCTGGGCCTGATCCTGAACAGATACCGGGAGATGAACGATTCCAGCGGTCGTTGACCGCTGTCGGCCCGTCTCCCGGCCCTCCCGTCGCCGACCCTGTCGTCCGAGGTTTGATGGGGAGGCCTTTCTTCGCTAAAATCACCCGCTTTCGTCGTCCAACCGCAGAAGAAGTCATCGGAGTTGATATGACCAAGAAGATTGAATTTGCCCAGTGGCGTCCGCATCCCTGGCACGGCCTGGAGACCTGGGCGGGCAAGCGCGGCACCGTGCTCGCCTTCATCGAGATCACGCCTTTCGATACCATCAAATACGAAGTGGACAAGGTCAGCGGCTATCTGCGCGTCGACCGCCCTCAACGCACGTCCTCGTTGCCGCCCACCCTGTACGGGTTCATCCCGCGGACCTATTGCGGCAAGCGCGTCGCCGGGCTGGCGAGCGGCGTCACCGAAGGCGATGGCGATCCGCTCGATATCTGTGTCATCAGCGAGCGGCCGATCAGTCGCTCCGAGGTGGTCATGAACGCCAAGGTGATCGGTGGTATGTGCACTATCGACGGTGGCGAGGCCGACGACAAGATCATCGCCGTGCTGGAGAACGATTGCCTGTGGGAGAACATCGACGATGTCGGCAACCTCCCGAGCCGGATGGTGGAGCGTCTGCGGCATTATTTCACGACCTACAAATACGATCCGACCAAGCACGACCGCAGCCCGGTGACGGTAGAAAAGATCTACGGCCGTGATCACGCCCTCAAGGTGATCGAGGCCTCCGTGCAGGATTATGATGAGATTTATAAGTAAGTAACTGGGCTCGACGGGTTCGCGCCGTTCTCCACGGCGCGAACCCCCTCTGTTCCTGCTCGTGCGCAATTCTCGCGACCCCGCCCTTCCGGGCGGATCGCATCATGTCTGTTCACTGAATCGATGGCCTCTGTGGCCAGTCTGCGGGGTGAACGTCTTCAATGCCCCAGCATCCATGGGCGTTTGACACCGCCCTGCATCCTGAGGGGGGCCTTCTCCGACGCCGGCGGGTGATTGCAGCCCGGGCTGCATTGGTGGCGCTTCGATACCTTCGGTTCGTGGGCGCTGCGTTCATTGATCTGGTGCGCCTTGCGTACGCCGGGGTCCATCATGCTGAGTCGAGGCGCGGATAACTGGCGCCCGGCATTACCTCCACATACGGGGCAGAGCGCCTGGGCCTTGTGTTCCGACATCGGGCGGAGCCGGGTGAATTCATGATCGCATCCGGGACAGAAATATTCATAGATCGGCATGGGATATCCTCCACAGGGGCCGGCGGACGGTGAATGGCCGTCCGCCGGCATTGGCTCGGATTGATAGTCAGTGATTAGCGGTCCTTCCAGTAGGACACCGGGATATCCTTGCCGCTGGTGATGAATTTCTTCGGGCCCTCCTTGCAGGGGTTGATGTCGAATTCGAAGATCTCGGTCGGGAGCATCAATGTGGCGCAGACGTTGGGGATATCGACGATACCGCTGATATGGCCTTCCACCGGGGCGCACCCCAGGATGGCATAGGCCTGGGCGCCGCTATAGCCGAATTTCTTCAGATATTCGATCGCGTTCAGGCAGGCCTGGCGGTAGGAAATATGGGCGTCCAGATAGTGTTGTTTGCCCGATTCGTCCACCGAGATGCCTTCGAAGATCAAGTGCTGCCTGTATTCCGGCTTCAGGGGGCTGGGCTTGAAGATGGGATTCTTCACCCCGTATTTGGCGACGCCGTCCTTGATGATGTCCACTTTGATATGGATCCAGCCGGCCATCTCGATGGCGCCGCAGAAGGTGATCTCGCCGTCGCCTTGGGAGAAATGCAAGTCGCCCATGGAAAGCCCGCCGCCCTTCACATAGACCGGAAAATAGACCTTGGAGCCGCGGGTGAGGTCTTTGATGTCGCAATTGCCGCCGTGCTCGCGTGGCGGGACGGTACGGGCCGCCTCCATCGCCGCGGCTTTCGCGGCATCGGATTTCATGCTGCCCATATGCGCCGTTTCGGGCGCCGTCGGGGCGATCAGCGGCGGTACGCGTTCCGGATTGGTGGCAAGCAGGGCGCCCTCGCGCTTGTTCCAGGTGTCGAGCAGGGCCTTGGACGGCAGGCAGCCGATCAATCCGGGATGCATGATGCCGGCGAATTTTACCCCGGGGACATGACGTGAATGGGCGTAGATGCCGCTGTACTCCCAGATCGACTTGCGCGCGTCGGGGAAGTGCTCGGTGAGGAATCCGCCGCCGTTCTCCCGGGCAAAGAAGCCGTTGAAGCCCCATTCCGAATTGGGAAGCGTGCCTATATCCAGGATATCGACCACCAGGAGATCGCCTGGTTCCGCGCCTTCCACGCCGATGGGGCCGGACAGATAGTGCACCTTGGTCAGGTCCACATCGCGTACGTCGTCCGCGTTGTCATTATTGTGAATCTGTCCTCCGGTCCAGTCGACGCATTCGACCTTGAAGTCATCGCCGGGCTTTACCCAGGCGATGATCGGTATATCGGGATGCCAGCGATTGTGTATGCAGGGATGTTCTTCGGGGGTTTTGGAAAAATCAATTTTGATCAGCGTATCTGTCATGTCCGTCTCCAGGATATAGGTGGATCGAGCCTATCGAATCCGTGTGCCGACGTAAGTCACGGAAGCGAATGCCGATATATGAAAGCCCGCAGAATCGCGCGTTCCGATCAGCTATCAGCACAGACCGTGCCAGGGATTTCATCTCTATAAAAGGGCGGAAAATAGCACTGAAAATGGCCGTTTCCCGTCTCGTGCGCACCATCGAGATGCCTCGGTCAATGATTGTCATGTGACAAAGATGACAATGTCATTTGACATTCTTCGCAATGGCATCTCATCGCTCGGTGCGTGATGCCCGAGTGAGCAAATAAACATCATCCGGATCTCTTCCGAAATGGAAATTTCGGTTCCGTAGAATCGAATAAATTTCATCCGATTATTTTTCTTAGGCGATCCCGATCAACAAGTTGCCGCATGATTCGCAACTCCGTTCGGGAACCTCATCCTGGCTCCTCCTGCAGGGGGGATCGAACTTATTTCGCGCTGTGGCATGGTCGTTGCTCTGCACCTGTCAACGCGTTGTGCTTAGTGATTCAGGGGCGCGCGTTCAAGGCGGAAGCAATAGTTCGAGAACTCGATAAATAGCTAAAGAAGAGCGGAGGAATGGCAATGACGTATTTACTAGACAAGGCGAAAGATGCAATGAAGAGGAGGCGAATGGCGGTGGCCCTGGGCGCTGCCATGCTGCTGGGGACAATGACGGCAGCGTCCGCGGCGACGCTTCCCACGGCGCAGGTGAATACCACCGGGCTGGCGGTCACCGATACCACGGTGAAGGTGGGAATCCTGCATTCCACGACCGGAACCATGGCCATCAGTGAGACCGGGTCGGTCGAGGCGGAGAAGCTCGCCATTGAGCAGATCAACGCGATGGGTGGAATTCTCGGCCGTAAGATCGAGATCATCCAGGAAGACGGCGCCAGCGACTGGCCGACCTTCGCCGAGAAGGCGAAAAAGCTGCTCGAGAACGACAAGGTCGCCGCGGTCTTCGGTTGCTGGACCTCGGCCTCGCGCAAGGCGGTGCTCCCCGTATTCGAGAAGGACAATGGCCTGCTCTATTATCCGACCTTCTATGAAGGCCTGGAAGAGTCGAAGAATGTGTTCTATACCGGGCAGGAAGCGACCCAGCAGATCCTGGCGGGCCTGGACTGGGCCAGCAGGGAACTGGACGCCAAGACCTTCTATCTGGTCGGGTCGGATTATATCTGGCCGAGAACCTCGATGAAGATCGCGCGCAAGCACATCGAGAACGTCCTGAAGGGTACGGTCGTCGGAGAGGAATACTACCCGCTGGGCAGCACCCAGTTCGGATCTCTGATTAACAAGATCAAGCTGAAGAAGCCAGACCTTGTGTTCGGCGCGGTGGTGGGCGGCAGCAACGTGGCCTGGTTCAAGCAGCTCAACGCGGCCGGTCTGACGTTCAAGAAGCAGCCCATGTTGACCATCTCGGTGACCGAGGATGAAGTGCTTGGTATCGGCGGCGAAAATGTCGAAGGCCTGTACTCCTCGATGAAGTACTTCCAGAGCCTGGATCTTCCGGGCAACAAGTCCTTCATCGACGCCTTCAAAAAGAAGTGGGGCGCCGATTCGGTTATCGGAGATGTGACGGAGTCCGGCTATCTCGGTCCGTGGCTGTGGCTGCGTGCGGTCGAGGCGGCCAAGAGCTTCGACGTCGACAAGGTCGTGGCGGCTTCACCCGGTATCGAGTGGGAGGATTCCCCTCATGGATATCTGAAGGTCGATAAAAACCATCATCTCTGGATGAAGACCCGTATCGGCGAGTGGCAGAAGGACGGTCAGGTCAAGATCGTATATGAATCCGACGTGATCAAACCCGACCCGTTCCCGGCGGGTTATCAATAAGTCGTGACGGCCGCGGCGGCATCGGGCCGCCGCGGCATTTACCAGGACCATGGTTTGAACAGAACAAGGCGGGAGTCGTGATGGACGGATATTCAGCTTCAGAACTAGCAAACATTTTCGCAATGCAGGCCTTCGCCGGCGTCAGCCTGTTCTCGGTATTCGTGCTGATGGCCCTCGGTCTTGCGATCATCTTTGGTCAGATGGGCGTAATCAACATGGCGCATGGGGAGTTTCTCACTATCGGCGCCTACAGCACGGTGATGATGTCCATCCTGGCCGAGAAATACATGCCCTCATTCCTGCCCTATTACTTCATATTCGCAATCGTCGTGGCCTTCATCGTGGCCTTCGGTATAGGGTATCTGGTCGAGTTTCTCATGATCCGGCACCTGTACCGGCGCCCTTTGGACACCTTGCTGGCGACCTGGGGTCTGAGTCTGATCATGCAGCAGATCTTCCGCTCCGCCTTCGGCGCCCGGGAAGTCAGCGCTACATTGCCCGAATGGCTGATGGGCTCCTGGCAGCCGATCGAAGGCGTAGATATACCGATCAATGGACTGTTCGTGCTGGCCCTGACGGCCTTTCTGTCACTCGCTGTCTTCATTTTTCTGTTCCGCTCACGCTGGGGATTGAAGGTGCGCGCGACGACGCAAAACCGCCTGATGGCGGGGGCGGTCGGGATCAGTACACCGATGGTAGACCGGATCACCTTCGCCCTGGGTTGCGGGATCGCGGGTGTCGCCGGCGCGGCGTTCACGACCATCGCGTCCACGGGGCCGACCAGCGGGTCGCTCTATATCGTCGATACCTTCCTGGTGGTGGTCTTCGGCGGCGCGGGCAGCCTTCTGGGGACCTTCGCCTCGGCATTCTCCATCGCGCAGGCACAGTCGGTGATGGAGTTCTTCATGAGCGGTTCGATGGCCAAGGTGCTGACCCTGCTGACGGTGATCATCATTCTGATGATACGTCCAGAAGGGTTGTTCTCGGTCAAGGTTCGTAAATAGTCTGGGAGAGGTGATAGATCATGCATGTCGCAATGGACAAGCTGTTCGGTGGGCGCGAGGGCCTGGTCGGTCTCGCGATCCTCGCGGCCGTGATTTTCATAGTTATGCCGCTTACCTTCGATATATTCCGCCTGAATCTCGTCGGAAAGTACCTGACCTATGCCTTCGTGGCGATCGGGCTGGTGCTGTGCTGGGGCTATGGCGGCATCCTCAGTCTGGGCCAGGGCATATTCTTCGGGTTGGGGGGTTACTGCATGGCGATGTTCCTCAAGCTCGAGGCCTCAGATCCGGAAAGCACCAAGATCCAGTCGACGCCGGGCATCCCGGACTTCATGGACTGGAATCAGTTGACTGCGCTGCCATGGTTCTGGGAGCCCTTCCACAGCCTGTCCTTCAGCCTGCTCGCGGTGCTCGCCGTGCCCTGCCTGTTCGCCTTCATCATCAGCGTCGCGATGTTCAAGCGACGGGTGGGCGGCGTGTACTTCGCCATCATCACGCAGGCGATCGCGCTCATCCTCACCATCCTGATCGTCGGCCAGCAGGGTTACATCGGGGGCATCAACGGCATCACCGATCTGCGCACGCTGAAGGGCTGGGACATCCGCACTGACGAGGCGAAGTACGTCCTGTACTTCCTCAACGGCGCGCTGCTCATCGGCGCCATCCTGGTCGGCCGGCTGATCATCACCTCCAAGCTGGGCCGGCTGCTGCTGGCGATGCGAGATCGCGAGGACCGCGTGCGGTTCTCCGGCTACGACGTCTCCAGCTTCAAGATCTTCGTGTTCTGCGTCGGGGCGATGATGTCGGCGATCGGCGGCGCGATGTTCACGCTGCAGGTGGGTTTCATGTCGCCGTCCTTCATCGGTATCGTACCCTCCATCGAGATGGTGATCTTTACCGCGGTGGGCGGGCGCATGTCGCTGATCGGGGCGGTCTACGGCGCCCTGATCGTAAATTTCGCCAAGACCTACTTCTCGGAGAGCTTCCCCGCACTGTGGCTGTTCCTGATGGGCGGCCTGTTCATCGCCGTGGTCATGCTGTTCCCGAACGGCCTGGCCGGCATCTACAGCAGCCACATCAAGCCGAAGTTCGCCGCCTGGAGGGCGCGGCGCGGCGCCGGTGGCGGCCCGCCGCTGCCCGAGGTCGCGCCACCACCGGAACCGGCGGCGCCCAAGCCGGCGGAGCGGCCGGCCGCCGCCGCGGTGCCACGGTCACTCGCGGCCGGAATCCAGTCGGAACCGTCTCGTTGACCAACGGAGGATGACATGAGCAGCAATACGGACTTCGTACTGTCGATCGAGGACCTGACCGTCTCGTTCGATGGCTTCAAGGCGGTGGACAGCCTCAACCTGTACGTGGACAAGAACGAGATCCGTGTCGTGATCGGGCCGAATGGCGCCGGAAAGACCACGGTGCTCGATCTGATCTGCGGCAAGACCCGGGCCACCTCGGGGAGCATCAGGTTCAAAGGGCTCGAACTCACCAGGATGTCCGAGCACCAGATCGTGCGTTCGGGCGTGGGGCGCAAGTTCCAGAACCCGTCCATCTATGAGAACCTGACGGTATTCGAGAATCTGGAGGTATCCTACCCAAAGGGACGGACGGTGTTCGGCGCGCTGGCCTTCAAGCGCACCGCCGAGGTCATCGCCAAGGTAGAGGAGATCGCCAGGGAGATCATGCTGGAGGAGTTCCTGGGCACCGAGGCCGGTCTGCTCAGCCATGGGCAGAAACAGTGGCTGGAGATCGGCATGCTGCTGATCCAGGATCCGGAGCTGCTCATGCTGGACGAGCCGGTGGCCGGCATGAGCGCCCGCGAGCGCGAGCTGACCGGGCAACTGCTCAAGCGCATCTGCAACAACCGTTCCGTGCTGGTGATCGAACACGACATGGAGTTCGTCAAGAACATCGCCCACAAGGTGACGGTTCTGCATCAGGGCAAGATACTGAAGGAGGGGTTGATGGAAGTGGTGCAGAGCGATCCCAAGGTCATCGAAGTCTATCTGGGGCATTGATCATGAGCGCGACGAACCTGAAGTACAGCGAAGAGATCCCGCCGGTCGACACCGGCACGGGCGAGGCCATGCTGAAGGTCGAGGATCTGGTCGTATGCTACGGCCAGAGCGAGATCATCCACGGGCTGTCGTTCCAGGCGAAACCGAAAGAGACGCTCGCCATCATGGGACGCAACGGCATGGGCAAGACCACGCTGTTCAAGTCGCTGATGGGCGTGATCCCGAGTAAGAGCGGCAAGGTCGCCGTGGCAGGTAAGGATATCAGCGGGCTGCCCAGCTACAAGCGCGTCGCCAGCGGCATCGCCTACGTGCCCCAGGGCCGCATGATCTTTCCGACCCTGACGGTGAAGGAAAATATCGAGACCGGTCTCGAGACCAACAAGAACAAGACCGTTCCCGAGGAACTCTACGAACTGTTCCCGGTGCTGTGGGAGATGCGTGCGCGTAAGGGCGGCAACCTCTCGGGCGGTCAGCAGCAGCAGCTCGCCATCGCCCGCGCGCTGGCCTCGGACCCCAAGGTTCTACTGCTGGACGAGCCGACCGAAGGCATCCAGCCGTCCATCATCAAGGACATCGCCAAGATCCTGAACGAGATCCGCCGCATGCGCGACATCACCATCATCGTGTCGGAGCAGGTGCTGAGCTTCACGCTGGAGATCGCGGACCGCCTGCTGGTGATCGAGCGCGGCAGCTTCGTGCACGAGGATGTGCGCGCCAACGTGGATGCGAAGAAGATCACTGCCTATCTGTCGGTATGAACGGTCTGTGCCCCCACCTCACTCTGGCCCTCTCCACCCTGCCGGCGGGGAGGGAGGGGGGCATCGACGCTGGCGATTCTCTCCTTATGCTCATGTGCGGAGGAAGGGCAGTCCGTAGGTTGGGCTGAACGAAATAAAGACCAACATGGCTCAACGATGGTGTTGGGCTTCGCGGTGCTCAGCCCAACCTACGCCTACGTATGGGGAAGAGGGGACAGATGAGATGGAGGCGTCGAATCAATAAGGACTCACGTCGACTCGGTCTCCAGCTTGGTCATGCGGTAGCGAAACTGGCGCAGCGTCATGCCCAGCAGCTCGGCGGCCCGGGTCTGGTTACCGCCGGTGTGCTGCAACGCCTCCATCAGGCGCGTACGCTGCCGGACGTCGACGCGCTCGTAGGGGCGGTAGCGAATGTCTTGCCGGGCCGTTGACGGTGGCGGTGTGGTCCTTCCGGAAACCGCGGCGGGTATGGTCGCCGCCAGGGACGGCGCGTCCGCGGCATGGTGGAGTGAGCCCATGCCCGCCTCTTCAACCAGCATGGCATCGATCTGTCCCTCGGTGATGAGGGAGTCCTCGGCCTGCAATACGGCCCGTTCCACCACATTCTGCAACTGGCGGATATTGCCATGCCAGTAAAAGGCCTGGAGCCGTTCCATTACGCCGGCGGAGAAGCTCATATGGCGCCGGTACATCGACTGATAACGGTTCAGAAAGTGTTCCGCCAGCAGCGGGATGTCGCTGCGGCGTTCGCGTAACGGGGGCAGATAGACCGGGAGCACGTTCAGCCGGAAGAACAGGTCGAGACGGAAGTGTCCCTGTTCCACGGCCCGCTTCAGGTTGATGTGGGTCGCGGTAATGATGCGAAAATCGACCTCGACCGGGCGATCGCCCCCGATCGGCTCGACCTGGCGATCCTGCAGTACGCGTAACAACTTCGTCTGCAGGTCGATCTGGAGATCCCCGATCTCGTCGAGGAACAGCGTACCGCCCTCGGCCTGCTGCAATTTACCTTTTTTGTTCTTGTGCGCGCCGGTGAAGCTGCCTTTTTCGTGCCCGAACAACTCCGACTCCAGCAACTGTTCTGGGATGGCGGCGCAATTGAGCGGGATGTAGGGACCATTGCTGCGATGGCTCAGCTTGTGCATCATCGCCGCGAACATCTCCTTTCCAGTACCCGATTCCCCCAGCAGGAGAACGGGGGCGTCGCTGTGCCTGGCATTCTCGAGCTGCCGGACCGCGGCGAGCAGGACCGGACTGTTGCCTATGATCCCGTGTTCCTCGCACAGCTTCTGCAGGCGTTCGCTGCGGTTATCGAGCGTCTCCATGTAGACCTGATAATGATCCTGCTGGCGCATCGTGATCAGCATGAAACCGGTCATCGAGGCGATGATACGCAGCAGATCGACGTCCTGCGTGTAGAGCCGTTGTGTGTTGCCGGCCGGGCGCTGGGCGCACAGTATCCCGATCGGACGTCCTTCGATCACGATGGGAACGGAAATGAATCCGACCCCTTCCATCCTGCCATTGATGGGTTCCGCGATGCGTGTCAGGAAGATCGGCTCCTCGGTGACGTCCGTGACCAGCGCAAGCTGTCCCGAGCGCCAGACAGCGCCGGTCAACCCCTGATCGAATGGCACGTTGTATTCGCCCCGAAGCAGCCGCTCTCGGACCAGACCATAGGAATACGTGACCTGGAGCTCATTGGCGCTGTAATTCGGCAGCATCACCCGGGCGTAGTGTAGGCCGGCCCACTCTGACAGCAGCTTCAGGACCCCGGTGATCTTCTGCTCGGGAGGGATGGAGCGCGCCAGTAGCCGGGTAGCCTCCAGGATCAGGGCATCGTTGATCTGAAATCGGGTATTCGTCATCAAGATCCCCTTTGCTGTTTCGAGTGGCTCATTCGGCCGTTCGATCCATGGTGTGGGGATTTCGAGCTGTTGCTGTGGGACGCTCGTCTTTCCCCCTGTTCAGCAGGCAGCAATCCGCGTACCAGCAGGGGTATAAAAATTAAATCTATATTAAAAACAGTATCTAATATAAAAATTCTTGTGTTATCTCACATTAATACAGCAGGGTTTGCGCACAACTTTGGATAGGTATTCGAGGGGGGATGGGCACTTTGAGGGCGATACCGCACGCGGCATAAGCAGGCTATCCGTGCGCATCATCCATATGTCGGAAAGCTCTGGGGGAAGCGACCGGAGACCGCCGTCGAGGCCGTCTCCGGTCGCCTGATCATCGGTTACGGTGTAAAGACCAGGTTTGCCGACAGCGACATGCCATCGGCATTCGGGTTGCTCTTGGTATCTTCCTTGTGGCTGACCGCGATGTATTGATAGTCCGTCTTCTGGATCGGCACGGAGGCGCGTCCCTTCGCATCGGTCGCGTAGGGCTCCTTGTCCCCCATGATCTGCACTTCGGCCCCCGCCAGCGGCTGGGAGCGATAGAGCACCTGCACGGGCAGCTTGTCGCCCGGCTTCAGTTGGAGGGGATTCGCCAGCGGCACGATCTCCAGTTCGGCTCCGAGTGGTTTACTGAAGGAAGAATTCCAGGCCAGGATATTCTTGTTGTACTTCTTGGAGTGCATGGACGATTTGGGGCCTTCGACTTCCCATTTCGGCTGGTTGAAGTATTTCTTGTCCAGGTCCTCGGTCCAGAAGCCATTGTCGTAGTCGATGACGATCAGCGCGATGTCCGGGTCGGTCTTCAGATTGACCTTACCGTCGCGAACGCTGGCGGAAATATCCTTTTGCGCGCCGCTCTTATCGAACGCGGTGAGCCCTTCCACCTTGGCGGGATTATAGGCTTCCAATTCACCCGGATGGCCGTATACCACTTGGTAGTTGTTCACGGCGCCGTCGGGTGTGATCCACACGTCATGGGCGGAGGCTGGGAGGCAGACAGCGCCGGACAGCATGAGCAGGGGTATTGATTTGCGCAGCATCGTTTCTCTCCTTCTGGACTTATGGTTTTGCCCCTTGTCCGCCTGGTGCCAGTGACATGGTGCCGGGTGGTGAGTGGCGGTTGAAAATCCAACGTATGAAGACATCTCAAGTTGACATATAATACGTATTAAAATTAAATATTACCAGCGCTATGTTTACCTCTTTAATGCAGGTTTGAAGTTTTCGGCATAGAGTGAATTCGTGGATTCTTATGATAATTGATTGTATTTAAATTAATTATTTCTAGAATTTTGATTCTGGGTGAAGGCGTTCAATGTCGTTTTAAATCAGTACTTCGATGTAATTTTCACACAACACATATGTGGTTAATGGCGGTGATTAAGGAGAATGAAGGATGAAATGCAGAAGGAGAACTAAACTGGGGATGATGGTTCTGTCCGCCCTGGCGAGCCCCGCCGGCTGGGCCGTGACCTCGCTGTCGGACATCGTGGTGAAGGGAGAGGGACTGGATGAGGCCAACAGCGCCTTCAGCGTCAATGTCATCAGCGCGGAAACGATGCAAAATATTCATCTCGATCAACCCTATCGCTTTCTCGAACAGGTGCCTGGGTTCTCGCTCGGGAGCTACCGTCAGGGTGGGGTTTCCGATGTGTTCTCGATGCGGGGATTCTCGTCGGGAGGGCATGGTGGAGATGCCGCCGTCTTCATCGATGGCATTCCCCTCAATGAGGCGATGTCTCACGCGGACGGTTATGCGGACGTCAATGTCCTGATCCCCCTCGAGGTCCAGAAGGTTGTGGTATATCGCGGCCCTGTCTCTCCGCTTTATGGGAATTTCGCACGCGGTGGCGCGATCGCCTTGACTACGCGTAAAGGCGGTGAATATCAGAATGCAGACCTGAGCTTCGGGCAGTGGAATACGCATGACGCGCAAATCGCCCTGGGGGGTACCTTCGGGGCGCTGGAAACGAATATCGCCGTGGAGAGCTATCATACCGACGGCTGGCGGGAGAATTCGCGTTACGATAAATCGAACGCGACGGCGCGCCTCTCGTATGACATCAATGATCGTTCGGAGGTTTCCTTCTCGCTGCGCGCCCATGGCGGACAGTGGGATGGTCCTGGATACGAGCCGAAAGATCAATTCGACGACGACGACCGGAGGCGCCTGTTGGCGCCCAACGCGGAGAACGATGGTGGCGAGAAGACCTTCACGACCGGGCGCATCGATTACAATCACGTATTGAACGAAGACGCCAAATTACTCGTTTTCGGCTACAGCACGGAAATGGAATGGACCCGTTACTCGAAGTTCGGTTATACGCCCGGAGGTCAATCGGAGAGCACGTACGATCGCCCGGTGTTTGGCATGGGAGCGAGTTATAACAGTAAGAAGAGCGTGGCAGGTTACCCGTCCAACTGGGTGGTGGGCCTGGAATATTACGGTGAAGACACCAGTTATCAGAACTACTCGACCTCGAACCGGGTGCGCCAGGTCCAGAACGTCGATCGTGTCTTCGAGATGAATACCACCTCCCTGTTCGCCCAGTTGGATATGGATATCACGCCGCAGTTCAGGCCTACGCTGGGTCTGCGTTACGACACCTTTTCCGGTACCTACGAAAACAATGATCCCGGCGGGACGCCCTTCAAGGAGGATATGAACAGCTATAACCATATCAGCCCGAAACTGGGGGTTCGCTCCACCTTGTCGGATGCCTGGGAATTGCGCGGAAGCATTTCCAATGGGTTCTCCCTGCCGGCTGACGAGGCAAAGTATGATCCTGCGCTGAATGTCGATCCCGTCGAGATCTGGCAATACGAGATCGGAGTGAGCGGGATGCCTACGAGCACCATATATACTGATCTGGCCTATTTCATTCTGGATACCTCAGATGAAATATTGGAAGACCCGATAGGATCGGGAGATTTCCGGAATGCGGGTAAGACCCGGCGTAATGGCATAGAGGGTGAGATGCGCTATACGACCCCCGTGCCGTACATGGATGTCATGGCGAATTTCACCTGGATCGACAGCGAGATCAGGAAGAATTCTGATTCCACCGTCCAGGGTAAGGAGCTCACGAATATCCCGGAATATCTGGTGACCCTGAACCTCAATTACGCCCCGCCGGCCGGGTTGGGCGCGAAGGCCAGTTGGCGCAAGGTCGGGCCGTATTATCTGACCGGCGACAACTCGGAGTCCTACGACGGCTTTGACCTTCTCAACGTCGGCATCTTTTACACCCAGAAACTCGAAGAGAATCGTTCGATGCGCTGGTATCTGGACGTCAACAATATCCTGGACGAGGTATATGCGGAGGCCGTCTTCTCGGGATTCGGCACGACCAATTACGCCCCGGCGCCACCCGCCAATATCGCCGCCGGCGTGTCGCTTTCGTTCTAGTTGAAGTTCGCTGTCTCAAGGGGGCTGTGTGTGAGCATGGCCCCCTTTCTCTTTGTATTCGTGGATATTTCCCCGGTATTCTCGGAACCTGTCGGCATGGATTGCAGTCGTTCGCGCCAGCTAGGCGACGATGTCGGGCTTCGCAGAGTGATCTGATGGAATGAAGCCCGGTACTGGCCGGGCCAATGGATACCCGCTTCTTGCGTGGGCAGAATGCGGTCTGATGGATAAAATCTGGGCGCCGCTTTGAAAAGACTGCCTGCCGCCGGGGTGGCGGCAGGCAGGAGTAGTCGCCTACATGGTCAGCGCGATGCCGACCATCACATTCCTGGGCGGACGTGGCGAGTAACTGGTCGGGACGTTGCCTTGCGTCGGGTGTGGGCCGCCGCCGACGTTCTCCGAATAGAGCTCGTCGGTCAGGTTGTTGATGTCGAGATACCAGCGTGCGGTTCGTTCACCGTCATCGTGCATAGTGTAGGTAAGTGAGGCGTTGACTACGTCGTAGCCGTCGTAGGTGATGGTATTCGCGGCGTTGGTGTACCACTTGCCCAGCGAGCGTAACCGGATGCTGCCGCCCCAACCGGTCGGAGGCGCGTATCTCACGCCCAGGTTGGAGACATACTTGGGCAGGCCCGAGAGTTCTTTTCCGATCAGCGCCGCATTGGGATTCTTCTTGATCTCGCTATCGTAAAATCCGAAGGAGGTGAAGGCTTCGACGTAGTCGAGCGTGGGCGGGGAGAAACGGACTTCACCCTCGATGCCGCTACGCCGGGTTTCTCCGGCATTGATGAGATCAGTCACATTGTTAGGATCGGCGACGATATCATCGGTGGTATTGAGGATAAAAGCGGCCAGGTCGAGGTACCATTGCGGGGTCGGCGCGCCATTGATACCGACTTCATACTGCCAGTACTCGACGGTATCGACGTCGATATTGGAATCATACTTGGCGGTATCTTCGGGCAGGGCGAAGCCGTTGGCGGCGCTGGCGCGTAATTCCCAATTGTCAGTCAGGGCTGAACGTACTCCCAGTTTCGGGCTGAAATGGTCGTAGTCATTCATGTCGGTGCTGGTGTCAGTCATCAAATCGTCGCGGTCGCCGCCGAATTTGTCGTAACGAAAGCCGAGCGTTGGCCGGAAGCGCGGATTCATATCCAGATCCATCTGGCCATAGAGCGAGGCGGTGGTGATATTGTACTTATCGTCCGTCAGCCGGGTCTGGCGTACATGCGTTACGGTACGCCATGAGGTATTCTTGATATCTTCGTCGTAGTACTCGAAGCCGACCACCCAGTTACTGGGGAGGCCGAGCACAGGGTACGCGCCATTCAGGCTCATACCTATCGCGCTCGCGTCGCGGTCATAGTTGTACTCGGTCTGCGGCGCCACTGCGCTGAGATCGAGATTAGGGTCTGCGGGGTCGGCCACCGCCGAGTTGGCGACATTCAGTCTGGTCTGGAAACGGACGAAGTAACTGTCGGTATTATAGGCGTAGGCGAGCAGTTTCAATCTATCGTTAATAACATGGTTGAGATCCAGGCGTTGTGCATCCAGTTGTTTTTCGCCCGTATCCTCCTGCAGCTTGGTAAAAGGATTCTCCTCGCGTCGAGTGTCATCGTCCTCGAACTGGTCGTTCAGAATGTAGTTGGGAGCTTGCCATCTACTGCCGTGACCGCGCAGCGAGTAGGCGATTTCGGTCGTGTCGCTGATGTCATAGGCGCCTCGGAAGGCCGCATTCATCTTGGGATATTTGGAGTGATCTCGCCAGCCGTCGCTCTGATAGCCTTGCAGCGCGCCGTTGATCTGTAATGGACCGACCGTGGTGCCAAACGCGGCCTGAGCATCGAATGTTCCGTATGAGCCGGTGGATAAGTCGAAGTTCTGATATTCGCCACCTTTGCGCGTTGTGAAGGCAAGTACGCCGCCGCGGGCAAAATTCCCGTACAGTGGCGAGATCGGCCCTTTGTAGACGCTCACGGCCTCGATTTCGAGCGGAATGATGATGCTGGTATCGCCGTAGCCATCGGCGTGCGACTCGCCCTCGTTCAGGCTGATGCCATCCAGAGACAGGCCGGCGTCACTGCCATGGCCGCCGCCCGTAAAGCCACGGATGGTGAATACGTCCGCCACCCCGCCATGCTGATAGGAGACTGCATTGAAGCCCGCCGCCTCCTCGACGATGGTGAGTGGATTTTCCCAGTGCTGCGACTGGATCTGATCCTGGGAGATCACGTTGACGGAAAAGGAGCGGTCCGCGTCACGCATCCCTTCACCTTTGACCGTGATCGATTCCAATTTCACGGGCTCGCTTTCAGCCGCGTCGACTAATCCCGGCGCGGCGCTAATGAACAGTGACCCGAATGTGCAGGTCACTAGATATCTGATCTTCTTTTCCTTCATGTCATTCCTCCCACTTGTGTTGTAGATTGGTAGTACTCCTGGTTCAGAGATCGGCCACCAGCGTCAGGTAAGCCGCGCGTTCCTGGGCCGGCGCGTAGACCTTCACGCCACCGTCAAGCCCCACATATTCGGCGTATTTCTTGTCGAATAGGTTCTCGACGTCGAGCATGAGCCGATAATTCTGGTCGAAGCGCCAGGACAGTTGCGCGTTGGCGGTAATGAATCCATCCGCTTCCACCGTATTGGCCGGATCGACGTAATAGTCGCTCTGGTAGCGCAGACCGACGCGCCCGCCGAGCCCCTTCATCGGTTCATACGCGGTGGAGAGGTTGGCTACGTGGCGAGGTGTGCTCATCAGCGTATTGCCGTCGAGGCGCTGCCCGCCCTGTACAAAGCTTAAATACTCGGTGCGCAGCAGCGAGTAATCGGCGTATACGCGTATGTCGTTGTCGAAATACGTGTCGAAGGACAGTTCGATGCCCTGGCGGCGTGTCTCGCCGGCATTCTCCAGCACCGTGGGATCGGCCAGCGTCGGCTGGGAATCGTCGGTCGTATCCAGGCGCCAGGCGGTCAGCGTCATCATTGCGTTGGACCAGGGATTGCCGCGCACGCCGAGTTCGTACTGGGTACGTACCGCGGGATCGAGGTCTGGGCGTTTCCACAGATCCTGGTCCCGGGGCAGGGCGAAGCCGCGCCCGTAGTTGGTGAACGCGCTCCAGTCGGGCGTCAGGGTGTAGAGCAGGCCGACCTTCGGCGAGAAGATGGAAGGGTCGCTGGCGGGGAAGCTGCCGTTGGTCGGAATGCGCTCGTCCAGATCGCCCGTGAAATCGTCGTAGCGCGCCCCCAGGACCAGCCTGAGCGGGGTGGTGATCTGGTGATTGATCTCGGTGAACAGCGAAGTCGTGTACAGCTTGATGTCGTAATCCTGGAACTGTGTGCCGCGCGTACGGCTGTTGCCGACCACCATGTTCCAGCGCTGGCGATGCTCCGCCTCATCCATGTAATCGAGGCCGACCACCCAGTTGGTGTTCCTGCCGAACAGATCGCCGGAATAGCTGTAGGACACGCCGGTGCCCATCATGTCGCGGTCGTGCACGCGTTCGTTGCCGAAATTCTGGCCCGGGGTCAGCGTCGGTCTGAGCCATGACTGGAAGTAGCGGGTGAACTCCTGGTCGTAGGTCCAGGCATAGAACAGCACCTTGGAACTCTCCGACAATTGATAGCGCAGATCGAGACGCAGTTCCCTGCGTTCCTGGCGGCCGCCGTTCACGTCCGAGACCGCGGCACGCGGATTGCTGTCGTAGACGTCCTGAGGTATGTAACCGGGCGAATCCCAGCTCGAGTAGTAACTGCGCACGCCCACCGTGGCGTCGAAGGCGTCGTTAAAATGCCAGGTCCAGCGCGCCGACGCGTTCTGCTTCTCCCAATCGGAGTTGTCCTGGTAGCCGTCGGAATGGAAGTTCTGGAGGGCGTATACATGGTCGAGCCGGCCATCCTGGCGCGCGACTACCGCCACCGCGTCCGCGGTATTGAAGCTGCCGGTGCGGTAGCGCAGGCGGGTGAAATCGCCCTGCTTGATGGTATGGAAATGCACCACGCCGGCGCTGGCGTAATTGCCGTAGAGGGCGGAGACCGGTCCCTTGATGACCTCGATGCGCTCGATTTCGTCCGGGATGACGATGTTGGTGTCGGCGTAGCCATCCGTCTCGTTGAGCGGCACGCCGTCGAGGTAGATCGCCGCGTCGGGACCGTGCGACGCCTCCCGGAAGCCGCGCATCTGAAAGGCCGTGGCCAGACCGCCCTGGTTGTATTGCAGCACGGTGATGCCGGGCGACTGCTTGAGAATGTCGATGGGCGTGATATAGACGCCGCCATCGGCGATCTGGTGATGATCGAGCACCGTCGCGCTGCTGGCGTCCAGGCTGCCGCGCTGGGAATCGCCGCGTACCACCATCTCCTGAAGCTGCACCGGGG
Source organism: Gammaproteobacteria bacterium (assembly GCA_020847075.1). Lineage (GTDB taxonomy): Bacteria > Pseudomonadota > Gammaproteobacteria > SZUA-140 > SZUA-140 > JADJWH01. The sequence goes on from JADLCS010000057.1 coordinate 51,571, forward strand.
TGGATTCGTTGGACCATGCCGTGGCCGGTAGCATGCCGGTCGCCGGCAACAGGGTGGCTACCACAACGGCGGTCGTTAGAGGCCGATTTCTCATCAACGTTTTCCTCTTGAAGATCGTATCGATCTTGATGGGTGTTATGTATAATAAATATTAATTCCTAACTTAGAGATCTAATCTGCTCTGCTGCTCTACGTGGTTCGTGGTACCCCAGGATTAAATTAAATATGGAGGGGCGGAAGGCCGCCCCTCCAGAGAGATTTCTAAGGACGGAACATCAAATTGCTGGAAATCTCCACCTCATCCGTGTTCGGATTGCTCTTCATGGGCTCCATATGGGAGACATAGAGATACTGAAGGTCTGCCTTCTGGATTGAGACCTCGACCTTGCCGGAGGCATCGGTGGTGTACAACTCCATGTCGCCCATCACTTCGACGTCGGCCCCGGACAGAGGCTTGCCCTTGTAGAACACCTGGACCGGGAACTTGTCCCCAGGTTTCAGTTTCAGCGGATTGGTCAGCGGGACGATCTCGAGTTCAAGGCCGACCGGCGCGCTCAAGGCCGCGTTCCACGCCAGCAGGTTTTTATTGAAGAGGCGGATGTGCGAGGAGGTCCGGTAGTTGGGGACCTTCCACTTGGGTGCCGCCACGGATTTGCGATCCGCGCCGACGGTCCAGTATCCGTGGTTGTAGTAGAGCGCGACGAGGGCCGTGTCCGCACCCACCTGCATCTCGACCTTGGAATTCTGCACCGTGGAACGCACGACCTGGCGTTTGCCGCTGGTGTCGATGACGATGGTTTCCTCGACCCGTGCCGGGTCGTAAGGTTCCAGTTCCTCCGGATGTCCGAACACCAGTTCGTACGATTTTCCGGCGACCTTGGGCGCCAGCCATACGTCGTGCGCCAATGCCTGGGCGCAGAAGAGGCCGGTCAGGGCCAGGATCGCCAGATGTCTGCCTGTCATGTCAGGGGCTCCTCATTGGAATATATGGTGTGGAACGGATCAGCGCTTCATGAGTTCGCTGTCCGGAACGCGCCGCACGTGTCCGATGTCGCCGCCGACGAAGACCGCGACGAATTTTCCTTTCGGTCGATCGAAGGTATAGAAGCCGTCGGTGAACTTCCCGCTCATCAGCGTCTTGCCCTGGTCGTCCCGGATGACGATCTTGTCGTCGTCGCTGGCGGGCGAACCGTCCTCGTAACCGGCCTCACAGGTGACGGTCCGGCCGTCGTTGTCGAAACAGTCCATATAAGGTTCATGCGCCCAGGCGGCTCCGCCGCCCAGGCTCATGATCAGACCCAGAATCAGTGCGTGGCGTGACGATCTCATCACTGGACACCGAAGGTGAGGGTGGAACTATAGGACTCTACGTCGCAGACCTTGGGATCCGGGTAGGGCTGCTCGACGCTGGCCTTCACCAGCCAGCTGCCGGTGGATAGAAGCCGTATCGAGGCCTTGCCTTCCTCGTCGGTGGCGACGGCGTAGGCATAGGTGTTTTCCTCATTGGAAAAACCGCTGTAGGTGGCGAATACCATGCCATCGTAGGGCTTGCCGTGCAGCAGGACCTGGACGTCGAGAGAGTCGTTTACCTTGAGCGTGGCGGGATTGTTGAGCGGGATGATCTCGAGCGGGTGGCCGAAGGTGTTGCTCAGCGAACCGTCGCCGGCGCCGGTGCTGAGTATGGCCTTCATGGTCTTGGCTGAGTAGGCACACTTGATGACATCTTTGAGGCCTTCCTTCGATTGGCGTTTGCCGCCGTCCTTGGTACGCGTAAAGAAGGCATTCTTCTGGGTGCCCACCAGCAGATAGGTTCCTGAGGTCTTCAATTCGGGCGTTGCATAAATGGTCCCCTTTTGTTCGACCTTGGCCCGATTGCCATCGGGGCCGACCAGTTCGAGGCTGTCGAGGCGATCCGCGGCCATGGGCACGTCGACGGGAAAGCTGTGACCGGAGATCACGTAAACAGGGGAGGATTTGCCCTGCTTGAGGCTGTAGTCGGGGACGCTGATCCAGGGAAAATGGGCATAGGCCGAGGCGGCAGTGAGCAGGAGTCCTCCCGCGATCCCCGTCTGCATCAGGTGCTTGAGGCTATTTTTCTTCATGGGTCTTTCCTCTTTAATAAAGATCTGACTTAGAGATGGGTGTTGGTCATGAATCATTTTCTAGGTCGACTCGTTCCTGTGGGGCAGGCCTGTCCCGCCAGAATGGAGAAGGCATGTTCTGCATAATATTTATTTGAGTTGGTTTGTAAGAATTTTAATTTTTATTATATTTTTCAATATATTAAATTATATAATTCGCTTGATATATTGATTTTTTGATACCTGATATGTCCGACGCCAAGGAGCGTTCCCATCATTTTTGTGAAATATTAATTTAAATTAAGAACGGATAATTTACAACCTTATGATTAGTCAGGTTTGCCATTCCCTAGGTCACGGGTCATGGCCTCATTGAGGTATGCGTGGGACAAACGCGACTCTATTCCTGGCAATGAGAAGGCTGGACGTAGGATCAAGATCAAATAGGGAAGGGGGGCAGCCTGTACGCCGGTGCCGCCTCCATTGGCGTGTATGCCCCGGGCTATTTTCGCCAGTACGTTGGGGAGAGCAGCACCAGCAGTGTGAAGATTTCCAGGCGGCCGAGCAGCATGGCGAAAGTACAGAGCCACTTAGCCACGGGGTTAATGTCATGGAAAGTGGTGGCGACCTGTCCCAGGCCGGGGCCGATGTTGGTGAGGCAGGCGGTGACGGCGCCGAAGGCGGTGACCTGATCGACGCCGGTGGCCATCACCAGGATCATCAGCCCGATGAATACGGCCACATAAACCGAGAAGAAACTCCATACCGCGTCGAGCACGGGTTTGGGCAGGACTCGACCGCTGATCTTGACCGGTCTCACCATGTTGGGGTGGATCAGGCGCATCATTTCGCGAATACCGACTTTGCCCAGCACCATGATGCGTATCACCTTGATGCCTCCAGAGGTGGAGCCGGCGCAGCCGCCGATATGGCCGGCGAACATCAGGAGCAGGGGAATGGCGAGAGGCCAGACGGAAAAGTCGGTCGTGGTGTAACCGGTGGTGGTGATGATGGAGACCGCCTGAAACGCACCATATCTCAAGGCCGCGAGCGGACTGTCGTAGCTGCCGCCCAGATACAGTAGTACGGCGATGCCGGCGATCAGGCCGGCGATGGCGATGAGGAATGTCCGCACCTGAGGATCCTTCCAATAGGCGGATATCCCGCGGCCGTGGAGAAACAGGAAATGCACATTGAAGCTGATGCCACCCAGGATCATGAATACGATGGTGATCATTTCAATGGCGGAGTTGTCGAAGAATCCCAGACTGGCATCATGTGTCGAGAAGCCTCCGGTAGAGACGGTGCTGAAACTGTGCGCGATCGCATCGAAGGCCGACATGCCGGCCAGCCAGTAGGCGGTGGCGCAGGCCGCGGTCAGTGAGAGATAGATCAGCCATACCGCGCGGGCGGTGTGGGCGATACGCGGCGTGAGCTTTTCCTCCTTCATCGGGCCCGCGGTCTCGAGGCGATAGAGCTGCATGCCGCCGACGCCGAGCATGGGGAGGATGGCGACCGCGAGCACCACGACCCCGATCCCGCCCACCCACATGAGCTGTTGCCGGTAGATCAATATAGAGGGAGGGAGGTTGTCGATCCCGACGATCACGGTCGCGCCGGTGGTGGTGAAGCCGGAGACCGCTTCGAATACCGCATCCGTCAGGCTCAGGTGCGCGCCGAGCAGCAGGGGCAGGCTGCCGAGCGTGCCGAGCAGGATCCAGAACAGGGCGACCACGAGGAAGGCCTCGCGGTTATACAGTTCCGCCCTGTGTCGGCGATTGGGATACCAGAGCAGAAGCCCCGGCACCGCGATCAACAGGATACTCTGCACGAAATGCAATGCTTCGCCATCGCCAGTAGAGATCGCGACCAGCAGGGTGGGGATGAGGGTGAGGCTGAACAGCAGGAGAAATATCCCGACGATGCGAGTGACGATAGGGAAACGCATGGCGGTGTGTCGGTCGGTTTTGCCCGCGCCGGCGGGCATCTCTGTTCTGCTTGCCTGAAGCCCCCTTGGGTGGGAGAGATTAGAAGGGATAGGAGAGAGGCTGTCAAACGGGGTGACCCACCCGAACCCCCGGGGATGCCGATTCGCCGGCGGGCCCGGTTCGATAGCTATTGATAATGATCAATCAATACCGTATTCTCGTGATCGACTCGGAAGGACAGCGATGCAGGAACGCAATACCAAACAGAAGCAGATCATCGCCCGGTTGATACGGGAGGCAGGGCATCCGCTGACGATCCAGGAGATCCTGGATCTCGGGCGGCAGCATTCAGGGCGCCTCGGCATCGCGACCGTCTACAGGACCATCAAGCGTCTGCTCGATGCGGGCGAGTTGCAGGCCGTAGTCATTCCGGGAGATACCCTCCGCTATGAGGCGGTCATGCCACATCACCACCACTTCAAATGCAGCCGGTGCGATAAGGTGTATGATCTCGATGGCTGCATAAAGGAACTGAAGAGCATGGTTCCCAAGGGTTTCAGGGTGGAGAACCATGAGTTGACGTTTTACGGTTGCTGCCGGAGTTGCGCATGACCATGATGAAACTTCCGCGGATGGACATGTCCGATATCGTCGTGGACCTTTGATTAGACGTCAGGATCGACCACCGGTCTTTATGGATCTCACGAATCGGCGTTCCCTGAGGCTATTGCCCCTTTTCCTGGGGGGCATGCTTTTCCTCTGGCAATTGTGCCTGGTCTATCATGAGACCGAGCATAGCCTGGGCGATCCGGGTGAGATATGCCTGCTGTGCCAGGCGGCGGATCATATGCAGCACGGTTTGACCGCGGCCGTATTTCCATCCGCCGTCCCACCTTCGTTTATTCTGCCCCGCACCGACTTTTCCTCGCTGTACACGTTTTTCTCGCGCCGGCCGTCCGCCCGCGGTCCTCCCTCCGGCCACACGGCCTGAAGCTTTCATAACCTCTTTTCCGCCGGCGGGCATAGCGCCCTGCCGGCCAGACAATCTGGAGAGATACGATCGTGATACGAGACAGAATCGCAGTGTCGTGCGTTTTGCTGGCGGGATTCGCCGTGGCCCAGGCGCATGAAGACAGACATGAACATGGCGCCCATGAACATGGTATCGGGCGCATGGATATCGCCGTGGAGAAGAACTCGGTCGACATCGATCTCGACGGCCCGGCCGTCAACATCGTCGGATTCGAGCACGAACCCGGTGATGCGAAGGAGAGGGCCACGCTGGATGCGGCCGTCGCTGACCTGAAGCTGGGTAGTCCGTTGATGGCATTCTCGCCGGCGGCCCGCTGTACCCAGAAACGGGTTCGGGTGGACAGTGACTTGCTCGGCCAAGGGGCCCATAAGGGGCATGCTCACGACGAGGAGGAAGGGCATCGCCATGATGACGAAGCCACGCATGAGCACGGCCACGAGGGCGACGATGACGGCGACGAGCACGAGCATGCGGATATCGATGTCACTTGGGAGATAACGTGTGCCCGCCCGGACGATCTCCACGAGATCGATTTCTCGGGGCTGTTCCGGCGTTTCCCCGGCACTCACACGTTGCGGGTCCAGGCCGCGTTGCCGAATGGCCAGACGGCGACCGAGCTGACGCCCGATGCCCCCAGGCTCAAATGGTGAATCCGGTGAGAGGCGGGGCGGACCCCCGCCTCACCCCCGGGAAGAGACGATCAAGATGAATCAAGCCGTAATCGATCTCCGTGACGTGGAATTCGCCTGGACCCGTGCCGGTACGCCGGTGTTGAGCCTGGAACACCTGTATGTGGGGAAGGGCGAGCGTTTATTTCTGAAAGGTCCGAGCGGTAGCGGAAAGAGCACGCTGCTGAATCTGCTGGGCGGAGTGACGGTGGCGCGGCGCGGGTCGGTAACGGTGCTCGGCGAGGACCTTGGAACGCTGTCCGCCTCGGCGCGCGACCGTTTCCGGGCCGAGCATGTCGGCTATATTTTTCAGTTGTTCAACCTGGTGCCATACCTGAGCGTGCTCGACAATGTACTGCTGCCGCTGCGCTTTTCAGCGACGCGACGGGAGCACGTCCGAACACGCGGCGGCGCGCGCGCCGAGGCCGGGCGTCTGATCACCCAACTGGGGCTGGGCGCGGCGTTGCTTGACCGCCCGGCGACCGATCTGAGCGTGGGGCAGCAGCAGCGGGTGGCCGCCGCGCGTGCGCTCATCGGCGGGCCGGAGCTGGTAGTTGCCGATGAGCCGACCTCGGCCCTCGATGCCGATACGCGTGCGCTGTTCATCCGGCTATTGATGGATGAATGCGCCAGCCAGGGGGCGACGCTGGTATTCGTGAGCCACGATGCCTCACTGGAGCCGTTATTCGATCGTGGTCTCGCCCTGAACGACCTCAACCGTAGCAGGAGGGGCCCCCGTGTCGATGCTTGATCTGGCGGTGAAGAGCCTGTGGAACCGTCGCCTGACGGTGGTATTTACCCTCTGCGCGATCGCCCTCAGCGTGACCCTGTTGCTCGGGGTGGAGCGCCTGCGTACCGAGGCGCGTAACGGCTTCGCCAACACCATTTCAGGGGTGGATCTGATCGTCGGCGCCCGCGGCGGCGGCGTGCAATTGCTGCTGTACTCGGTGTTCCACATCGGCAACGCCACCAACAATATCGACTGGCGAAGCTATCAGGACATCGCTGGTCAGCCCCAGGTCGACTGGGCGGTACCGATCTCGCTCGGAGATTCCCATCGGGGTTACCGCGTGGTGGGCACGGATCCGTCGTTTTTCGAGCATTACTACTTTGCCGGAGACCGCGCCCTCAGGTTCACGGAGGGCAAGGCGTTCACGACACCCTTCGAGGCCGTACTCGGCGCCGATGTCGCCCGCCGCCTGAAATATCACCTCGGGCAGGAGATCGTGCTCGCCCACGGCGCCGGCGAAGTCAATCTGATGGAACACACGAATATGCCGTTCCATGTCGTCGGTCTGCTGGGCCGCACCGGCACGCCGCTGGATCGTTCGATTCTGGTGAGCCTGGAAGGCATCACGGCGATCCATGTGGGTTGGGAGGCCGGCGTGCCGACGCCCGGCTTGCATGTGACCGAAGAACAGGCCATGCATATGAATCTGACGCCCAAGACCATCACCGCCATGCTGGTCGGCCTGAAGTCGCGCATCGCCACCTTCCGGGTACAGCGCTACATCAACGACTATCGTGACGAACCGCTGCTCGCGATCCTGCCCGGCGCGACCCTGCAGGAACTGTGGGATCTGGTCGGCGTGGGCGAGCGTATGTTGCTGGCGGTGTCGGGTTTCGTGGTGGTCGTCGGTATGGCCGGCCTGCTGACAGTGCTGCTGGCGGGACTGGAGGCGCGACGGCGGGAGATGGCGGTGCTGCGCTCGGTGGGTGCGCGACCGGGCCAGATTCTGGGCCTGATCCTGGGGGAGACGGCGGCGCTGACGCTGGCGGGGATCGGGCTGGGAGTGGTGCTGTTGTACGGACTCATTCTGATACTGCGACCGGTGCTGGAGTCGCAGTGGGGATTATATCTCGGCATCGCGCCGCCGACGCTGCGCGAACTGGGCCTCATGGGGACGGTATTCGGGGTGGGATTGCTGAGCGGTTTGTTGCCCGCCTGGCTTGCCTATCACCGCTCGCTCGCCGACGGGCTCACCGTACGGCTTTGAGAGGGAGAAAGTCATGAAATCGAGAGTGATCACGGGCATGATCGTCGTACTCGCCGCCATGTCCACCGCGTGTGACGAGACGGGTCAGGCCGGTAGCGCGGCACGCCAGATAATAGATCTGCGGGGACCGGCGGCTGCGGCCGGAAATACCGTCGCCACGGGGGTGAAGGTCCTCAATTGGGATAACCTGCTGCCCGACGATTTCCATCCGGAGAAGCTTCTGGATGGCTACGATACCGAGACTTTGAGTGATGACGACCCGCGCGCGCAGGAGCTGATGAAAAAACTGCAGGCGATGTGGAAGGAAGCACCGGTGGTGAACGCCCTGAACGGACAGACGGTGAAACTGCCCGGTTTCGTCGTGCCGCTCGAAGGGGACGGACGGGTGGTGAACGAGTTTCTGCTGGTGCCCTATTACGGCGCCTGCATCCACGTTCCGCCGCCGCCGGCCAACCAGATCGTGTATGTCAGGGCTCAGGGGCGCAACGTGCAGGTACGCCGCTTGTTCGACACTGTCTGGGTGACGGGGACAATGAAGGTGGAACGTGCCTCGAGCGAACTCGGCGAGGCCGGATATATCATCGATGCGCTCAATGTGGAGCCGTACGAGGCGGAGCAATAACGGAATACCTGTGCGGGTGGGTCGCATGAAGTATATGAATGCGGAGATCCGCGACATGGTGCCATGTGATCCTGACAGCGATGTTCCTCACGCCTGGATAGACATCGAGGTTCAGGTGCTCCTCGACGGCGCGGCCCGGGTAACGGCGTTGCGCATGCCCCGGCTGTTCGATCCGGTCTATAAATATGACTCGACGTACCAGATCAAGATGCTGCATGCGGAAAACGAGGACGCCATCCGTCTGATGAACGCGCCGGTTGCCATTTTGCGCCGACCCCGCCGCATCCCGATCCGGACCGGGTGCGCGAAGCCGCCGCCCTGGATTGTACCCAGGGTGGGGGCTGGCCCCGGGGTCTTCTTCGCCGAGCGGGTCACGATACGGTGTGATCAGAAGCGCTGAGCGGGATTCCCCGGTAAAATACCCGGATGATGAGAATGCTGCTGGCGGCGGGGCTGCTGGTCAAGCTCGCCGTCGCCTGGGCGGGGCCGGTCTGCCACATCCATCCGCCGGCGACCGATCCCGCCTCCGCGTTGACGACCCCGCCGATTGCCGGGCCGTACGCCTCCGGGGAGGCGTGCGAGCAGGCGAACGAGCGTCTGTTTGCCGGTCAGGGCCGCTGCCACTGTGCCTCCGACTGGGGGGCGACGGGGGTGAAGCCGTTCCTGTCTCCATCGCCTGTGATGCCGGAAGACCCGGCGCTCAACGCCCGCCCGTTCTACTAGCCGCCGGTTGACCCCGGGCCCGCGTCCGTGTGGATAACGTGGTCAGCGAAGTCAGCACCCCCGGGCGGAAACGGCCGGTGCCGGCGGCGAGCACCGACTTGAGCCGCACCTGCGGGGTAGGCCGGTGAAGACCCAGAAGGCGATGGCCGGAGGCAGGAACAGCATCAGCAGGAACAGGACCAGAACGCCTCTCTGCAGGGCATTCGTGGCCAGCGTGTGCGGGCGTTTCTTGACGATTTCCGAGTCGTCGTCCCGGTAACTCAGGCCCGGGCCGCACGGCAGCAGGTCCTGTTGCCCGGCACCTTCGTGGCCACTCGATCGCGCTCTGGTCGCGTGCCTCTTGTGCTATCCTGTGGCGGACGGTTTGAGCGGTTCATGGTGACCCGTATCGGCCCCCTCGCAACGATAGGCTGTAAACCCCGTCAGGCCCGGAAGGGAGCAGCGGTAGCAGTCGATGCGTGTGCCGGGGTGCGGCGGGTACGGGTTGCCTCCCTTCCCGAGGAAGCGGGACCGCCTTCAGGCGCGAGCCCTGCTTTGAGGTACACTGCATGCCTGCCGGATGCGGTCGGGACGACACCGGGATCCGATACGACGGAATGGGAAATCGATGAGCTATCAAGTGCTTGCGCGCAAGTGGCGGCCGCGCACCTTTACCGAGATGGTGGGGCAGGAGCATGTGCTGCGCGCGCTCGTCAACGCGCTCGACCATGACCGTCTCCATCATGCCTACCTGTTCACCGGGACGCGCGGGGTCGGCAAGACCACGATCGCGCGGGTGCTGGCCAAGGCGCTCAATTGTGAACGGGGCGTCGGTTCGAACCCGTGCGGCGAATGCGCCTCCTGCCGCGAGATCGACGAGGGTCGTTTCGTCGACCTGATCGAGGTGGACGCCGCCTCGCGCACCAAGGTGGAGGATACGCGCGACCTGCTCGATTACGCCCAGTACGCCCCCACGCGGGGACGCTACAAGGTCTATCTCATCGATGAGGTCCACATGTTGTCCAAGCACAGCTTCAACGCCTTGTTGAAGACGCTGGAAGAACCTCCGCCACACGTGAAGTTTCTGCTCGCGACCACCGATCCGCAGCGTCTGCCGGTCACCATCCTGTCGCGTTGCCTGCAGTTCAACCTGAAGCACCTTTCCGCCGAGTCGATCGCGCGCCACCTGGGCAGGATCCTCGACCAGGAAGGTATCGAATCCGAACCGGCGGCGGTGGCGCAGATCGCCCGCGCCGCGTCCGGCAGCGTACGCGACAGCCTGAGCCTGCTCGACCAGGCCATCGCCTACGGGGGCGGGCGGGTGGTGGAGGCGGAGGTGCGGGCGATGCTCGGTACGATCGAGCAGGGCTATGTCATCGAGTTGCTCGAGGCCCTCGCCGCGGGCGACGGCGCCGCGCTGCTGCAGTGTGTGCAGCGTGTGGCGGAACATACCTTCGAGTTCTCCGACCTGCTCGATGAAACGATCTCCGCGCTGCAGCGCATCGCGCTGGCGCAACTGGTCCCCGCCGCCGTGGACGACAGCCATGGTGACGCCGCGCAGATCGCCGCGCTCGCGGAACGCATGAGCCGGGAGGACGTGCAGCTCTATTATCAGATCGCCGTGCTCGGCCGGCGCGATCTGCCGCATGTACCCGAGCACCGCGGCGGTTTCGAGATGATTCTACTGCGCATGCTCGCGTTCCGCCCGGCCGGGCCGGGGGAGATCGCGACGGAGACGCGTGGTGCCGCGCCCCCGCCCGCAACGAAGCCTCCGGGGTCGCGGACCGCCGCTCCTCCAGCGCAGACCCCGGCGTCGACCGGCGCCGCTCCGTCGCGGCCCGCGGCGCCCCCGGCCGACTCCGGCTGGAACGACGTCGTGAATACCCTGGGCCTGCAGGGCATGGTGCGTGAACTCGCCGTCAACTGCATCCTGCTCGGACGGGACGGTGAGGTGATCCGTCTGATGGTCGACAAGGCCCACGCGCATCTGTACAACAAGACCATGGAGGAACGGCTCCAGCAGGCGTTGTCCAGGCATTACGGTGCCGATATCCGTCTCTCCGTTCAGATCGGCGAGCCCGAGGGGGCGACGCCGGCGCGCCTGCGCCGGCAGCAGGAAAACGATCGCATGCAGGCGGCCATCAGCTCGCTCGAGAATGACGCCGAGGTGAGGACCCTGAAAGAGACCTTCAATGCCCGCATTGTGCCGGAGACGGTGGAACCGCTCGACTGACGGGCAGGACGGGCGACCCGCCCGCGTTCATATCCATCGTCGCCGGGAGCGCGGCGACGCCATAACCGAGAGGAAGTGTCATGAAAGGTGGCTTGGGTAATCTGATGAAGCAGGCGCAGAAGATGCAGGAGGATCTGCAAAAGGCGCAGGAAGAGATCGCCGCCATGGAGGTCACCGGTCAGGCCGGCGGCGGCATGGTGAGCGTCGTCATGACCGGCCGCCACGACGTCAAACGGGTCAGCATCGACGACAGCCTGCTGAAGGACGACAAGGAAATGCTGGAGGATCTGATCGCCGCCGCCGTGAACGACGCGGTGCGCCGGATCGAGAGCGAATCCAAGGAAAAGATGGCGGGCATGACGCGCGGCCTGCCGCTGCCGCCTGGAATGAAGCTGCCGTTCTGACGGGACGCCGGTGTCCGACAGCCCGCTCATCGACCGTTTGATCGAGGCGCTGCGTTGCCTGCCGGGCGTCGGCCCGAAGTCATCGCAGCGCATCGCCTATCACCTACTCGAGCGCAACCGCGAGGGGGCCCGCAGGCTGGCCGTGGCGCTGCAGGAGGCCGCCGACGGGGTCGGCCGCTGCGGTGAATGCCGGACGCTGAGCGAGAACGTCCTGTGTCGCCTGTGCGCGAGCGACAAGCGCAACGCGGCGCAGCTGTGTGTGGTGGAGAATCCGGTGGACGTCCAGGCCATCGAACACACGACTTCCTATCAGGGGCGTTATTTCGTCCTGATGGGGCATCTTTCTCCGCTCGATGGCATCGGTCCGGAGGATATCGGTCTCGATCAACTGGAGCAGCGTTTCCGCCAGGGCAGGGTGAGCGAGGTGATTCTGGCCACCAATCCCACGGTGGAAGGCGAGGCCACCGCCCATTACATCGCCGATATGGCGCGCGAGCATGGCATCCGCGCCAGCCGCATCGCGTATGGCGTGCCGTTCGGCGGGGAACTGGAGTATGTGGATGCGGGGACGCTCTCGCACGCGATCGCCGGGCGACGCGATATCTGACGCGCGCGCCAGCCGCCGCGGGCGTCCCATGCGAGGGCCGGCGACCGGGGCTATCCCCATGGATGGCAGTCGGTGCGATGCGAGATCCGTCCGGGTGTGCGAAGGAGTATACCGATGATTCCAGGGACCGTACTGTTCGCCTCGACGACCTTCGCCATCATGCTGGCGACCTTCTTTCTGTCCCGGGTGCGCCGCCTGCATATCGTGGTGATGAGTTCGATCATGGTGATCGATCTTTTCTTTCCCGTCTATCTTTACATGACGCGGGATTGGCACAAGAAGCTGATCGAACACGGTGAGATATTCTCCTTTCTCATGTGGATGCATTTCATTCTCGTGATCACCTTGTATGTGCTCTATGTGGTGCAGATCCAGACCGCGCGCCGGATCCTCGGCGGCGACGACCAGATGAGGCGCGACCACCGCGCGCAGGGAATCGGCATCCTGATCACGCGCGGCCTGGTGATCTTCACCGGCGCCTTGCTGGCCGAGCCCGCGATCGCCTTTCACTAATCTCAGGAATACCGTATATTCCACCCACCCGAGCCCTTGCCCGGTTGATGTGGGCGGGATGCGCTCGCGCCATATCGACCGATAACCTACCGATTTACTCGGATATTTTCCGGAAAATAATACTTGACATACCCCGCCTCCCGAAATAAATATGTATACAAAATACATCTTTTATCCGGCAGGACCAAAAGACATTCAGACAAGGAGGGGGCATGGCGTCAACATTCAAACATCATCGGCGGCTGTACTGGTACGAGGCCATCATCGCGTTACTGCTTTTGCTCGGCGCCGCGCAGGCGTATGCCGAGAACCGGGGAGTTCGAGCTCACGATCGAAGAAAGAAAGATCCAAGTGGCCCCCGACCTGGAGTATCAGGTATTCGCCTACAATGGCCAGGTGCCGGCACCGCTGATCCATGTGAAAGAGGGTGACGACGTTACCATCCACCTCACCAACAACACGACGCTGCCCCATACCATCCACTGGCATGGGCAGTACCAGCGCGCCAACCTTGTCGACTCCACCGAGCCCAGCAACTGGAAAATGGACGGGGTTCCCGGTGTGACGCAGAAGGCGGTTCAGCCAGGTGAGACCTTCACCTACAAGTTCAGGGCCGAGAAGACCGGAAGCACCTGGTATCACTGCCATGTCAACGTGAGCGAGCACGTCGGGATGCGCGGGATGTGGGGGCCGCTCATCGTCGATCCGGCCAAACCCACCAAGCTGGAGAAAAAGGTCACCAAGGACGTGATCATGATGTTCAGCTCATGGGATTCCAACTATGCGGAAAAGCTGGGATCGGGCGGGAGCCCGGTCGAGCCCTCCAATTATTTCTCCATCAACGGACGCTCCTTCCCGACGACGCAACCGATCAATGTCAAGAAAGGGGATGTGGTGAGATTCCGGATGTTTGGCGCGGGAGGGGAGCTTCATTCCATCCATATCCACGGTCACGACATGCTGATCACGCACAAGGATGGCCTGCCGCTGCCGGCGCCGTACTATGCCGACACCATTCTGGTCGCCCCGGGCGAGCGTTACGACGCCATCATGGAAATGAACAATCCGGGCATCTGGATGGTGCATGACCACATCGACCCACACGTCACCAACAATGGCAAGCATGATGGGGGGGTGATGACGGTGATCGCCTACGAGGGAATGATGCCGGTGATGTCGGACGATTCGCACGGCATGCTGCCCAATGACGACCCCGATTTCTACTACAGCGAATCGATGAAGAAGCCGTATGGCATGTACAACAATGAGCATTTCGCCGGCGCTCCGCTGCAGACCGAGGGGCGGCGCGAGCGGAGGAGGGAGCAACATGACGCACATTAAATACCTGGTTGCCGCCGTCATGCTGGCGGGTGCGAACATCGCCGGCGCGGAGGACGGCGCCGCCATCCTGCAGGGACAGTGCGCCTCCTGCCACAACCTGACGGGGCCGGCGCCCGCCACCCTGCAGGAATTGTGGAACCGCAAGGGCCCGGATCTGTTCTATGCCGGCCTGAAGTACAAGGCGGCCTGGATGGAGGTATGGCTGCAGAAGCCGGAACGGATCCGCCCGGCGGGCATGTTCTACCCCGATCACGTGAAGTCCGACGCCGAGGGCGGCGATGAAATCGACGACTCCACCCTCGTCGCGCATCCCGCGCTGCCCGCCCCCGAGGCCAAGGCCGTTACCGCGGCCCTGATGGAGCTCAAGGGCAAGGCGGAACTCGTCACGGCCGGGGCCTATACGCCCGGCACCCTCTCGCGCAGTTCCGGCGAGATGCTGTTCGACAAGTTCAAGGGATGCCTGGCCTGCCACGAGATCGAACCGGGTTACGGCGGCCTCTCCGGTCCCGAGGTCTATACCGCGGGGCAGCGCCTGCAGGAAGACTGGCTGGCCAGCTACCTGCGCGACCCGCATGCGTGGGATCCCAAGGTATTCATGCCCAACAAGCATATCAATGAAACCGATACGCGGAAGTTCATTGATTATTTCCACCTGCTGAGCGAGGAGGGCGCGAAATGAAGGTTCTGAAGGTGATCGTGGCCGAACTCTGCGTGGCCAGCCTGCTGCTGGCCTGGTCGATGGCGGCGTCAGCGGCGGAGAAGGCCGCGGACAATTATCACACCTACTGCGCCCAGTGCCACGGCGTGAAGGGCAACGGCAAGGGCGTCAACGTGCGCGACATGTCGGTGCAGCCGCGTAATCACACCGACTCCAAGGAGATGTCCGCGCGCTCGGACGACGATATCTACAAGGTGATCAAGGAGGGAGGGGTGGCGATCAACAAGTCGGTGCTGATGCCGCCGTGGGGGGATGTCTTCAGCGACGAGGAGATCCACGGCCTGGTGACCTATCTGAGGGAGCTTTGCCAATGCAGCTATGGCAAATAACGGAAGCGCCGGGTTCGAAAATCAAGCAATCGTGACAACGGTAATATACGCCAACAAAGGAGAGTGACGTGAACTACAAGAAGATGGTATTAGCGGTATCCATGGGCTGCGCCTTCGGCGCCTGCATCCAGACCGCCTCCGCCGAGACGGTGAAGGTGAAGATGCACGCGAAGGAGGTCATGGTGGAGATCGACAACAAGGGTACGAAATTCCCGGCCTGGACCTTCGACGGGAGGATCCCGGGGCCGGTCGTGCGTGTGAAGGAGGGTGACACCGTCGAGTTCGAGCTGGTCAACGAGAATACCAACAAGAACAGCCATTCGATGGATTTCCATGCGGCGCAGGTGGATGTGCTCAACGAATTCGCGCCGATCAAGCCGGGTGAGACCAAGAAATTCACCTTCGATGCCAAATACCCGGGCGTGTGGATGTACCATTGTGGCGCCGACCCGATGCACCAGCATATCGCGCGTGGCATGTACGGCATCATCATCGTCGATCCGAAAGAGGGTTACAGCGACAAGTTCCCCAAGCCGGATCGCGAATATGTGCTGGTCCAGGGGCAGTATTACTCGGATCCCGAGGACCATCACGCCATCATGGAAGACCGGGGCTACGCCGGTTCTCTGATCAACGGCAAGATGTTCCACTACGATCCAGTACACGACCAGAACGCGAGTCAGGTATTGGAGGCGAAGCCGGGTGAGCGGGTACGCATCTTTTATGTAAACGCCAACGTCAACCGACCCGCCGCCATCCATCCGATCGCCGGCATCTGGGACCGGGTGTATCTCAACGGCAATCCCAAGAATACGATCTACGGCATGGCCACCCTGCAGTTGGGCGTGTCCGAGGCGGCCACGCTGGATATCGTGTCGCCCAAGGATCGTCCCACTAACCAGGCCATCGTGGACCATACCATGGGTGCGGCCATGCGTGGCGCCATCACGGTGCTGATGAACAAGCCTGACGCCGATCCGGCGGCCGGCAAGGGTGACAATATCCTGATTCGTTGATACCGGAGAACACAGTTTCTTCCACGGTTACCCCGGCTTCGGCCGGGGTTTTTTTATGCCGTTTCGGGTTGCGGATACCGGCGGGTTCGAGGTAACGTGCTGGTATGCAACTCACCATGTATACCGATTATTCCCTGCGCGTCCTGATTTATCTTGGGCTCCGACGTGACCGCCTGTCGACCGTCTCCGAGATCGCCCAGAGCTATGGCATCTCACGCAATCACCTGGTCAAGGTGGTGCACAATCTGTCTACCCTCGGCTTCATCGTTGCCACCCGCGGCAAGGGCGGCGGGCTGAGCCTGGCGCACCCGCCGGAACGGATCGCCATCGGCGACGTGGTGCGTCACACCGAGGCGAATTTCAATGTCGTCGAATGTTTTGACAAGAAGAACAAAGCTTGCCCGATCACCCCGGTCTGCCGCCTGAAGAGCGTGCTGGGTGACGCGGCCGATGCGTTTTTACGCGTCCTGGACGGTTATACGCTGGCGGATATGCTCAAGAACGAGCAAAAATTGTCCATCGCCTTGCGGATCATCAAGCGCTGAATCCGGGCCGGACGTCCGCCGGGACGAAGTCCCGGGCCGGTCGGCCATTTCCGCGCGGGACCGGAAGACGATGGTCCCGCCTTGCAGTGCGGATGAAAATGCTTAAGAATTCCCTCGATGCCTCGGGAGGGCGCTGCGTCCGGACGGGACCCGCGCCAGACCCTGGACCGATCCACGGCATGAGGACCATGCGATGTCACGCATCAAACGACTATTGATCGCCACCGATCTGTCGACGCCCGCGCGCCATGCGGCGGAGCGGGCGGCATTGTTCGCCGGAGACGTAGCGGGGACGCTCGATCTCCTGCATGTCGTCGCGACGGCTCCGCTGGACAAACTGCGCCGGCTCGTGCGCGAGATTCCCGCGGAGGCCGAGCAACGCCTGGTGGATGCCGCTCGGGAGGAGCTGCGCCAGTTGGCCGAGTCCCTGTCGAGCCGATACGGCGTGACCGCGGGCGTGCATGTCGTATCGGGCGCCGTCGTGCGGCGCCTGAACGAGGAGGCGGACGCCCGGGAGGCAGACCTGATCGTGCTGGGTGCCCGCGGGGCGGGCCTCGTGCAGACCCTGCTGCTCGGTTCGACCGCGGAAAAGATGGTGAGCCGGGCCACGCGCCCGTTGTTGGTCGTCAAACAGCCGCCACGCGGGAGCTACCGCAGGCTGCTGGTGCCGGTGGACTTCTCGCCGGCGTCGCTGCCCGCGCTTCGGCGGGCGCATGCCGTGGCTCCTGAGGCCGAACTCATTCTGCTGCATGCCTTCGACGTGCCCTTCGAGGGTAAATTGCGCCTGGCCGGAGTGCCGGAGGAGACCGTCGATTTCTATCGCGCCGCCGCGAAGGAAGAGGCCATGCAGAAAATGGGCGAGCTGCTCGCCGCGGCCGGCCTGGAGCCGCAGTCGGCGCGCCGGCTCGTGCTGCATGGAGATCCGTGGCGGAATATCGTCGAGCAGGAGCGGGAGCAGGACTGCGATTTGATCGTGATGGGGCGGCGCGGCGAGGGTATGCTCGAGGAGTTTCTCCTGGGCAGCGTCACCAAGCGCGTTCTGACGGATTGCCACGGAGATGTGCTGGTATCGGTATGAGCCTCACGGCGGGATGGCCGCGGGAGGCGCGTAGATTCGACAATCGCATTGAGAGAGGGATATGGACGAGAAAGAGGCCAAGCTGGCGAAGATCGGCAGTTATATGGTGGACGGGTTTCATTACCTCGCGTTGTTCATCATCGGGGCCACCGTGGTCTGGTCGGCGGTGTACGAATACCTGGAGATCATGAGGAAAGGCCACGCTGAGCTCAAGGATATCCTTCTGCTGTTCATCTATCTCGAATTCGGCGCCATGATTGGCTGCTACTTCAAGAGCAATAAACTGCCCGTGCAGTTTCTCATCTTTATCGCCATCACCGCGCTGGCGCGACACCTGGTGATAGACGTGCAGAAGGAGCTGACTGAATTCGGGCTCTACCTGTATCTCGCGGTGACCGGCGCGATCGTACTCCTCAGCGTGGCGTTGTTCATCATCGCCTATGCCGAGCACAGATACGGCAGCCCGGAGGATGGCATCGAGAGGAGGCCCCGGCGCCGGCAGGGAGGCTCCGCACCCGATTGATCGGGCCGGTGTGCCGGCCCGTCAGTCGTATTCCGCGGCCGGCAACTCGCGCAGGATCGCGCGATAGCTGTCCAGCCGTTGCCGACCGATCATTCCCCGCTCGCAGGCGAGACTCACCGCGCAGCCCGGCTCCCCATCGTGGCCGCAGTCGCGAAACCTGCAGTCGGCGAGAAAAGGCCTGAACTCGCGGAAGCCGCGCGCCAGCTCCGCGGCGCCGATGCTCCAGAGACGGAATTCGCGTACGCCGGGGGAGTCGATGATGTCCCCGCCGCGCGGGAGATGGAACAGCAGGGTGCTGGTCGTGGTGTGGCGACCCTTGCCGCTGGCCGCGGATAGGGCGCCGATGCGGATGGCCCGATCGGGCAGCAGGGCCTGCAGCAGCGAGGATTTCCCGACCCCGGATTCGCCGACGAATACGCTGGTCCGGGTTGCCAGCACGGCGCCCAGCTCCGACAGACCGAGCCGCGTCTTCGCGCTGACGAGGCACAGTTCATAGCCCATGGCTCGGTAAGCGGCCATGTCGTCCCGCAGCCGCAGCGCCGGCGTTTCCTCCGCGAGATCCATCTTGTTCACGACCAGCACGGCGCCGAGGCCGAGCAGCTCGGCCGTGACCAGATAGTGATCGATGAGCGAGTGATTGATCCCGGAGGCCGTTGCGCCGGCCAGGGGGGCGGCGACTATGATCAACTGGTCGATATTGGCGCACAACGGCCTGGATTTTCCCCGCGCGTCGGAACGCGCGAGCAGCGAACGACGCGGCTCGATCGCGACCACGGCGCCGTGCGCATCACCATGTCCCGCCTGCCACTGCACCCGGTCGCCGCACACGGCCTGTCCGGCGGATTTGCGCGCCACGCAGGGTGAACTGGTGCCGTCGCCGGCCTCGACCAGCAGGGTCCGGCCGAAATTCGCGATGACCAGGCCGGGCTGCGTCTCGGCGGCGGGCATCATGCGGATCCGTTTCCCGCGTGCCCGGCGAGCCGGGCGATGCGCGCGCCCGCCGGCGGATGACTGTAGTGGAAGGCGGAGTACCAGCGATCCGGCGTCAGCGTCGCGGCATTGTCTTCATAGAGTTTGATCAGTGCGCTGATGAGATCGCCCGCATTCGCCTCGCGCGCCGCGAACGCGTCCGCTTCGTACTCGTGGCGACGCGAGAGCAGGGCCGTGAACGGGCCGAGGAAGGTGCCGAATATCGGCGCGATGAACAGAAACAGCAGCAGGGCGCCGTGATTCGACGGGTGTTCCAGCCCGAGGCCGGAATGGAAGCCGGGCTGGTGAAGCAGCCAGTCGAGAAGCAGGACCGCGGCGAGCCCGCCGAGGGCCGACAGACCGATGCGCTTGGCGACATGGTGGCGCTTGAAATGACCGAGTTCATGCGCCAGCACCGCCTCGATCTCCTCCGGCCGGAGCGTATCGATCAGGGTATCGAAGAACACGATGCGTCTGCCGCGGCCGAAACCGGTGAAATAGGCATTGCCATGGGCCGATCGGCGCGAACCGTCCATCACGAAGACACCGCGACTGGCGAATCCGGTGCGCGCCAGCAGGGCGCCGATGCGGCGCTCCAGGTCCGCGTCCGGGAGCGGGGTGAATTTATTGAACAGCGGGGCGATCAGCAGGGGATAGACCCAGCTCATCAGCAGGGCGAAGGAGAGCCAGCAGAGCCAGACATAGAGCCACCAGAGAGGGTCCGCTTGTCCGGTGGTCTGCGGCGGGGGCACCATCAGCCACAGTACGGCGAATATCAGCGGCATACCGATGACCGCGGCGAGAAAAAGCCCCTTCGACAGATCGGCCGCGAACAAGGCGGGCGTCATGCGGTTGAACCCGAATCGCTGCTCGACGATGAAAGTGTGGTAGATTGCGAAAGGAAGCCGCAACAGCGCGTTGACGAGCAGTGCGCTGGCGACGACTCCGACGCCGGTGAGCAGCGGCGGAAGGGCGGCCCCGCGCCAGACGGCTTCGAGCAGATTCAGACCGCCGCCCAGGGTCCAGCCGAGGAGCAATGCGGTGTTGTACACCAGCGCGACACGGCCCGCGCGGAGCCGGGCGGAGGTATAGTCGGCTGCTTTCCGATGGCTCGACAGACCGATGCGCGCGGCGAAGGCGTCGGGGACGCGATCACGATGGGCGCGCACGTGGCGCAACTGACGGCCGTCGAGCCACCATTCCAGGACGCAGGCGCATGAAAGGGCGGCGAGAAAGGCGAAGGTAAAGCCGTTCATCGGGATACGGGCCGGCGCGCCGGCGGGGCCGGGGCATTACGCGAACATAACGCAACACGGGAAACACAGCCATGGCACAGGACGCGAATCATCTGATCTGGATCGACCTCGAAATGACGGGTTTGAGCCCGGACAGCGATTATATCATCGAGATCGCCACGATCGTGACGGACAGCGCGTTGAACATCCTGGCCGAAGGGCCGGTGATCGCGATCCATCAGCCCGATTCGGTGTTGGACGGGATGGACGACTGGAATACGCGCCAGCACGGCCAGTCCGGCTTGATCGGGCGCGTACGCAGCAGCACGCTCGGGGAGCGCGAGGCGGAGCGGCTCACCCTGGAATTCCTGCGTCAGTACGTCCCGGCCGGAAAATCGCCCATGTGCGGCAACAGCATCTGTCAGGACCGGCGGTTCCTGGCGCGCGGCATGCCCGCGCTCGAACGCTATTTCCATTACCGCAACCTCGACGTCAGCTCACTGAAGGAACTGGCGCGCCGCTGGGCGCCCGAGGTCTACAACGGTTTCACCAAGGACAGCACCCACCAGGCCCTGGACGACGTACGCGACTCGATCAATGAGCTGCGGTATTACAGGGAACACTTTATAAAGGCAGGACTAAGGACTAAGGACTAAGTCAAACCCAATACTCCTTGTATCGGAAACATCGGAGCATCAAAGATCGTAGCCTGGATGTAGGCGCGGAGCGCCGAAATCCGGGAAATAAAAACACCCCCGGATTCCGCTATGCTTCATCCGGACTACATGTATTATTCTTTCACTCAGTTCTTAGTCCTCAGTCCTGTCCTTTCAGAAGTCACCACCACTTCCCCACCTTCCCGTGCGGCACGCTGTGGCAGCGTTCGCAGGTCCACAGCGAGAACGAGACCTTGTCGTGGCAGCGGCCGCAGAACTGGCCGTTGAGGACCTTGGTCATGGTGATCGGGTTGGCGTCCTTCTGCGGGATGAAGATATCCGGGTGGCAGTTGCCGCAGGCCAGCCACTCGGTGTGCTGGCGGTGCGGGAACAGCACGTAAGGCATGTCGGCGGTGGCGGTCATCAGGATATTCATATCCATCGACTGCATGAGGGCGTTTTCCCAGGGATCGTCGGTGCGGCTCTTGCGCGGCGTGATGATGCCCTCATCGAGCGCTTTGACCCAGTCGACCTCGCCACGCTTGTCCTTGGGGAAGTCCTTCATCGACTGGGCCGGATCCTGCAGGGTGTTGATGGCCTCGCCGGTGGGGTCGTGGATGCCGTCCTCGGCGAGGGGGGACAGGGGAGGCGCCTTGAGGTCGAGCGCGAAGGCGTCGGACCAGGGAGGCGCATGCAGTTGCAGCGCGATACCGGCGCCGGCGGCGGCCAGGAAGACGAAACTACGAACCCATCCCGCGATCCGATGCCGCGGTTTGCCTTGCCTCATATCCGAACCCCCCTCCCGGTGGCCGGCCCGAGGCCGGCGTGGCCTATTGTTCCAGTGCCCAGCGGACGTGTTCCCTCACCAGTGCGGAGGGGTCGTCGCCGCGCGCCGTCAGGCTTTCTATGATGGCTGTCCTGTCCGGTTCCCGCGCGCCGCGCAGGGCGTTGCCCAGCGCGACCGCGATATTGCGCCGCCAACCGTCGTAACCGACGCGCCGGAGGGCGGAGCCCGTGGTGTATTGTAAGAATTCCGCCTCGCTCCATGCAAACAGAAGCCGCAATCCGGGTGCATCCAGGCCATGGCGCGGCATGAAATCGGATTCGGCGGAAGGGGCGGCGAAGCGGTTCCACGGGCATACCAGCTGGCAGTCGTCGCAGCCGAAGACGCGGTTTCCGATCAGCGGCCGGAACTCGACCGGGATCGGACCGCGCGACTCGATGGTGAGATACGAGATGCAGCGGCGCGCATCGAGTTCGTAGGGCGCGACGATGGCCTGCGTCGGGCAGACGTCGATGCAGGCGCGGCAACTGCCGCAGTGATTCGCCCCCGGCGCGTCGGGCGGGAGCGGCTGGTCGGTGTAGAGCTCGCCGAGAAAAAACCACGATCCGCTGCGGGCATTGATCAGATTGGTATGCTTGCCGATCCAGCCCAGGCCGGCGCGCTCCGCCAGCGCCTTTTCCAGCACCGGTGCGCTGTCGACGAAGGCGCGGTAGCCGAAGGGGCCGCTCACGGCGGCGATGCGCTCCGCCAGCGCCTGCAAGCGGGCGCGCAGCACCTTGTGATAGTCGCGCCCGAGGGCGTAGCGGGAGACGTAGCCGAGCCGGGGGTCCTCCAGCACAGCCCAGGGATCGACGCCGCCCGGCGGCAGATAGTCCATGCGCACCGAGATCACGCGCAGCGTACCGGGCACCAGGTCGCGCGGACGGCTGCGGCGGGCGCCGTGGCGGGCCATGTAGTCCATCTCGCCGTGACGGCCCCGGTCGAGCCAGTTGAGCAGGCGCGCCTCGTGCTCGTCCAGTGCGGTGTCGGCGATGCCGGCCTCCGCGAAGCCGAGTTCGCGCGCCCAGATTTTTATATTCCAGGCGAGATCGGCGAAGAAGGCCGCGTCGGATTCGGGGTCTCGGTTCTGTGCGCTGCCGGGCATAATCGCTATGATAGCGCGTATGGAAGAGAGATTGCCCCGCCAACTGTATCGCGCCGCCCAGGTGCGCGAGCTCGACCGCCTCGCGATCGAAGCGCACGGCATTCCCACGCAAACCCTCATGGAACGCGCGGGGGCGGCGGCGTTCCGCCTGCTGCGCGCGCACTGGCCGCGGGCACAGCGCATCGGCGTGGTCTGCGGGACGGGCAATAACGGCGGTGACGGCTATGTGCTGGCGCGCCTGGCCCACGAGGCCGGTCTGAGTGTCGCGGTGTACGCGGTCGGCGAAACGGAGCGCATGCGCGGCGCCGCACGGGAGGCCGCGTCCGCCCTGCGCGCGGCCGGCGTGGAGGCGGTGACCTATGCCGGCGGCGCCCTGTCGGGGCACGAGGTCGTGGTGGACGCCCTGCTGGGCACGGGGCTCGATCGCGAGATCGAAGGGGTGGCGCGGGCCGCGATCGAGGAGATCGGGGCGTCCGGGGCGGAGGTACTGGCGCTGGATATGCCCTCCGGGCTGGATGCGGACACCGGCCGCGTCCGCGGCGCCGCGGTGCGCGCGAATCTTACCGTCAGTTTCATCGGACTCAAGCAGGGGGCGTTCACCGCGGACGGTCCCGACTGCTGCGGACGCATCCATTACAGCCGCCTGGGGGTGCCTGCGCAGATCTTTTCCCAGGTCGAGCCCGCCGCTACCCGTTTTTCCTATCAGGCCCTGGCGCCGCGCCTCAGGCCACGCGGTCGGGGCGCCCACAAGGGGCGATACGGCCATGTGTTGATCATCGGCGGGGATCACGGCATGAACGGCGCGGCGCTGCTGGCCGGACAAGCCGCCCTGCGCACCGGGGCCGGACTGGTCAGCATCGCGACCCGCGCCGGCCATGCCGCGCTGCTGGCGCTGGCGCGACCGGAGCTGATGTGCCACGGCGTAGAGGATGCCGGGGCGCTGCAACCCCTGATCGAACGCGCTACGGTGATCGCCGTCGGCCCCGGGCTGGGGCGCTCGCGGTGGGCCCTGGAGCTGTTCGGCCGGGCGCTGGATCGACCCGGACCGCTGGTGGTCGATGCCGACGCCCTGAATCTGCTGGCGCAGGCCCCCGTGCGACGCGACGACTGGATTTTGACCCCGCACCCGGGCGAGGCCGCGCGCCTGCTGGGGATCACGACGGCGGAGGTGCAGGAGGATCGCTTCGAGGCGGTCGCGGCCCTGCAGCGACGCTATGGCGGCGCCGTCGTCCTCAAGGGGGCGGGCTCCCTGGTATGTGATCCCATGGGCACCATCGCCCTCTGTCACGGCGGCAATCCCGGCATGGCCAGCGCCGGCATGGGCGATCTGCTGACGGGGGTGGTCGCCGCCCTGCTGGCGCAGGGCATGGACCTGGCCGAGGCCGCCCGCTTCGGACCGGCCGTGCACGCCGCCGCCGGCGATCAGGCCGCCGCCGAGGGGGCGGGGGAGCGGGGGTTGCTCGCGGGAGACCTGCTGGCGCCGCTCCACCGCCTGATGAATCCACGCCCCTGATGGAATTCCGGGCGGCATCCGAGCAGGAGATGGAGGCCTTCGGCGCCCGGCTCGCGCGCGGGCTTGCGCCGGGTCTGGTCATCCACCTGGGCGGTCCGCTCGGGGCGGGAAAGACGACGCTGGTGCGCGGCTTGCTGCGTTCCCTGGGGTGGGCGGGGGCGGTCAAGAGCCCGACCTATGCCCTGGTCGAGACCTATGCCCTCGACGATATCCTGCTTCATCATTTCGATCTTTATCGCCTTTCCGATCCGGAAGAGCTGGAGTTCATGGGCCTGCGCGATTTTCTCGATGGGCACGCGATTTGCCTGATCGAGTGGGCGGAGCGCGGTCACGGGATCTTGCCGGAGCCGGATCTGCGGATAGGGATCCGCCCGCTCGGGACCGGACGGGACCTGCGATGCGACCCGGGCACGCCGGCGGGGGCGCGATTGCTGGCCGCGGTGATCGAGACGCTTGCCGCCGACCGCGATGGCCGGGGCGCGGGATAGTCGGACGACGGAATCCCGTCGCCGGGCAGGGCGGTCTTTCATGTGAGTGAAGGCCATCTTCAATGGCTTATCCGGCGGTCATCAGGGCGTCCCCAAACATATGCGGATATCTCTTTAAAAAACTTGCAATTGATGGCGGTTTATATTAAACATGCCGCTATCGTTGAGAGGGTGGAATTCGGCGTTTTAAGGCATGAAAAGATGGGTCGCCATAATGGTCATGGTCTGCGTACCCGCCGCCGCCTGGGCGGAGCGGGTCGCGATCGATGGCGTACGCGTCTGGCCGGCGCCCGATAACACCCGCGTCGTATTCGACGTGAGCGCCCCGGTCGAGTACAAGGTCGAGCGGCTGGTCAATCCGGACCGTCTGGTGCTCGACTTCACGAACGCGACGCTGGCCAAGACGGTGGAGCAGCCCGTCGCGACGGATACGATCATGAAATCGATTCGCCACGCGAACCGGGACGGGGGCGTCCTGCGCGTCGTCCTCGATCTCAAGCAAAGGACCGAGTACAAGGCCTTTCTGCTCAAACCCAACGAAGAGTACGGGCATCGCTTGGTTTTCGATCTGTTCGGCCGCGAGCAGCAGGCCCAGCAGGCGCGGCTCGATCAGCTGGTGCAGCAGGCGCAGGCCCGGCCGGCCGACCCGGCGGCGAAGTCTCAGTCTGCACAGACCGCCGGTCCCGCGGTCAAGGCCGTCACCCCGCAGGTCCGGCCGCGCCCCATCGTGATCGCGATCGATGCCGGTCACGGCGGAGAGGACCCCGGCGCGCGCGGGTATTCCGGCATCTACGAGAAGGATATCGTGCTCGCGATCGCACGCCGCCTGCAGGCGATGGTGGATCGCGAGCCGGGCATGAAGTCGGTGATGACGCGCGACGGCGATTATTACCTGAGCCTGCGCAAACGCACCCTGAAGGCGCGCGACAGCCGCGCCGATCTGTTCGTCTCGATCCATGCGGATGCCTTCCGCGATCGCAGCGTGCGCGGCTCCTCGCTCTATGTCCTGTCCCAGAACGGGGCGACCAACGAGGCGGCGCGCTGGCTCGCGGAGAAAGAGAACGCCTCGGACCTGATCGGCGGCGTCAGCCTGGACGACAAGGACAATCTGCTCGCCTCGGTGCTGCTCGACCTTTCGCAGACCGCGACCCTCCAGGCCAGCTTCGAGGCCGGTGACGCGGTCCTGCGCAATATGCAGCCCGTCTCCACCCTCCACAAGCATCAGGTTCAGCAGGCCGGATTCGTCGTGCTGAAATCGCCCGATATCCCATCGATCCTGGTGGAGACCGCCTTCATCTCCAATCCGCAGGACGAAAAGAAGCTGCGCAGCCCGGAGCATCAGGAGCAGGTGGCGGGCGCGATCTTCGGCGGGATCAAGGATTATTTTTCCAAGCATCCGCCCGCCGGCACCCAGATCGCCGCGGTCAATCGCCGCCATACCATCTCGCCGGGGGAGACCCTGTCCGCGCTGGCCGCCCAGTACCGCGTCAGCATCGAACGCCTGCGCGCCGCCAACCGCCTCAAGAACGACCGCATCCGGGTCGGCCAGGTGCTGACCATTCCGGGCGACAACGAGGGTTGAGACGGGCCTGGCCGGCCGGGACCGGTCTCGGTGCGGTATTCGCCCCCATGGACCGCGCGGCGTGCGCTTTGCTTTATAATGCGGACGGGATCCACCAACCGCCGGTCTGCCTCAGCGCATGAGAATCCATCGACTCTCGACCCAACTCGCCAACCAGATCGCCGCCGGCGAGGTGGTCGAGCGGCCGGCCTCCGTGGTGAAGGAGCTGCTGGAAAACAGCCTCGATGCCGGCGCCGACGAGGTCGCCATCGATATCGAACAGGGCGGGCTGCGCCTGATCCGGGTCACGGACAACGGCGGCGGCATCCACCGGGACGATCTGCAACTGGCCCTGAGCCGGCACGCCACCAGCAAGCTCTCGGAACTCGACGGGCTGAGCCGCATCGCGACGCTCGGTTTCCGCGGCGAGGCGCTGCCGAGCATCGTCTCGGTCGCGCGGCTCGGTCTGGCGTCGCGCGAGGCCGGCGCGGCCTCCGCCTGGCGCGTCGACAACGACAGTCAGGGGAATCTCAGCGACCCGATCCCCGCCGCGCATCCGCCCGGCACCACGATCGAGGTGCGCGATCTGTTCTTCAACGTGCCCGCGCGGCGCAAGTTTCTGCGCAGTGAGCGCACCGAGTTCGGGCATATCGAGGAGGTCTTCCGCCGCGTCGCGATGAGCCGCTTCGACGTCGCGTTCCGCCTCAACCACAACAAACGCACGGTATACACCCTGCGGCCGGACGCCGGCGGCGCGGCGCGCGTCGCCGAGTTGTGCGGCCGTGAGTTCATCGAGCACAGTCTGGCGATCGCGGGAGAGGCGGGGGGGCTGCGTCTGCGCGGCTGGATCGGCCTGCCCACCCACTCGCGCGGCCAGTCGGACCTGCAGTATTTCTATGTCAACGGCCGCGTCATCCGCGACAGGCTGGTCAGCCATGCGGTGCGCCAGGCCTATCGCGACGTACTCTACCAGGGGCGCCATCCGACCTTCGTCCTGTATCTCGACATGCCGCCGGAAGAGGTCGACGTCAACGTGCATCCCACCAAGCACGAGGTGCGTTTCCGCGAGAGCCGTCTGATCTACGACTTTCTGTTCCACACCCTGCATCGCGCCCTGGCGCAGGATCGGCCGGGGGCGAGGGGGGAAGAGGCCGTTCCGGCCGCCGCCGTGACCGCTGCCCCGTCGCGCCTGGCGCCCGCGGCGGCCTACGAGAGCGTGCCGCGCGATCGCCAGCCCTCGTTTCCGTTCCGGGCGGCGGAGCCCGCGCCGCCGCATCTCTACGCTGCCCTGGACGCCGCCGTGGCGGAGGCCGTGCCCGTAGTACCCGCGACCGCTCCCGCCGCGCCGTCCCCCGCCGGTTTTCTCGGCCGCCCCCTGGCGCAGATCCACGGTGTCTATATCCTGGCCGAAAATACCGAGGGCCTGGTGCTGGTCGACATGCATGCGGCGCACGAGCGCATCGTCTACGAGCGCATGAAGGCGACCCATCACCAGGGCGGCGTGCGTACGCAGCCGTTGCTGGTGCCGCTGACGATCAATCTGGCGACGCGCGAGGCGGCACTGGTGGAGGACCATCAGCCCCTGTTCGCGGAGCTGGGGCTGGAGGTGCAGCGTATCGCGCCCGAGGCGGTGGCGGTGCGGGCGATTCCGAGCCTGTTGCGCGAGGCCGACGTGGAAGGCCTCGTGCGCGATGTCGTGGCCGACATCCATGTCCATGGCGACAGCGCACGCGTGCGCGAGCACCTGGACGAGATGTTCGCCACCATGGCCTGTCATGGCGCGGTGCGCGCGAACCGCCGCCTCACCCTGCCCGAGATGGATGCCCTGCTGCGCGACATGGAGCGGACCGAGCGCAGCGGCCAGTGCAACCACGGCCGGCCGACCTGGATCCAGCTCGACATGAAGGAGCTGGACCGGTTGTTCATGCGGGGCAGATAAGAAATCAGGACTAAGGACTAAGCGCTGGGTAAGAAATTGAAGATGGTATGCCGTTGTCTGCATCAGTACAGAGGGGACGGATTTGAAATCCGTCCCCGGTGTCAATTTCGACGATTATTTTAAGTTTTTTTAACTCAGTCCTTGTTCATATTCTTCAGCGCCTTTCCGCTCTTTTCCAGCATCTCGCCGCTGGATTCCATCAGATCGCCGGCGATGTCCTTCCCCACGAACGGATTGGCGTAGAAATCCCGGCCCTTGCCGAGGTTGACGCCGAACCAGAGGCCGATGAGCAGGCCGATGACGAGGCCGAGGACGATGCTTTTGAACGTACCCATGAATTACTCCCGGTAATGAGAAAAGGGTAATGAGTGATGCGAACCGCGATCACCCATTACCCATCACCCATCACTCGCCCCAGAGTCGTCGGCGAGCATCTGCGCACGCCAGTGCACGATGTGGCCGGGGGCGACCAGGGCGGCGAGGTGTTCCAGGATGGCGGAGACACGCGCCGGCGCATCGAAGAATTCCACCACCACCGGGAGGTCCAGCGACAAGTCGAGCAGCGAGGCCGTGTGCATGACGCCGGAGGGGCCGAAACCGGAGATGCCGCGGAAGACGGTGACGCCGCGCACCTTTTCCACGGTGTGCAACTGCTTGAGCAGAGGGCTCAGCTTGGCTTGCGCCTCGGTGAGATAGATCCGGACCACGGTGACCTCGACCGGCGTCATAGCTGCCTCCCGACGTAGAGTCCCAGCAGCGTGGCGGCGATGCATACCGTCACGCTGGCGACGATATTGAGAACGGCCTTGAGGTAATCGGCCTGACCCAGCAGCAGCGTGGTTTCCAGCGAGAAGGCGGAGAAGGTGGTGAAGCCTCCCAGGAATCCGGTGATCAGGGCCGCGCGCCATCCGATGTCGAAACCGCCGCGTTCCACCAGCAGGACGTACAGCAGACCGATGACCAGCGAGCCCAGCACGTTGACGGCCAGCGTGCCGTAGGGAAAGCCGCGCCCGAGCAGGTGATGGGTGCCGATGGAGGTCCAGTAACGGAAGACGGAGCCGACGGCGCCGCCGGCCGCGATTAATAGTACCTGATTCATATATCCGTTCCCGGTCGGGAATGCTCACGACTTGTCATGCTTTTCGTCCAGCTCGCGCAGATGCGCCAGCTTTTCCGCGATCTTCGCCTCCAGACCGCGCGGCGCGGGCTGGTAATAACGCGGCCGGCCCATGCCGTCCGGAAAGTAGTTCTCGCCGGCGGCGTAGCCTTCCGCCTCGTCGTGAGCGTAACGGTAACCCTTGCCGTAGTCCAGTCCCTTCATCAGCGTGGTGGGCGCGTTGCGCAGTTGCAGCGGCACGTCGAGCGAACCGTACCGCCGCGCGTCCTGCAGCGCGGCGTTATAGGCCGTGTAGACCGCGTTGCTCTTGGCCGCGCAGGCGAGATAGACCACCGCCTGCGCCAGCGCCAGTTCGCCCTCGGGGCTGCCCAGTCGCTCCTGCACGTCCCATGCGCTCGTCGCCAGCGCGAGCGCGCGCGGATCGGCGTTTCCGATGTCCTCGCTCGCCATGCGTACGACGCGGCGGGCAATGTAGCGCGGATCACAGCCACCGTCCAGCATGCGGCACAGCCAGTACAGCGCCGCGTCGGGCGCGGAGCCGCGCACGGATTTGTGCAGGGCCGAGATCTGGTCGTAGAAGATGTCCCCGCCCTTGTCGAAGCGGCGGGTGCCGCCGGCGATCACTTCGTTCACCAAGGCGCCGGTCACGACCCGGCGTCCGTCGTGTTCGGGGGCGAGATCGGACAGGATTTCGAGCAGATTGAGCGCGCGGCGGGCGTCGCCGTCTGCCGCCAGGGCGAGGCGGTCGCGCTGTTCTCCGTCCATTTCCATACGCAGACCGCCGAGCCCGCGGAGGTCGTCGGCCAGCGCCCGGTCGAGGACGCGGCGCAACGCCGGCGCGTCGACGCTCTTCAGCACATAGACGCGCGCGCGGGAGAGCAACGCGTTGTTGAGTTCGAAGGAGGGATTTTCCGTGGTGGCGCCGATCAGGACGAAGGTGCCGTCCTCGACGTGGTGGAGCAGGGCGTCCTGTTGCGCCTTGTTGAAGCGATGTACCTCGTCGATGAATAAAACGGTGCGCCGGCCTTCCTCGCTCAGGGTGCGCTCGGCCTCGGCGACCGCGGCGCGGATCTCCTTGACCCCGGCGAATACCGCCGACAGGCTGATGAACGGCGCGCCGGCGCGCGCCGCCATGAGGCGCGCGAGCGTGGTCTTGCCGGTGCCCGGCGGTCCCCACAGGATCATGGAGTGGATACGCCCGGTCTCGATGGCGCGGCGCAGGGGTTTTTCGGGCCCGAGCAGATGGTCCTGTCCGGCCACGTCGTCCAGCGAGGTCGGGCGCATGCGGTCGGCCAAGGGCTGGAAACCGGCCTCCGGTTTCACGGCCTCGCTCGTCATCGCGGTTTCCGGGTCGACGGTCGCATGCGGGGTCCGGCGCTGGTCTTATCCGTCGCCGACGACATCCACGCCGGCGGGCGGCGTGAATCTGAAGCGGTTCGGGTCGAGGGCGGGATTACGCTCGAGGCCGAGAAACCGGATGTTCATGGTCTGCCCGAAGCCATCGACGATCTCCATGGCGTAAAGCGTGTCCCGATCGAAGGCGAGACGGATGCGCGTGAAATTGGCGTCTTCCTGCCTGGGGTCGAGCTGGACCCAGGCGATATCGTCCTGCGGCGGCAGTTCGGTGATCATGAAGAGCTGGTCGAGCGGCTGCTCGGTGCTGAGCAGCAGCGCGGGCGTATTGCCGACGGCGGCGTCGAGCTTGGAGATCGTGACCTGGGTAAGATCGGGGTCATATACCCACAGCTTGGCGCCGTCGGTGACGATGAGCTGCTGATAGGGTTCTTCATAGGTCCAGCGGAAGCGGCCGGGGCGCAGGATCTGCAGCCTGCCACGGGTCTGCTGGGTCGGCCGTCGCGCGTTGTCGGTGACGGTCTGTTCGAATCCCGTATCGAGGCCCTTGAGTCCGGAGAAGAAGCGGTCGAGACGATCGAGGCCGGGTCCCGCCGCGGCGGTCGGCGGGAGCAGGGACGCGCACAGCCATATCAGGCCAAGGCCCGGCAGACGCAGGAGCGCACGGACGACGGAGGTATGCGAGGCGCGCACGGTCAGTCCGCAGGCGGCGGCGGGGCGAACACCTCGCGACTGCCGTTGGCCTCCAGGGGGCCCACGATGCCCGCCTTTTCCATCTCTTCCACCATGCGCGCGGCGCGGTTGTAACCGATCTTGAGCCGACGCTGGACGCCGGAGATCGAGGCCTTGCGGGTTTCGGTGACGATGCGCACGGCCTGGTCATAGAGGGGATCGGTCTCCCCGTTCTCTTCGTCCCCGAAGCCGCCGCCACTGCCCTCGCCGTCGGTGTCCGCGGCGTGCAGCAGCTCGTCGAGATACTGCGGCTCGCCGGATTTCTTCAGGAACTCGACGACCTTGTGCACCTCATGGTCGTCGACGAAGGCGCCGTGTACGCGCGTCGGAACGCTGGTGCCCGGCGGCAGATAGAGCATATCGCCATGGCCGAGCAGCGATTCGGCGCCCATCTGGTCGAGGATGGTGCGCGAGTCGATTTTGGAGGAGACCTGAAAGGCGATACGGGTAGGGATATTGGCCTTGATCAGGCCCGTGATGACGTCCACCGAGGGGCGCTGGGTGGCGAGCACCAGGTGGATGCCCGAGGCGCGCGCCTTCTGCGCCAGGCGGGCGATCAACTGCTCGACCTTCTTGCCGACGACCATCATCATGTCGGCCAGCTCGTCGATCATGACCACGATATAGGGGATGGGCTGCAGCGTCGCCGGCTCGGTACCCTCCGGCACCTTGGTGAACGGGTCCGGCAGCGGCTGCTTCTCCTCGATCGCCGCGGCGACCTTGCGATTGTAGTTGGCGATGTTGCGTACGCCGAGGTGCGCCATCAGCGCATAGCGCCGGTCCATCTCCGCCACGCACCAGCGCAAGGCGCCGGCCGCCTCTTTCATGTCGGTCACCACCGGCGTCAGCAGGTGCGGGATGCCCTCATAGATGGAGAGCTCCAGCATCTTGGGGTCGATCATGATCATGCGCATCTCGCTCGGAGACGCGTTGTAGAGCATGCTGAGGATCATGGCGTTGACGGCCACCGATTTTCCCGAGCCGGTCGTGCCGGCGATGAGGAGGTGCGGCATCTTCGCCAGATCCACCACCACCGGACTCCCGCTGATGTCCTTGCCGAGGCCGAGGGAGAGCGGCGACGCCGCGTCGTCGTACTGCTTGGACTGCAGGATCTCGCTCAGGCGCACGATCTCGCGATGCTCATTGGGGATCTCGAGGCCGATCACCGATTTCCCCGGGATGACGTCGACGATGCGCACGCTCACGGTGGAGAGGGCGCGCGCCAGATCCTTGGACAGATTGCTGATCTGGCTCACCTTCACGCCGGGGGCCGGCTGCAGTTCGAAGCGGGTGATGACCGGACCCGGATTGACCGCGACGACCTGGACCTCGACGCCGAAGTCCTGCAGCTTGATCTCGACCTGGCGCGACATGGCCTCCAGCGTCGCGGTGGAGAGCGCGTGCTGGGACGGTTCGGCCGGGTCGAGCAGCGACAAGGGCGGCAACTCGCCATTGGCGGGGGCGGTGAACAGGGTCGCCTGCCGCTCCTTTTCGACGCGCTCACTGGGCTCGATCTGCCGGATGACCGGTTCGATGCGCGGCGGTACGCGCGTCTTCTTCAGTTCCTGTTCCTCCTTGACGGCCTCGGAACGCTGCTGACGGAGCTGGCGCGCGCTCTTCTCCTCGCGCCACTGTCCGACCAGGTCCTGCAGGCGGCCCGCCAGCGTCATGGTGGCGGCGCCGATGCGGTCCATCAGGGCGAACCAGGACAGGCCGGTGGCCAGCGTCACACCGGTCATGAACAGGGCCAGCAGGAACAGGGTGGCGCCGATGAAGCTGAAGGGCGTGACCAGGCTGTCTTTGAATATACTGCCGATGATTCCGCCGGGGCCGGAGTCGGTCGGGAAGGGCTCGGGCGACGCGCCGAAGTGGAGGGCGGCGATGCCGTCGCCGGCGAGGATGGTGAGCAGCATGCCGATCCCGGTGAAGATATGCCGCCGTCTGAGCGACGGGGTGTCGTCCCCGGCCAGGCCGCGGTAGGCCAGCCAGCCGCCGTAGGCGATGAGGATGGGAAACAGGTACGCGAAATAGCCGAACACGTGCAGCAGGGCGAACGCCGTCCAGGCGCCGACGATTCCACCCGCGTTGGCGACCCGGTCGGGGTTGCCCGTATTGGACCAGCTCGGATCGTTGCTGCTGTAAGTGACGAGCGAGAGCAGCATGTAGATCGCGATCGCGCCCAGCACGAACAGCGCGCCTTCTCTCAGGCCGTGGTGATGTTCCGCCGTCACGGCGGTGGTCCTTGCGTTCTTGCGAGTTGCCTGTGCCATTCAGGGTCTGCGGCCCGCGGAGGGGCGTCGGGTTTCGATAAAGGGCAGATTATGCCACAGATCGGCGCAGGGCCGGATGGACGATCTCGCCCGCGCTGAGATTGATGCCGCGCCGCAGTTCGGGCTGCTCGCGCCAGCCATCGCGGGCGATCCGTTGCGCGTACGGCAGCAGGGCCGCGGACAGCGCCTGGGAGGCACTCTTCGGGACGGCCCCCGGCATATTGGTCACGCCGAAATGGACGACCCCCGCCACCATGTAGGTGGGGTCGGCATAGGTGGTCGGCCGGGTCGTCTCGATGCAGCCGCCCTGATCGACGGCGACGTCGATGATGACGCTGCCGGGCTGCATCGTGCGGACCATTGCCGCCGACACGAGGCGCGGCGCGCGTTCCCCCGCGATCAGGACCGCGCCGATCAGGAGGTCGGCGCGGGCGACTTCGCGCTCGATCGCGTCGGTATAGGGGTACAGGGCGGTGACGTTGCCGCCGAGGGCGCGCAGCGCCTCCAGGCGGTTGCGGCGGCGCTCGAAGACCACGACCTCGGCGCCGTAGCCGGCCGCGATCTCAGCGGCGCTGCCGCCGACGACCCCGCCGCCGAGGATGACCACGCGTCCGCGTTCCGCCGCCGGCAGGCCGCCCAGGAGCAACCCCTTCCCGCCGGCGGGATGCAGCAGCAGGGTGGCGCCGATCTGGGCCGCCAGGCGACCGGCGATATCGCTCATCGGCGCCAGCAGGGGCAGGTAACCATTCGCGTCCTCCACCGTTTCGAAGGCGACCGCGGTGAGGCCGATCTCCCGCAGCCGGCTCAGCAGGGGCGGATTCGCGGCCAGATGGAGATAACTGAACAGCAGGTGATCGCTCCGCAGCAACTCCAGTTCGGGTCCCACCGGTTCCTTGACCTTGAGAATCAGCTCGGCCTCACCGTACAACGCGGCGGCGTCCGGGACGATGCGTGCGCCGATGTCCCGGTAGGCCTGGTCGTCGTAACCGCTCAGTCGTCCGGCCGCCTGTTCGACCAGGACCTCGTGGCCCTGCCGCGTCAGTTCGTGCGCGGCGGCCGGGATCAGACCGACGCGGCCCTCCAGGGGTTTGATCTCGCGAGGGATACCGATGCGCATGTGCGGGGCGTCGTCCTGACCGGATCGGTTCTCAAATTGAGAATGGGTTGAAACGGGGTGAAGCGTTAAGACTATAATGTAACGGACTTCGGGTTTTGCGGGCAATTCTCGAGTCTGATTCCGCGGTGAATCACCCAGCGACCGGTTTCGTCCGCGGCGGGAAGCCGCGGGCGCCGATGCGTCGCGCATTTCTGCGCGGAGCGGTCGCCCGGACATACTTGGCACGGAGACATTATGAGCGAAATCAAGCATTGCCGCCTGTTGATCCTGGGCTCGGGCCCGGCCGGTTACACGGCGGCGGTTTACGCGGCGCGCGCCAACCTGCATCCGGTCCTCGTCACCGGCCTGCAGCAGGGGGGGCAGTTGATGACCACCACCGAGGTGGACAACTGGCCCGCGGACGCCGACGGTGTGCAGGGGCCGGAACTGATGGAGCGCATGCGTCGTCACGCGGAGCGTTTCGAGACCGAGATCGTGATCGATCACGTCAACGAAGTGGATCTGAAGCGGCGGCCGTTCCTGCTGAAGGGCGACAGTGGCACCTATACCTGCGACGCGCTCATCATCGCGACCGGGGCATCGGCCAAATATCTGGGCCTCCCGTCCGAAGAGGCCTACAAGGGGCGCGGTGTATCCGCCTGCGCCACCTGCGACGGCTTCTTCTATCGCAACAAGCCCGTCGCCGTCGTCGGCGGCGGCAACACTGCCGTCGAGGAGGCGCTCTATCTTTCCAACATCGCCTCCCGGGTCGATGTCGTCCATCGACGCGACAGGTTCCGCTGCGAGAAGATCATGGCGAATAAGCTGTTCGGCAAGGCGGAGCATGGCAACGTCGTCATCCACTGGAACTCAGTGCTGGAGGAGGTGCTGGGAGACGATGGCGGCGTGACGGGCGCGCGCATCAAGGGGGTGGCGGACGGCAAGACGCGCGACCTCGACGTGCACGGTGTCTTCATCGCCATCGGGCATCAGCCGAATACCGGTCTGTTCGAGGGCCAGCTGGAGATGCGCAATGGTTATATCATCGTCAACAGCGGCATCGCGGGCAACGCCACGGCGACCAGCGTGCCGGGGGTCTTCGCCGCCGGCGACGTGGCGGATTCGGTATACCGTCAGGCGGTCACTTCCGCCGGCACCGGGTGCATGGCCGCGCTGGACGCCGAACGCTACCTGGATCACCTGGAGGGGGCGCACTGAGCCGGCGGGGCATTGCGTGGCCCGGTCCGGCGGTGCTGACGCACGCGTGTCCCCGGTGAAATAGCCCGGCCCGCCGGGTGCCCCGGGGTTTCGTGCAGCATGGCCCGTCATCGATGTCCTTGCGCATACTGCCCTCGATAGAGCGGATCGATTCCGCGCAGTGGAACGCCCTCGTCGGCCCCGAGGCCCCGTTTCTGCGCCATGAGTTTCTCGCCGCGCTCGAGCATCACGGCGCGGTCGGCGGGGAAAGCGGCTGGTATCCCCGCTATCTGGTGCTGGAGGAGTACGGCGGGGTGAAGGGGGCCCTGCCGATGTTCCTCAAGGCGCATTCCTTCGGTGAATTCGTCTTCGACTGGGCCTGGGCCGACGCCTATGAGCGTCTGGGCAGACCGTATTATCCCAAGCTGGTGATCGCCGTCCCTTATACCCCCGTGACCGGGCCGCGCATTCTGTGTGCCGATGCGGCCGGGGCGGATCTTCTGGTGGAGGCGGCGCTTCGTCACGCCGCCACGGCGGGGGTTTCCTCGTTGCATTGCCTGTTCCCGCGGCCGGAGGAGCGGACGCTGCTCGAGCGTCACGGTCTGCTGGGGCGCACCGGTTGCCAGTTTCATTGGTACAACTGTGAATATTCCGATTTCGACGCATTCCTCGCGCGCTTTTCCACCCGCCACCGGAAGAATGTGCGCAGCGAGCGCAGACAGGTGGCCGAGCAGGGGGTGGAGATCGAAGCGGTACGGGGAGGCGCGGCCGATCCGGCGCTCTGGGACTGTTTCCACCGGTTTTATCTGAATACCTTTGAGAAGAAGGGGAATCATGCCCCCTTGAGCCGGGGGTTTTTCCGCGAGATCGGCGCGATCCTGGGCGACGGTTCCCTGCTCATCCTGGCGCGCCATGGCGGTGAATACGTCGCGGGGGCGCTGTTTTATCTTGGCGGCGATACCTTGTATGGACGCCATTGGGGAAGCAGTGGAAACTATCGCCAGCTGCATTTCGAGTTGTGTTATTACGCAGCGATCGATTATTGCATCGAGCATGGCCTGCGCCGGTTCGAGGCCGGTGCGCAGGGCGAATACAAGGTGCGGCGTGGCTTCGAGCCGACGCCGACGCACTCTCTGCACTGGATCGCCGATGCGGGTTTCCGGGCGGCGATCTCCGACTTTCTTGCGCGCGAGGAGAGGGCAATGGAGAATTACCTGCACGAGATGCGGGGACAGCTCCCGTTCAGGCGCCCCGGATGACGACGATGAGGTTTCCCGTACTGCTGGACCCTTATACCCGAACGGGCCGATTCCCTCCGGTGGAGCGCGCGCTCACGGAACCGAACGGACTGCTCGCGATAGGCGGCTGTCTCGACCCGGACTGGCTGCTCGAGGCCTACCGGAACGGGATCTTCCCCTGGTTCAGCCCCGGGCAGCCGATCCTGTGGTGGTCGCCGGATCCGCGCATGGTGTTGTTCCCCGATCGACTGGAGGTCTCCCGCAGCCTGGACAAGCTCGTCCGCAGGGGCGTCTAGACGGTGACCATCGATCGGGCCTTCGGCCGGGTCATCCGCGCCTGCTCCGAGCCGCGCGACGCCGACGGCGGGACCTGGATCACCGAGGACATGATCGAGGCCTATACGCGCCTGCACGAACTCGGTCACGCGCACTCGATCGAGGCCTGGTTCGAGGGGGAACTGGCGGGCGGGCTTTACGGGGTGGCGCTCGGCCGGGTGTTCTTCGGCGAATCGATGTTTTTCCGCCGCCGGGACGCGTCCAAGGTCGCCTTCGTACAACTGGCGCGCCAACTGCGGCGCTGGGGATTCGGCGTGATCGACTGCCAGATGAGTACCGAGCACCTGCGGCGTTTCGGTGCCGCCGAGATCGCGCGCACGGAGTTCATGGAGCTGCTGCGCGCGGAGACGCGGGATGAGCCGCGGATCTCATGGGGATTCGATCCCGACGGGTCGGCGCGGCCCGCCGTCGATTGACCATGGCCGCGCCGGGCAGAAAAGACGGGGCCGTCGCATTTTTTCTGACCGCCGTGCATGAATGTGGTTATCTGCCCGGTCGGGAGACGGTCAATGTGGTGGTCGATCCCGATCTGCAGGTCGGGACGAGGCTGTACACCCGGCTCGCGCCGCTGGGTTTCAGGCGCAGCGGAAACCGGGTCTATCGCCCGGCCTGCCCCGATTGTACAGCCTGCGTCCCGCTGCGGCTCCCGGTCGACGATTTTCGCCCCCAGCGCATCCAGCGCAGGGTCTGGTCGCGCAATAGCGATTTGCTGGTGAGGGAACGGCCGCTCGGATTCGATGCGGAACATTACGCGCTCTATTGCCGCTATATCTCGGGCAGGCATCCCAACGGCGGCATGGACGAGGCCTCGCCCGCCGCGTATCTGGAGTTCATCTCGGGGCAGGGGATCGAGACGCGGCTGATCGAGTTCATGGAAGCCGGGCGCAGCGTGGCGGTCGCCGTGACGGATGTGCTGACGGACGCCCTGTCCGCGGTCTACACCTTCTTCGATGCCGCTCAGGCCCGGCGCAGCCTCGGGGTGTATGCGGTGCTGCGGCAGATCGAGATGGCGCGCAGGATGGGAAAAAAGTGGCTTTATCTGGGCTATTGGATCGAAGATTGCCGAAAAATGAGTTATAAAGTCGCCTACCGTCCCTACGAGCTGCTGCTCGACGGCCATTGGCGGCGATTCGACGGCCCGGCGGGATGAGGCGGGCCCCGGTATGAGCGCCGGGTACTTGACAGGGGCCGAATAAAGGTTAACTTATCCGCCGTTCCGATCCGCTTCGGTCCGGCGTGAAACCCACAACCCTTTTAGGAGTGTATGGCAAAAGAAGAGCACATCGAAATGGAAGGCACGGTGATCGAGACCCTGCCGAATACCATGTTCCGGGTCCAACTGGACAACGGACATATGGTGACCGCCCACATCTCGGGCAAGATGCGTAAGCACTATATCCGCATCCTGACCGGCGACAAGGTCACGGTACAGCTGACGCCCTACGATCTGACCAAGGGGCGGATCTCCTTCCGCGCCAAGTAACCCTCAGCTTTCCACCGTTTCTTCGACGCTTTCGATCTCGAACGTCAGTCTGTCCTGGGTGACGTTGATGCGCACGCGGCCGCCCTTCGACAGGCGCCCGAACAGCAGTTCCTCCGCCAGCGGACGCTTGATCGATTCCTGAATCGTACGCGCCATCGGACGCGCGCCCATCTTCGGATCGAAGCCGTGGACCGCGAGCCATTCGCGCACGCTGTCGTCGATATGCAGCGTGACCTTCTTCTCCTCCAACTGGTGCTCGAGCTCGATCAGGAACTTGTCCGCCACGTGGCTGATGGTCTGCGGCGACAGCGGCTTGAACTGGATGATGGCGTCGAGCCGGTTGCGGAATTCCGGCGAGAAGCCGCGCTTGATGACCTCCATCGCATCGGTGGAGTGATCCTGCTGGGTAAAGCCGATCGAGGCGCGGCTGGCCTGTTCCGCGCCGGCGTTGGTCGTCATGACGACGATCACGTTGCGGAAATCGGCCTTCTTGCCGTTGTTGTCGGTGAGCGTGCCGTGGTCCATCACCTGCAA
>JADLCS010000058.1 GCA_020847075.1 Gammaproteobacteria bacterium
CGCTACCATCGCCGGCCTGCGCGAGGCCACCACCGCCGTGCTCGAGAGCCTGACCGCGCGCGAGGCCAAGGTGCTGCGCATGCGCTTCGGCATCGACATGAACACCGATCACACCCTGGAAGAGGTCGGCAAGCAGTTCGACGTCACGCGCGAACGCATCCGCCAGATCGAGGCCAAGGCGCTGCGCAAGCTGCGCCACCCGAGTCGTTCGGAAGCCTTGCGCAGTTTCGTGGACTAAGGACCGCACGGGCATATGCATTGTGATGCAGGGAGCCGTGAGGCTCCCTGCGCATTTTCACCGCCAGGCTTTCCCGGCGCCGGACTGTGGTGGACCTTCCGCGCCTCGTGTGGGTCCTGGTGTGAGTTCCGCCCTACTGCGTTATACTTGCGCGCATTCCGGGCCTGTAGCTCAGTCGGTTAGAGCAGGGGACTCATAATCCCTTGGTCCTCGGTTCGAGTCCGAGCGGGCCCACCATATACTGGTCCAAGTACGTCCAGCA
Source organism: Gammaproteobacteria bacterium (assembly GCA_020847075.1). GTDB lineage: Bacteria > Pseudomonadota > Gammaproteobacteria > SZUA-140 > SZUA-140 > JADJWH01. The sequence goes on from JADLCS010000058.1 coordinate 501, forward strand.
ACATCCGCCACACCGCAGTAAACAAGGTATCTCTTCGTATTCTTCTCGCATTACCGTGCCGGTTGATTCCCTTGTATCCGGGGGCGAGAATAGGTGCCGCTGAGGTACGGCAAGGCGGGGAACTGCCAGGCGGAGGGTCTTATGGGAATCTCGATCGGTATCGCGATACTTCTTTTCATTGTCATCGGCTTCGTCTTTTATCTGATCAAACTGAATCGGCGGGCGAAAAAGGAGCAGAGTGAGGTCGATCCCGACAAGCTGCGTAAGTGGGACGACGACTGATATGTCTTGATATCTTTATATCTTTCGGGCGGGCAGCAACGACCCTGTAGGCCGGGCGGGGTTTGACGACGGAACTTTTTGTATCGATGGCTGGTCTATTGGATAGCTCTGTCAAGGTCTGTCGATGACAGCTAAAGCCGATATGGATGTCGGCACCTTGGCAGGCTTCATATCCCAACCCCTCCGGATACCTGCATTGCCACGCCTGGGTGAACTGCGCGGCGCATCGAGGCGGTTCAGTGCGACCGCTGCGATATCCTTGCGATCAAATCTAAATAAAATCGTATAGACGGATTCGTGGCCATGCCCGCGAGGCAGAGATGAGGAGGTCTGACCGGGACTCCCTCTGAATCATTCTTTGTCCGAAGGCATGATGCTTCATCCTTGCTCGTCGTCCGTACTTCGGAACTAATCCTCTCCGTCCCCGTCAAATGGACAAGCCCCCTGCAAACCGCGTGCGCGCGGGATTTTCCTACATCAACAACAAATTGTAGGGTTTCAGAGATGACCGTCTGAGACTTCTTAAGGTATAATCCGCGCTGTATCGAACTGCGCGAAAGGCTGATTCCCGATGGCGCGGTACGCGGGTAGGAATTCATGATAGGGATGTCATATCATCTTGCGCCTCGGTCGATTCTGGTGCGCAAGTTGCTTAGATAATCCATATGAGCTTGCTGAGACCATTCCATACCCGTGTCATCGCGCTTGTCTTTACAGGCCTGCTGTTGTCGGCCTGTGAGGTCAACGAACCCTCCGAATCTGCCGTTCCGAACCTCGTCACCGGCATCGTGAGCGCGCCGAACGCGGACAGCCTGCGGTTTTCATCCGCCGGCACATTCGCCGATCCTTTCTCTCAACTGGCCGGCTGGCTGACGGGCACCGCGAATGCCGCCGTTACCGGCCTCGTTCCGGTCAGCGGGGCGACGGTGCAACTGGTCCGTCTCGACGGTCAGGGCAATATGGTTTCCGTCATCGCGACGACGACCAGCGCCGCCAACGGTTCCTACAGCTTCAATGACACCCCCGTGCCGGACAGTACCCTCGCGGTGCGCGTGACCGGTCAGTCCGGCACCATGCGCGCCATCGTGACCGGGGCGGAGATCAATCTTTCCCCCGCGTCCGAGGCCGTCGTCGACAGCATCGTCCAGAGCCTGGGCGGAGGGGTGACGCTGTCCAATTTCGCGGTGGAAGAGGTTTCTGTGCTCGCCAGTCTGGTTGCGGGGCTGGATGTCGATCTCGACGGGTTGACCTTCGCCGAGGCCGTCGCCGCGATCCGGAACGCCTCCGCTCCCGTTCTGGGCACCCTGATCGCCGGATTTTCCAGCAGCGGGGTCGAAGGCGTGCTGCATAACAACCTGTATGGCGGGTTGCAGTTCGAGACGGAATTGAAAGATCCCTTCACTCTCGGCAGCGGTGAAGGCGGCATCGAGAATCATGCCCTGGGCGGTGGCTGGGGATATGGCGACGGCGGGGCTACCAGCGGGAGTCTGCTCTTCGGGACCCGTACGCGACATGATCTGACCAGCGTCCATGATCCGGAAAACGACGTGGGCGGTGTCGAGGGGGCGAGCCATGTCGTCACGGCGGAAGGTCAGGTCGTGGTGACGGATGCGGCTGGCAACGGCTCGGTGGGCGCCGTGACCTCCAATGGATCCCTGCTGATCTTCCCGGTGGAAACGAACGCCTCCGGCGGGATAGGCCGGGGGCTGATGCTCGCGGTCAAGCGTTCGGTCGATACGCTGGCGCTGAACAATACCGTACTCGATTCCTCCGGGGGGGGCGAGACCTTCTACAATCTGGTCAGACTGAAGGAAACCTTCTCCAGTCCGTTGTCCGGCGGGGGCGAGAATCTCGCGGCGCTCACGACGGAGAATGGATCGATGTCGTTCGACAGCGACGATCAGTTCATCGCCGGTGAAAATGTCTATGCGGCATTTTCCGCCGACGTGACCTCGACCGACCGGCTTGCCCTGGATCTCGACAGCGATACGGTGGTGCAGGACAGCCCGACCGTCGGGAGTTTCAACGGAATCTATCAAGTGATCATGGATGGCAGCCTGGTCATGCAGAATTCTTCCGGCAACTTCCTCGGCCAGGGATTTGCCAGTTCCGATGGAAGGCTGCTCGTCCTGTCGACGGCGACCGATCTGATGCAGATCGAGCTCGACGTCCTCGCCAACGACAGCGACCCCGATCTGGGCGACAAGCTTACCATCACCGGGACCTCGTTGACCCAGCTCGGTGGCACGGTGACGGTCAACGCCGCCGGCAACAAGCTTTTGTATACCCCGCCGCGAAACACGCTCGGTACCGAGGTCTTCACCTATACGGTCAGCGACGGGACGACGACCAAGACGGGTAACGTCAGCTTTGTACTGGACAACACGAACAGCCCCCCGGTCGCGGTCGACGATTCCGGGCTCAGCGTCGCCATGGGCAGCGTCAACAATCTGCTCAATGTGCTCGCCAACGACAGCGACCCCGATCTCGGCGATGCCGTGACGATCAGTGCGGTCGGCACCCCTGATCAGGGGGGCACGGCATCGGTCAACGGTACGGGCACTGTCCTGTTATACACCCCGGCCGCCGGGCACAGCGGTAACGAGAGCTTCAGCTATACCATTACTGACGCCCTGGGACTCACCGCGACGGCAACCGTCACCGTCACGACGATCAGTACGGGTAATAACAGCGCCCCGACGGCGGTCGACGATACCGGACTCAGCGTCGGCAAGGACAGTCTCAACAACCCGATCAACGTGCTCGCCAACGACAGCGATCCCGATATCGGCGATACCCTGACCGTGACCGCGGCGGGGACCGTACAGGCGCCCACGGCTGGCGGTACCGTGACCGCCAACGGCGGCAATCTGCTCTATACGCCGGCGCCGGGATATACCGGCAACGAGAGCTTCAGTTACACCATCAGCGATGGCGTCGATACAGACACCGCGACAGTGACCATTACCGTCGTGGCCGCGGGCAATACCCCCCCCGCGGCGGTCGACGACGGCGGTATCAGCGTCGCCATGGACAGCAGCAACAACACCCTCAACGTGCTCGCCAACGACAGCGATCCCGACATCGGGGATGCGTTGACGATCACCGCGGTCGGCACGCCGACGCCGTCCGGCACCGTGACCATCAATGGCGGCAACAGCCTGCGATTTACTCCGACGCCCGGCTTCAGCGGCACGGTCGCTTTCGATTACACCATCAGCGATGGAATCGCCACGGACTCGGCCACGGTGACCGTGACCGTCCTCGGGGTCGACAATACGGCGCCGAAGGCCGAGGACGACGGTGGCGCCGGGGTGGAGATCAATGTCGCGACCGGCAGCAGCAATAATCCGCTCGATGTGCTCGCCAACGATCACGACGACGATGTCGGCGATACGTTGACCGTCACGGCGGTGAGCGCGGTCAGCGGCGCCGCCGGCGGTACGGTTACCATCAACGGCGCAGGACCGGGCAACAATCTGTTGTATACCCCTGCCGCCGCGGGGCCGGCGAGCTTCACCTATACGGTCAGCGATGGCATCGCCACCGACACCGCGACGGTGACACTGAGCGTGGGCGGTAATGTCGCGCCGACGGCGGTGGCGGATACGTTCAGCGTGGCCGAGAACAGCAGCGGCAACGCGCTCGCCGTGCTGGCCAACGATCACGACGCCGATATCCCCGCGCAGACGCTGGCGATCAGCGCGGTCGGCAATCCGTCCGCCAATGGCGGCACGGTGACGATCAACGGCGCCACGATCACCTATACCCCGGCCGCCAATTACAGCGGCGCCGACAGCTTTACCTATACGGTGAGCGACGGTGCCGGTGGATCCAATACTGCTTCGGTCACGGTCACGGTGCGTCCGGCGAATACGGCGCCGGTCGCGAACAACGACAGCATCGCCGTCACCCTCGACAGCAGCAACAATCCGCTGGCCGTACTGGCCAACGACAGGGACGCCGATGTCGTCGATGTCCTGATCATCACGCAGGCCTCGATCACGACCCCGCTCGCCGGCGGCGGCACGGTCAACATCAATGGCGGCAATGATGGTCTGATCTACACGCCGGCGACCGGCGCGACCGGTACCGAGGTGATCACCTATACGATCAGCGACGGTACGGCCACCGCCACGGCGACCGTGACCCTGACGGTCGGCAACAGCGCCCCGGTCGCGGCGGCCGACGCCTACAACGTGCTGACGGACAGCAGCGGCAACACGCTGGATGTGCTTGCCAACGACAGCGACGCCGACGCGCCGCTCCAGACACTGGTCATCAGCGCCGCCGATGCGACCTCGGCGCAGGGCGGAACGATCACGAACAATGGGGTCAGCCTGACGTATACCCCGGCACCTGCTTTCGCCGGCAGCGACAGCTTCGGTTACACCGTCAGTGACGGCGTCACCACGGCCCTGGCGACCGTGACGGTGACGGTGGGGGCCAACGCGGCGCCAGCACCGGTCGATGATGCCTTTACGGTGTCGGTGAACAGCAGCGGCAACGCGCTGGATGTCCTCTCCAATGACGGCGATCCGGACGTGCCGGCGCAGCCGCTGACGATCACGGCCGCCAGTATAACCACTCCGCTGGGCGCCGGCGGCAGCGTCACCATCAACGGCACCAATGACGGCCTCGTCTATACGCCGGCGGCCGGCGCGACCGGCACCGAGGTGATCGGCTATACGGTCAGCGACGGTACCCTGACCGCGGATGCGACGGTCACCGTCACCGTCGCGGCCAATACGGCGCCGAGCGCCGTCAACGACAGCTTCAGCGTCGGCCGGGACAGCACGGGCAATACCCTGAACGTACTGGGCAACGACAGCGATCCCGACGCAGGCGACACCTTGACGATCTCCGCGGTGGGGAGCGCCAGCAACGGCGGATCGGTGACGAATAACGGGACCAGCCTGAATTACACCCCGGCGGCGGGATACACCGGTTCCGAGACCTTCACCTATACGGTCAGTGACGGCACCGGTACGGATACGGCGACCGTGACCATGACCGTGATCGCGCCGATCAACACTGCCCCGGTCGCGAACGACGACGACAATTCCACCAACTTCACCGGTTTCAGTGTCGCCATGGGCAGCAGCGGCAACCCGCTCGACGTGCTGGCCAACGACAGCGATCCCGATGTGGGCCAGACACTGGCGATCACCGCGGTCGGTACACCCGCGCCCTCCGGTTCGGTGACGATCAACGGCGGCAGCAGTCTGCTCTTCACCCCGGCGCCGGGTTTCAGCGGTAATGCCAGCTTCACCTACACGGTCAGTGACGGCAGCGGTGGAACGGATACCGCGACGGTGACGGTGACGGTGATCGGCATCGGCAATACCACGCCCGACGCCGTCGACGACAGCGGCATCAACGTGGCCACCAACAGCTCGGGCCATACGCTGAACGTCCTCGCCAATGACAGCGATCCCGATCTCGGCGACACGCTGACCATCACGGCGGTGGGCGCCGCCAGCAACGGCGGCACGGTGACCAACAACGGCACCAGCCTGGGCTATACGCCGGCGAGCGCCTTCAGCGGTACCGAGACCTTTACCTATACCGTCAGCGACGGCGCCGGCGCGACGGATACCGCGACGGTCACGGTCACGGTGGGCGGCAACGTGGCCCCGACGGCCGTGGACGACTCCGGCCTGAGCGTGAGCGAAAACAGCCTCAACAATATTCTCGAGGTGCTCGCCAACGATAGCGACGCCGATCTCCCGGCGCAGACGCTGACGATCACGGGAGTCGGCGCGACGAGCGCGGGTGGCCTGGTGACGCCCAACGGGAATAACCTCATCTATACTCCTGCGGTCGGTTACAGTGGCACCGAGAGCTTCACCTATACCGTCAGCGACGGCAACGGCGGAACGGACACGGCGACCGTAACGGTAACCGTGGTGGGCGCCAATACCGCGCCCAACGCGGTCAATGATCCCGGTTTCAACGTCCGGCAGAACAGCAGCGGCAACGTGCTGAACGTGCTGGCGAACGACAGCGACCCCGATATCGGCGACACGCTGACCATCACGGCGGTGGGCGCCACCAGCAACGGCGGCACGGTGACCAACAACGGTACCAGTCTGAGCTACGCGCCGGCGGCGGCCTATCTCGGCCCGGAAAGCTTTACTTATACGGTCAGCGACGGCATGGCCACTGCCACCGCGACGGTCACCGTGACTGTGGTGACGGGCAATACGGCCCCGCTAGCAGTCAACGACGGCGGATTCAACGTCGGTATGGGCTCGATCTCCAATCCGCTCGATGTGCTGGCGAACGACAGCGACCCCGACGTTGGCGACACGCTGACCATCACGGCGGTGGGTGCCACCAGCAACGGCGGCACGGTGACCAACAACGGCACCAGCCTGAGCTATTCCCCCGCGTCCGGGTTCAACGGCAGCGAGAGCTTCGGTTACACCATCAGCGACGGCGTCGCGACCGCGACCGCGACGGTGACGGTGAACGTGATCGCGGCCAATACCCCGCCGACGGCGACCGGCGACACCCTCAGCGTGCGCGTGAACAGCAGCGGCAACGTGCTGAACGTGCTGGCGAACGACAGCGACCCCGACGTCGGCGACACGCTGACCATCACGGCGGTCGGCGCGGCCAGCAACGGCGGCACGGTGACCAACAACGGCACCAGCCTCGGCTACACCCCTGCCTCAGGCTATACCGGCAACGAGACCTTCAGCTATACGATCACCGACGGCAAGGTGACCGCGACCGCCGCGGTGACGGTCAATGTCACCGCGGGCAATACCGCCCCCGCGGTGGCCGACGATACGAACTGGCATGTGATCATGCCGACGGGGGATGTCCTGGCGACGAATCTCGCCAACCGCGAGATCGGCGTAGCCATCCGTCGGGCGAGCGGCGCCGGCAACGGCACCGTGAGTGGCAGGTATAACGTGGTCCAGCATGCCGGTTATCTCACCGGCGGCGCGGCAACGATCGGTGTCGGTTATCAGTTCGGCAGTCTGACCTTCAACGGCAGCGGCGGGATCTCCGCGGGAAGCCTGCTCGTTAAACGGGCGACCCTCGATATCGATGCGGCCAGGAGCGGCACGGCGGTGGCCGTGAACACCGTTCCCACCGCGACGCAAAACTCGGGCAGCGGTTCTTACAGTGTGGCCTCGAACGGGACCATGACGCTTAGCCTGAATACCGGAGGGGCGATCGTGACGGGCAGTGGCGCGGTCAGCGCGGACGGGGAGCTCGTCGCCCTCACGATCCGTGTCACCGAAGGGGGCAACGATACCGGGCGCGGTCTACTGTTCCTGGTGCGGCAGCCTTGATCCGGGCGACGGGTGGACGATGAGGAGTGACGGGCCGTAACCTTTTGCCCATCACCCATCACCCATCACCCATCACCCATCACCCAATTACTCTTCGTCGTCCACCGGCTGCGGATCCGCGCTGAGCACCGCGCGCGCGGCCTGGCGGGCACGGCCGTGCCGGATCGGCGCCTTGAGGTCGGTCAGCACGTCTTCCAGAGCCCCGAGGCAGAACAGCACGTTGCGCGCGTTGCAGGCATGGCCCATCAGGCCGATGCGCCAGATCTTGCCCGCCATGGCGCCGAGTCCGGCGCCGATCTCCAGATCGTATTCACCGAGCAGTTGCGCGCGCACCACCGCGTCGTCGACGCCTTCCGGGATGCGCACCGCGTTCAATTGCGGCAGACGCTCGCCTTCCGGCACCGCGAGCTCCAGCCCCATGGCCTCGAGGCCGGCGCGCAGTGCGCGATGGTAATGCAGGTGGCGTGCCCAGGAGAGACCGATGGTTTCCTCGTGCAGGATCACCAGCGCCTCGTGCAGGGCGTATAGCGTATTGACCGGGGCGGTGTGATGGTAAGTCCGCTTGCCGTCGCCACCCCAGTACGACATGACCAGATTCAGGTCCAGGAACCAGCTCTGTACCGGCCGCTTGCGCTGCTTGATGACCTCCTGCGCGCGCGCGCTGAAGGTGACCGGCGACAGGCCCGGGACGCAGGACAGACATTTCTGCGTGCCGGAATAGACCGCGTCGAGCTGCCAGTCGTCCACCAGCAACGGGATTCCCGCGAGTGAGGTGACCGTGTCGACGATGGTGAGACAGCCGTGCCTGTGGGCCAGGTCGGAGAGCAGCTTGGCGTCGGAGCGTGCGCCGGTCGACGTCTCCGCGTGGACGAAGGCGAGGATCTTCGCGTCCGGGTTGGTCTTCAGCGCCTGTTCCACCTTGGCGGGATCGACGGCGCGGCCCCAGGTATCCTCGACCATCACCGGCACACCGCCGCAGCGCAGCACGTTTTCCTTCATGCGTCCGCCGAACACGCCGTTCTGGCACACGATGACCTTGTCGCCGGGCTCGACCAGATTGACGAAACAGGTCTCCATTCCCGCCGAGCCGGGGGCCGACACCGGAAACGTCAACGCGTTCTTGGTCTGGAAGGCGTACTGCAGCAGCGCCTTGATCTCTTCCATCATGGTGACGAACGCCGGATCGAGGTGACCGATGGTCGGCCGCGCCATGGCGGCGAGGACACGCGGATTGACGTCGGAGGGACCTGGGCCCATCAGCGTGCGCTGGGGCGGATAGAAGGATCTGAATTTCATCGTCTGCCTCATAGTTCGTTGTATGGATGTCCTTGCCAGCCACGGGGACGGGAGTTCTGGTGCGGGAGGGTGACCAGGATTCGCTACGGGATCCCCGGACGGATCGTGTCCAAAAGCATAAGGGAAACGACCCCGTTTTTCATCCGCGCGGATCGTGGGGGATCGCCCCGATGATCAGGGCCGATCAGCGATAGGCCTCTTCGATCAATTCGACCCAATGACGCACCGGCGTGCGCGTGCCGCCCTGCAGGCGGATCAGGCAGCCGATATTGGCGCTGGCGACGATCTCGGGGGTGGCGGCCTCGAGTGCGGCGAGTTTGTTGGCGAGCAGTTGTTCGGACAGCCCGGCCTGCAGGATCGAATAGGTTCCGGCGGCCCCGCAGCAGAGGTGCGCATCCGCCACCGGCGTCAGCTCGAAACCGGCCCCCCGCAGCAGTTCCTCCACCACGGTATGGGCGCGCAGGCCGTGCTGCAGGCTGCAGGGGGCGTGGAAGGCGATACGGCGCAGTGCCCCGGCCGGCCGGCGCGGCTCGAGACCCAGGCGCGCGATCACGCCGGTGATGTCCCCCGCCAGTTCCGAGATACGGCGCGCCTTGTCCGCGTATTCGGGGTCGTCGCGCAGCAGGTGGCCGTAGTCCTTCACCATGGAGCTGCAGGCGCTCGAACTCGTCACGATCGCCTCCACGCCGCGCTCCACTTCGGGCCACCAGGCATCGATGTTGCGACGCAGGAATCCCCGCGTCTGGGCGTCCTGCGCCAGGTGATGGGAGACCGCCCCGCAGCAGGCGCTGTCGGGGATGCGGATGAGCGATAGGCCGCGGCGGTCGAGCAGGCGCGCGGCGGCGGCATTGATGTGCGCGTGGGTCACGGATTGAATACATCCTTCCAGGATCAACACGCGACGCGCGTGACGGGCCGCGGGCCAGTCGGAGGCCACGCGCCCGGGCACGCGCGCGGGCATCGCCCGGGCGAGCGCGGTTGGGAGCAGGGCGCCGAACCAGCGGGATGCGGCCAACGCCGCCCTGATGCGGCCGGGGTAGGGCAGGACGGCGCACAGTAGCCGGCGCAGCAGGCGCTCGCCGCGCGGGCGATCGACCGTCGCCTCCACGCGCGCGCGCCCGATGTCGAGCAGACGACCGTATTCGACGCCGGAGGGGCAGGTCGTTTCGCAGGCGCGGCAGGTCAGGCAGCGATCGAGATGGCGCTGGGTGTCGGTCCCGGCGGCCCCGTCTTCCAGCATGCGTTTGATCAGATAGATGCGTCCGCGCGGTCCGTCGAGCTCGTCGCCGAGCAGTTGATAAGTGGGGCAGGTGGCGTTGCAGAAACCGCAATGCACGCAATTGCGCAGGATGCGGTCGGCCTCGGCGCCGGTCGGAGTGGCGGTGAATTCCTCGGGGAGTCGTGTCTGCATGGTTCAGGTCGCGGTGAGGCGTGAGGGGCGAGGCGTGAGGCGAAACACCGCCGGAGATAAGGGAGACAGCCTTCCCGGTTCCGTCTCGGTGGATTCCATTGAATGGCCGGAGCGAATCATGATCAGTATGGTTTTGTTGTTACTCCTCACGCCTCGCCCCTCACCCCTCGCCTCAGAATTCCCGGTACATGCGCTGCGGATTCAGGATACCGCGCGGATCGAAGGCCTGTTTCAGGTTCTTGTGCAGTTCGAGCAGGGGCGCGGAGAGCGGATGGAACACCGCTCCTTCACGCTCGCCGCCGCGAAACAGCTGAGCGTGCCCGCCGTGGCGCGCCGCGGTCTCGCGGATCAGTTTCGGCGGCAACGCGGTTTTGAGCCAGCGTTGCGCCCCGCCCCAGTCGATGAGCCAGCGGCCCACGATCGACAGCGGGGGCGTCGCCGGCGGCAGCGACAGGCGCCACAGGGGCTCGTTGTCGGCGAAAAAGGGATGACGGTGTTCCCGCAGATCCTCCCAGAAAATCGTGCCCTCGGGGAGGATCTCGCCGCCGAGTTTTTCGCGGGCGGCCCGCACGCCATCCGCGCCGCCTTCGAGGCGTAGGTAGAGACGGGTGTCGTCGGCGGCGGCCGCGCTGAGCGGCAGGGGAGAGCGATACCAGTCCCCGAGCCGGGTCAGCGCCTCGCGCACCCTGCATTCGAACGCCAGGGTCAGCGTATGTTCGGGGAGGGGCAGGACCTTGAGGGAGGTCTCGAGCAGGACGCCGAGCGTACCGAGCGCGCCGGCCATGAGTCTGAAGGCGTCGAACCCGGCCACGTTCTTCACCACTTCTCCGCCGAAGCGCAACAGGCGCCCTTCACCCGAGAGGCAGCGTACTCCGAGCAGATGATCGCGCACCGCGCCGGCGTAGGGGCGGCGCGGGCCGGAGATCCCGCAGGCGACGGTACCGCCCAGTGAAGCGCCGGGGCCGTAATGAGGGGGCTCGAAGGCAAGCATCTGACCGTGTTCCCGCAGGAGGGCTTCCACGTCCCGAAGCGGCGTCCCGCAGCGCGCGGTGACGACGAGCTCCGCCGGTTCATAGTTCACGATGCCGCGGTGGGCGGAGAGTGAAAGGGGTTCGCCGCGGGCGGGACGGCCGAAGAAACGTTTGCTGTTGCCGCTCCGGATCGACAGGGGAGTGCGCCGTTCGTAGGCCATGCGAACGGTTTCCTGCAGTTCCCGGGTCATATCCCTGGAATCGGACACGTGGTCTGCCTCTTTCGGGTCGTGGAGATCCATCGAGCATGCGGATCCATCGGCCGGGGCATCGATACCCGACAGGGGACGGACCCCGCGGTGCGGGAAAGGGCCTATTGTTGCAGAAAACCTCCGCGCGCGGAACTCGCCGGCCGTTCCCGCGGATCGCGGAGAATCGCCTCGGCATACGGGGTGGCGATCGGGACATTCGCGGTCTGAACGGCCTCCCGCGCATCGCATTCCGGCGCGGCGGGATCAGGCCCGGGAATACGGACGCCGCTGGCGGGGGTAATCATTGTCCGGCCCGGGCTCGAGGCCCGGCCGGCGGCGATGCGCGTATGGCGTCCGTTCAGAAACGCTCCAGATCCGGGAACGGGACGTTGCCCGCATGCACGTGCATGCGTCCCAGCTCGGCGCAGCGATGCAGACTGGGGACCGCCTTGCCCGGATTGAGCAGCCGGCGCGGATCGAAGGCGTCTTTGATGAGATGGAACTGGCGCAGTTCGTCGGTGCCGAACTGCGTACACATCTGCGTCAGCTTTTCCACGCCGACCCCGTGTTCTCCGGTGATGGTGCCGCCGACGGCGAGGCACAGCTCGAGGATCCGGCCGCCGAACTCCTCGGTACGTTCCAGTTCCCCCGGATTGTTGGCATCGTACAGGATGAGCGGGTGCAGATTCCCGTCCCCGGCGTGGAAGACGTTCGCGACGGCCAGTCCGTACTCTTCCGACCAGGCCGAGATCTGGCGCAGCACCTCCGGCAGGCGGCGGCGGGGGATGGTGCCGTCCATGCAATAGTAATCGGGCGCGAGGCGCCCCACGGCGGGAAAGGCCGCCTTGCGGCCGGCCCAGAACCGCTTGCGTTCGGTGGCATCGGCCGCGAGCCGGATCTCTTTTGCGTGGGCCGCCGTGAGGCAGGCACGCACGCGCTCGACCTGCGCCGCGGTCTCCGCCTCGTTGCCATCGAGCTCGCATAACAGGATCGCGGCGGCGTCGATCGGGTAGCCCGCGCCGGCGTAGCCTTCGGCCGCGCGTATCGCCGGATTGTCCATCAGCTCGAGCCCCGCCGGGACGATGCCGGCGGCGATCACGGCGGCCACCGCGTCGGCGGCGGCGGTGACGCTGTCGAAGGCGGCGAGCAGCACCCGCGTGCTTTCGGGCAGCGGCAGCAGCCGGAGCGTTACCTCGATGATGACGCCCAGCAGCCCTTCGGAACCCGACATGAGCGCGGGCAGGTCATAACCGGGTCCATCGAGGGCGCGTGCGCCGAGTTCGATCAGGCGGCCATCGCATGTGAGGATTTTCATGGCCGCCACGTTGTGCACCGTGAGGCCGTACTTGAGACAATGTACCCCGCCAGAGTTTTCCGCCACGTTGCCGCCGATGGTGCAGGCGATCTGGGACGATGGATCGGGGGCGTAGTAGAGGCCGTGCGGGGCCGCCGCCTCGCTCACGGCGAGGTTGCGTACGCCCGGCTCCACGCGGGCGAGACGATTGGCGGGGTCGATCTCCAGGATACGATTGAATTTCGCCAGACTGAGCAGCACGCCGTCGGCGAGGGGCAGCGCGCCGCCGGAGAGGCCGGTGCCCGCGCCGCGTGCGACCACCGGGACGCCGAACCGGTGGCAGGTCCGCAGCACGTCCTGGACCTGCTCCACGGTTTCCGGCAGGCACACGAGCAGAGGGCACTGCCGATAGGCTGACAGGGCGTCGCATTCGTAGGGGCGCAGGGATTCCGCCGCGCTCAGCAGGCAGTGTTCCGGCAGGAAGGCGCGCAGGGAGAGGATCAGGGCATCCCGATCCACGGAGATCGCTTCGGTCGGTTCCGTATCCATGATGGCGTGCGGGCGCGCCGGGTGCGGGGATCATCCCCGGTTTCGCGACCGGCCGGTGCCCGCAGGGATTTTACACGATAGTTCCGTCCCGGGTTCAACGGGCATGTGGGCTCCCCGGGTGCGAGCGTGGAGGGCGGGGCGGGCGTGGGCTAGTGCGGCGCGTCGGCCTTGATTTCCTGCATGATGGTGTTCGACCAGCTCAGTGAGCGCAGGTAGATCTCCGTGATGGCCTCCCGGCTGAGGGCGGCGCATTCGAGCTTGTCCCACTCGCCGCGTTCGTAGGCGATGACGCTGTTCAGGATGACGGCGTACGGGCCCTGTCGGTCGAGCAGGGCCCGGGTGATCTCCGGGCTCAGCGGGAGGGTGCCGAGGAGCTCGGGCAACGGCTGGTCCATCATGGCGTCCAGGGTGGAGAACAGGCCGACGATGAAGGCCGAGTCCTTGTTCAACTGAGGGTGATCCTCCGACAGGAGTTCGCACATCTTGCTGCGGATCAGCGAGGTCGTGATCAGTTCGTCCGGTTTGTCATCGATGCCGGTGAGGGCGATCAGGGTGGCCCAGCGTTTGATCTCCTTTCCGCCCAGATAGACGATGGCGTGATGGATGGAATCCACCTTCTTGCTCAGGGTGAAGGCCGCCGAATTGATGTAGCGCATGAGCTTGTAGCTCATGGTCGGGTCCTGCGAGATCAGGGCTTCCAGTTCCTTGATGTCGATCTCGGGGTTCTGCAGTTCGGCCATCATGCGCATGGCGTTGACCCGATTGGCGGGCAGGCGGCGTCCGGAAAGGACGCGGGGCTTGCAGAGAAAATATCCCTGGTAGTAATCGAAATCGAGTTCCAGGCAGCGGTCGAACATCTCGGGCGTCTCAATCTTTTCCGCCAGCAGCTTGACCGGATATTCGCTCAGGATCGACACATGCTCCTCCAGCTCGACATGATTCAGGGCCTGTACGTCGAGCTTGATGATATTGGCCATGCTGACCAGGGGCTTCAGGTCGGGATGGTAGATGAAGTCGTCGAGCGCGATGATATAGCCCATCCGCTTCAGGCGCAGCACGGCGGCGATGACCGCGTCGTCGATTTTTATGTCTTCGAGGATTTCCAGCACCAGTTGAGCGCTGGGCGGCGGCAGGAGATCGGTATTGGTAATGAAATTCCGGGTGACATTGATGAAGGCCTGGTGCTTGCCGACGACCTTGTCCAGCCCCATCTCGAGGAAGCTGTTGATGAAGATCTGCGACGTCGCCTGATCCCCGTCGATTATCTTGGCGTGGGCCTGATCCTGGCGGCGGTACAGCAGCTCATATCCGATCACGCTCTGTCGCGCGTCAAAGATGGGTTGTCGGCCTATGTAGTAATGCTGCATGGTCGTCGCTTGCCTGCTCAGTGATTCCGGCGGCTCAGGCGTGCAACGGTCTGAAGCCGCGCGCGCCGGTCACGGGGTTGTTGCGCCGTTCCGCTGCGCCCGCGTCGCCCAGCAGGCGGCCCTCGATGCCGTGACAGGCGAGCAGAAATACCGCTGCGTTGCCGTCCCCGGGCTTATCCGAATAGATGAGGTATCCGTGGCCGCGGTCGAGCAGGCAGACGAGCCGGCGCAGGATTCTGAGCGGAAGGTTCACGCTGCCCGGCAGGTGGCTCCGTTGGAAGGCGCGCGCGGGCCGTACATCCAGCAGTATGGAGCCGGAGGGTCGTTCGGGGGCGATATCGGAGTAGCCGACCCATTTGAGCAGGGGTTTGACCAGCAGGGTGAGGAATTCCCCCTTGGAGAACCCGGCGACGCGACAGTCTTCGAGGGCGGTCGCCGTGGTATCGCAGCGGCCGTTGGTGATCAGTCCGTATTCCCCGATGCCGGTGCCGGGACCGGTCTCCATCAGCAGGGTATCGCGGCGCCGGTGCCGGCTGCGCCGGGTCAGACGGAAGCGTCCCTGCTCGATGAAATAGTAAGAACGGGCCGGCTCGCCTTCGCGGACCAGGGTCTTTCCGGCGGGTATGCGTATCCGGGTCATGCGGTTTTTCAGTACCTGCCGGTGGGGCCAGGGCAGGCGGGCGAACAGAGGCGACCGGAACAGCCAGGCGTCGTCGGTGGCCCCATCGTCCGGGGCGGCCGGGTGCCCGGCGGGTACGACCGGCGGAGAGGAGTTCCTGCCGCGTTCCAGCAGGCGGGCGAGCAGTTCCGAATCGACGCTGAGTACGGTGACGCTGGTGCGGGCCAGCGCCGTCACCCGGCGGGGGCTGTGCGGGTCGATCGGCGCGCAGGCCTCGCGCGTGTCCGCGCGCAGCATTCGGGCGTCCTGGCCATCGGGCAGCAGGGCGAGCTGGCCGCTCATCAGGAACAGGGTCCGGGCGCTCACGTCCCCGCGCTGAAACAGACACCGCCCCGGCGGCAGCCGCTCTATGCTGGAGGAGCGCATCAGTTCCCCGTGCGATGCCGGATCCAGCTGATTCAGGGGTAAAAAATGACTCAAATGGGTATCGCCGATGACTGGATGTGCCACCTCCATCGGAAACTCCTCTGCCCGGTAAGAATATTCGACCCTCTCTCCAGGACTGTAACGGCCCCGAACGGTTACTTCTTAAGACGGATTCCGAGCAGGCCGCCTGACCAGGGGGGCTTGCCGCGGCCCGGGGGGAGGCGAGCGGAGAGTGTTACGTTTTTCGAGTGTTTTGAGGGGCTTCCGGCCTGAGCCGGTCGATCAGCCAGGTCGAGAGATCGGCGACCTCCTCGCTGCAGAGGATGTGCGCCATCGGATAGAGACGCCAGTCCACCGGATACCCCAGGCGGACCAGTGCCTCGCGGGAGCGCTGCGCCTTGGGTAGGGGGATGATGGCGTCCTCCGTGCCATGCGCCATCAGGATCCGGATGGCCGAATTGGCGGGGTGGGCCTCCCGTTCCAGGGTGTCCGCGAGCGGGAGATAGGTGGAAAGGGCCAGGATGCCGGCCAGGGGTTCCGGGTAACGCAGGCCGGTGTGCAGGGCGATGGCGCCGCCCTGGGAAAATCCGGTCAGGACGATGCGGGCGGGCGGGATACCGGCGGCGATCTCGTGTTCGATCAGTCGGCGCAAGGCCAGTTCGGACGCCCGGATGCCCGCGTCGTCCTCGCGCGGTGGAACGGCGCCGGTGATGTCATACCAGGCGCGCATGGACGTGCCGCCGTTGATGGTCACCGGGCGTCGCGGGGCATGCGGGAACACGAAGCGCACCCCCAGTTCCGCGGGCAGTCCCAGATGGGGCACCAGGGATTCGAAGTCGTGGCCATCGGCGCCGAGGCCGTGCAGCCAGAGGATGCTCGCCCGCGCGGGTGTCGCGGGTTCGAGGACGACCGCGGGCAGCAGACCGGCATTCATACGCGGTCGTCGGATTCGCGCGCGGGGACCGGCGGGAGCCGGCGGGGGGCGATTAGCCTGTGCCGCATGAACCGATTATACTGGGGCCAGATCTCTTCAGCGGGTCCGGAGCGAACGCCCGGTCCGGGCGTCTCCATCCTGTCTTCGCGGTTAAGCTAGCAAAAATGCATGAAAAAAAACAGTCGAAGCGGCGCGCGCGGCGGCGCTGGGCGATGATCGGGGTGGCGTGCCTGCTGCTGCTCGCCGCCTGCGGTCAGAAAGGTGATCTGTATCTGCCCGGCGAGGGCCGGGCCGACCCCCAACAGGCCGGATGATCCAGATGGAAGATTTCACCTATCGGGACGGCGTCCTGAACGCGGAGGGCGTCGATCTGCGCGCCGTCGCCGCCGAGTTCGGCACCCCCTGCTATGTCTACTCGCGCGCCGCGATCGAGCGCCAGTGGCGGGCCTTCGACCAGGCCTTTCAGGCCCGCGAGCATCTGGTCTGTTTCGCCGTCAAGGCCTGTTCCAATATCGCCGTGCTGAACCTGCTGGCGCGCCTGGGGTCGGGGTTCGATATCGTGTCGCTGGGCGAGCTGGAGCGGGTGCTGGCGGCCGGTGGCGACCCCGGCAGGATCGTGTTCTCCGGGGTAGGCAAGACACGGGAGGAGATCCGTCGCGCGCTGGCGGCCGGCATCGCCTGTTTCAACGTCGAGTCCGCCGCCGAGCTCGACCGGATCGACGCCGTCGCGGGGGAGTCGGGACGCCGCGCGCCGGTCTCCCTGCGCGTGAATCCCGACGTGGACGCGCGCACGCATCCGTATATCTCGACCGGGCTCAAGGAAAACAAATTCGGTATCCCGGTGGCGGAGGCGGAGGAACTGGCGGTCCGCGCCGTTCGCATGGACCATGTCGATCTGGTCGGGCTGGATTGCCATATCGGATCCCAGTTGACCTCGACCGCGCCGTTCGAGGATGCGCTGGATCGCCTGCTCAAACTGGTGGACAGGCTCGCGCGGCGGGGGATCGAACTGCATCATCTCAATCTGGGCGGAGGACTCGGCGTGCGCTATCGCGCGGAACGGCCGCCGTCGCCCGCGGAATACGCGGCGGCCCTGTCGGCCCGGCTCGGCGCCCGGCCCGGCCGGCTGTTGATCGAGCCGGGGCGGGCCATCGTCGCCAATGCCGGCCTCCTGCTGACGCGGGTGGAATACCTCAAGCCGGGCGAGGGGAAAAACTTCGCCATCGTGGATGCCGCCATGAACGACTTGATCCGGCCCGCTTTATACGATGCGTGGCACGAGATCCTGCCGGTGGCCCCGCACGCCGATCTGCCCGCCCGGGAGTACGACATCGTCGGGCCGGTGTGCGAGACCGGGGATTTTCTGGGCAAGGGACGCGCGCTCGCGCTACGGCCCGATGACCTGCTCGCGGTGTGCTCCGCCGGCGCCTACGGGTTTGTGATGAGCTCGAATTACAATTCCCGTCCGCGTGCGGCGGAGGTCCTGGTCGATCGCGGCCGCGCCCATCTGATCCGTGAACGGGAAAGCCTGCCGATGCTGTTCGCGGGCGAGCGCCTGCCGTTCTGAGTTCGTTCGGAGGTCGCCGGCATGAAGCGCGTGCCCGAACCCGAGTTGATGGAAGACGAGGCGCAGGCGCGTGCCTATTCCGAGGCCGATTTCTCCGAGCCGCACGCGATGTTCGTCCGTCTGTGCGGAGAGGCCTGGGCGGGGCGCGCGCCGCGCGGGCGCATGCTCGATCTCGGTTGTGGACCGGGCGATGTCACGGTGCGCCTGGCGGAGCGGTTTCCCCTGTTCACCATCGACGGCGTGGACGGTTCGGAGGCGATGCTCGGATACGGGGCGGAACGCGTGCGCCGGCACGGGCTCGAGGATCGGGTCCGGCTCATCCGGGGTCATCTGCCGGCCTGTCCGCTGCCGGGGGGGTACGACGCCATCGTCAGCAACAGTCTGCTGCATCATCTGAGCGATCCGGCGATCCTGTGGGATACCGTTCGGCGCTGCGCCCGCCCGGGCGCGGCGGTATTCGTCATGGACCTGATGCGCCCGGAAGACGAGGCGGCGGCACAGGCGCTGACGGAGCGCCATGCCGCGGGGGCGCCCGCGGTGCTCCGGCGCGACTTCTTTCATTCGCTGCTGGCCGCCTATCGCCCGGAAGAGGTGCGCGCGCAGCTCGCCGGCGCGGGCCTGGAGGATTTCGCCGTGCGCGCGGTCTCGGACCGCCATCTCGTCGTGAGCGGATGTCTCCCGGGGACGGACGGCGTCTGCCCCCGGTGACGAGATCCCGCCGGCGGTCTTGAGGGAGGTGTGATGTCGAGGGGCCGGGGAGGATCGGGGCGCGACGACGGGGCGACGGTCGATGACGGCGTGACCGCCGCGGCGTTGCGACGGGCCGCAGCGCTGCACCAGGCGGGCCGGCCGGCGGAGGCGGCAGCGCTCTGCCGGGAGATCCTCGGTATCGCGCCCGGGAATGTCGATGCCTTGTGCCTGCTGGCGATCCTGGCCCTGCAATTCGGACATCCGGAAGAATCCGCCCGCCTGGCCGGGCGGGCGGTGGCGATCGATCCGCACTCGGAACGCGCCTTCAATATCCAGGGTATCGCCCTGCAGTCCCTCGGGCGTTATCCGGAGGCGCTGACGAGTTACGATCGCGCCCTGGCGCTGGAGCCGGCCTTCGCCGAGGCCTGGTATCGCCGCGGCAATGTCCTGCACGACCTGGGGCGCCGCGAGGACGCCATCGCCAGCTATGATCGCGCCCTGGCGCTCATGCCCGATTCGGTGGAGGCCGCGTACAACCGCGGGCTGGTGCTGCAGGAGTTACGGCGCCAGGATGAAGCGCTGGCCAGTTACGACCTGGCGCTGGGGCTGCGCCCCGATCTCGTCGATGCGCACTACAATCGCGGCCTGATCCTGCATGAATTGCGGCGTTACGACGAGGCCCTCGTTTGCTATGAGCGCGTGCTCGGCCTCAGGCCGGAGATGCACGAGGCGCTCAACAACCGCGGCAATACGCTGCGCCGCCTGAACCGCTATGAAGAGGCGCTGGGCTGTTTCGAACAGGCACTGCGTCTGAGGCCGGATCACGTCGAGGCGCTGATCAACAGAGGCCTGGTGCTGCAGGATCTGGATCGGTGCGAGGAGGCCCTGCGGAGCTTCGACGCCGCTACCGCGCGCGCGCCGGATTCGGCCGCCGCCCATTGCGGCGCCGCGCTCTGCCGGTTGTCGCTGGGGGACTTCGCCGCGGGATGGCACGAGTATGAATGGCGTTGGAGGAGTCCGCAGACGCAGGCCCTCCGCGATTTCGTCGAGCCGCCCTGGCTGGGGCAGGCGCCGGTGGCGGGGCGCACCCTCCTGTTGTGGGCGGAACAGGGCCTCGGTGACACGCTCCAGTTCTGCCGTTATGCGAAATACCTGGCCGATGCCGGGGCCGAGGTGATCCTGGAGGTGCAGCCGGCCCTGAAACCCCTGTTGTCCCGCCTGGAGGGTCCGGTCCGGGTCCTGGCGCAGGGCGAGGCGCTGCCCGCCTTCGATCTGCATTGTCCGCTGTTGAGTCTGCCGCTGGCGTGTGGGACCGATGCGGGCAGCATCCCGGCCGGGGCCGCCTATCTCCTGCCGGATGTCGCAAAGGTGCGGGACTGGACGGCCGTTCTCGCCGGCGCGAGGGGGCCGCGGGTGGGGCTGGCGTGGTCGGGGGATCCGCGTCACCCCAACGACCATAACCGTTCCTTGCCCCTGTCCCGCCTGCGGGCGCTGCTCGGCGAGCCGGCCACCTTCGTCGGCGTGCAGAAGGAACTACGGGCGGAGGATGCGGAGTTTCTGGCCGCGCATCCGGAGATCCGGCATTACGGCGACCGGATCGCGGATTTCGCCGATACCGCGGCCCTCATCGCCAACCTCGATCTGGTGATCACGGTGGATACCTCGGTCGCCCATCTGGCCGGCGCGCTGGGGAAACCCGTCTGGATTCTGCTGTGCCACAATCCGGACTGGCGCTGGATGCGCGGTCGCGCGGACAGTCCGTGGTATCCCTCGGCGCGTCTGTTCCGGCAGGCCGCGGCGGGCGACTGGGACGGCGTGATCGGCCGCCTGTGCGCGGGTCTGCGCGAGTCGACGCAGCCGGCGGGGTGATCGACCACCCTAGGTTCCGGCGGCGAAGCCTTGCTGTCGCCAGGCCTCATAGACGATCACGGCGACCGCGTTGGAGAGATTGAGGCTGCGGCAGCGCGGCGCCATCGGGATGCGGAGGATATGCCCCGGCGGCTGGCGATCGAGCAGTTCCCCCGGCAGTCCGCGTGTCTCGGGCCCGAACAGGAAGGCGTCTCCGGGCGCATAGGCGGGTTCGGTATGGGTCGTGGCGCCGCGCGTGGAGCAGGCGAAGACGCGGCGCGGCGCGACCGCGTGCAGGAAGGCGGCGAAGTCCCGGTGTTCGCGCACGGGGGCGTACTCGTGATAATCCAGGCCGGCGCGTCGCAGCCGGGCGTCGTCGAGCGCGAAACCGAGCGGATGGATGAGGTGCAGGGCGGTGTGGGTATTGGCGCACAGGCGTATAATATTGCCCGTGTTGGGCGGGATCTCGGGCTGAAACAGGACGACGTGGAACATGCGGCGAGCGGCTCCGGAAAATCCTGATGTAATAACCTCTGCGCGATGGGTGGTCAAGCGGTGAATCAGGACGACAAGCGGGCACTCGAGCTCGATTTCTGCGGCATGCGTTTCGCCACGCCGCTGGTGCTGTTGTCGGGCTGTGTCGGTTTCGGCGAGGAATATACCCGCGTCGAGGGGTTTTCCAATCGCGACGTCGGCGCGGTATGCCTGAAGGGGACCACGCTCCATCCGCGTCTGGGCAACCCGCCGCATCGCGTCACCGAGACGCCGATGGGCATGCTGAACGCGATCGGCCTGCAGAATCCGGGCGCGCACCACGTGGTGCGGGAGATCCTGCCGCGGCTCGATTTTTCCGAGACCCGTTTCATCGCCAACGTCTCCGGTTCCACCGTCGAGGAATACGTCGAGGTGACGCGTATCTTCGACGATTCGCCGATCGACGCCATGGAGATCAATATCTCCTGCCCCAACGTCAAGGAGGGCGGCGTGCAGTTCGGTAACGACCCCGCCATGTCGGCCCGCGTGGTCGAGGCCTGTCGCGCCGTCACCGATAAACCGCTCATCACCAAGCTGTCGCCCAATCAGACCGATATCGCGGAAAACGCGCGCCGCTGCATCGAGGCGGGGACCGATGCCTTCGCGGTGATCAATACCTTGACCGGCATGGCGATCGACGTCGAGCAGCGTACCCCGATCATCGGCAACAATCAGGGCGGGTTGTCCGGGCCGGCGATCAAGCCCATCGCGGTGCTCAAGGTACATCAGGTCTATCAGGTGTGCCGGGCGCACGGTGTGCCGATCATCGGCCAGGGCGGCGTGTGCAGCGCGGAGGACGCGCTGGAGTTCCTCATCGCCGGGGCGACCGCCGTCGGCGTCGGCACCGGGTTGTTCTACGATCCACTGCTGTGCCCCAAGATCAACGCCGGCATCGCCGCCTATCTCAAACGGCACGGCCTCAGTGAAGTCGGCCAGTTGACGGGCACCCTGAGGCTCAACGGTCAGACGGTGTGCGCCTGAGGGGCGGTGATGAGAATGAGTAATGGGTGAACAGTGATGAGTGACTGAAGGGCTGGCGTCACCCATCACCCATTACCGTTCACCCCTTCACGATTCGACCCGTTCCTCCTCCGGCACGGTATCGTCCTCGGCGATGCCGAGTTCCTTGATCTTGCGCGTCAGCGTATTGCGGCCCCAGCCCAGCAGTTTGGCCGCCTCCTGACGCCGGCCGCCGGTATGGCGCAGCGTGGTCTCGATCATGATGCGCTCGAAGCGCGGCACTGCATCGCCCAGCAGATCGGATCCGCCCTGGACGAGCCGGGTATCGGCCCATTGCTGCAGCGCCGCTTCCCAGACGCTCGTCTCGCCGCCCGCGGGGAGTTCGTGTCTGAGTTCCGGCGGCATGTCTTCCAGGTGAATCACCCGCCCGGGTGACATCACTGTGAGCCAGCGGCAGGTGTTTTCGAGCTGGCGGACA
This sequence comes from Gammaproteobacteria bacterium, assembly GCA_020847075.1. Lineage (GTDB taxonomy): Bacteria > Pseudomonadota > Gammaproteobacteria > SZUA-140 > SZUA-140 > JADJWH01. Next base: position 23,288 of record JADLCS010000058.1, read on the forward strand.
TTGCCGTTCCATTCCAACTGGGCCAGGAACTTGCTCGCCTCGCTGTCGAGGGTCTTGGGTTCGACCGCCAGTTCCTGCGCCGCACGATTGAGAAAATGCTGGATCAGCATCGGGATATCCTCGCGCCGTTCGCGCAGCGCCGGGATATGGATGCGGATGACGTTCAGGCGATGGTAGAGGTCCTCGCGGAACAGGTGCGCCTTGACGCGTTCCTCCAGATTCTGGTGCGTGGCGGCGATGATGCGTACGTCCACCTTGATGGAAGAATGCCCGCCCACGCGATAGAACTCGCCGTCGGCGAGCACGCGGAGCAGCCGCGTCTGCAGTTCGACCGGCATGTCGCCGATTTCGTCCAGGAACAGGGTGCCGCCGTCCGCCTGCTCGAAGCGTCCGCGGTGCATGTTCTGGGCGCCGGTGAACGCCCCGCGCTCATGGCCGAAGAGGTCGGATTCGAGCAGCTCGCGCGGTATGGCGGCGGTGTTGATGGCGATGAACGGTCCGCCGGAGCGCGGGCTGTGGCGGTGCAGCGCCCGCGCGACCAGCTCTTTTCCGGTGCCGGACTCGCCCGTGAGCAGCACCGTCATGTTCGAGCGCGCCAGACGGCCGATGGCGCGGAACACCTCCTGCATGGCCGGCGCCTCGCCGATGATCTCCGGGGAATGCGGATTCGCCTCGTGCGACTTGGCGCCATTGTTGCGGCGATGCTGGCGGATGGCGCGGTTGATCAGATCGGTCGCCTCGTCGACGTCGAAGGGCTTGGGGAGGTATTCGAAGGCGCCGCCTTCATAGGCGGCGATCGCGCTGTCGAGGTCGGAGTGCGCGGTCATGATGATCACCGGCAGCTCCGGGTAACTCGTCTTGATCAATTCCATCAGCGCCAGCCCGTCCATGCCCGGCATGCGGATGTCCGCGATGATGGCGTCCGGCTGTTCGGCGCTCAGGCGATCCATGATGCCGGAGGCGCTTTTGAAGCTGGTGACCTGCATATGGGACTTGGCGAGCGCCTTTTCGAGCACCCAACGAATGGAGCGGTCATCGTCGATGACCCAGATGTGTCCGTTATCGCTGCTCATGGTGTTCCTCGAGTGGCAGTATGATGGAAAAAACGGTCTTGCCGGGCCGGCTGGCGCATTCGATCAGCCCGCCATGCTGATTCGCGATCGACTGCGCGATGGGCAGTCCCAGACCGGTGCCTCCGGGTCGGCCGCTGATCATGGGGTAGAAGATCTTGTCGAGCATGTCGGCCGGGATGCCGGGGCCGCTGTCGATGATGCTGATCTGCACTACCAGTTTGTGGGTCTTGTGGCCCAGGGTGAACTGACGCTGGGTCCGCGTCTGCAGCATGATCGAGCCGTTGCCATTGATGGCCTGCAGGGCATTGCGCGTGATGTTGAGTACGGCCTGGATGAGCTGATCGGCGTCCGCGTGGAGCTCGGGTATGCTGGGATCGTAGTCGCGCAGGATCGTGACGCCCGGTCCCGCCTCGGCCTGGATCAGCGCCCGTACGCGTTCGGTGACCTCGTGGATGTTCACCCGGCGCTTGAGCGGGATGGCGTTCGGGCCGAGCATCCTGCTCAGCAGGGACTGCAGGCGATCCGCTTCGCCGATGATGACCCGGGTATATTCCTTGAGGGCATCGTCGTCCAGTTCGCGCTCGAGCAGTTGCGCCGCCCCGCGCAGGCCGCCCAGCGGATTGTTGATCTCGTGGGCCATGCCGCGCATCAGCATCCGGGTGTTGTTGTACTGCGTGATGAGGTTTTCTTCGCGCGCGATCCGCATGTGGCGATCCACCTGCAGCAGCTCGAGCAGCAGTTCATGGCCGTTGCGTTCCTGCAGCGGGGTGACCGTGGCGTCCACGGTCACCATGCGCTGGTCGGGCATGCGCAGACAGGCGCCGCGTTCCGTATAGGGGTGCCCGCTGAGCCGTGAGCGTCGCAGCGCCTCGATGAAGTCCGGGGATTCCGGAAACAGCCGTATGACGGGTTGTCCGGCGATCCGGCGCGCGCTGACCTCGAACAGGATTTCGCCCGCCGGGTTGATGTATTTGAGCTCGAGCGCATCGCTGAACAGCAACACCGCGGTGTTGAGGTTTTCCAGGATACGCTGGTCAGTACGCGTGGATGTCATCGTATTCGCTAGCACAGCCCCATTTTTGCAAGAAGCAAACCAATCACGCGTGGGCAGGCCTGGCCGCGGGGCAATTTTTGTGACGGTCCGGGAAGGCCGGTAAAAATCTATTCAAAACAAATGGATAAGATCCTGCCTGTAGAATGTGCCGGTGCCGCCGGGGGCGAGCACGCCCGTTCATCAGGTCGTAGCCCTCCAGGGGTGGGTCATGCGACGCCCTATTTTAGGGCAAACCGGCGAGGGGTGCGATCATTATGGGGCCGACCGGCGGCCCGGGAACAGGGAGGAGTGCTGTTTGAGATGAAAGGTGACCGGTGCGGACTGGATAAGGATCCGCCCCGCGGCGTCGTGCACCTCCGCGGAGAGGGTATGCGAGCCGCGGTCGACCTCGGGCAGGGTGAGGCGCGTCCCGTCACCTGCCCCTTCCACCGGGCGTCCGTCCAGAAGAATCACCAGGCGGTGGCCCTGTCGCGCCTTCAGCGGGGGGGTCAGGGACACGCCGACCTCGATTTCCCGGGCGTTGTTCCAGATGACCTGATCGTCGGCGGGTTCCACGATGTCGAGTCCGGCATAGGGGGACGGGGCGGCCGCCGGCGCCTGTGACGGCATCGTGTCGCGGGTGGACGGCTGCAGCGAAGGTATGACCTGGGGCAGGGGCGGGTCGATCTTCTCGGCATCGGGGAGGGGCTCGCTGGAATAGCTGACCGTGCCGTCCGGCTGCACCTGCTTGTAGATGTCCGCCGGCAGATCGCAGGGCGCGAGCCCAAGCAGGCAGGCAAGCACCGGCGGGAGGGCGCCTCGCAGCCTGATCGATGTTGTCCCGAGCATCCCCTTTATGTAGCCGGGATCGGGCCGGATGTCAAAGAAAAACCCCCGGTTTGTGACCGGGGGTTCAGTGTGGTGGGGGAAACGTCCGGGGCGATTACATGCTGTAATACAAGTCGTACTCGACCGGGTGGGTGGTCATGCGCAGGCGCGTGACCTCGGACATCTTCAGTTCGATGTAGCTGTCGATCACGTCGTCGGTGAATACGCCGCCCGCCTTGAGGAAGTCGCGGTCCTTGTCCAGATAATCCAGCGCCATGTCGAGCGCGTGGCAGACCGTCGGGATATTCTTGAGTTCTTCCGGCGGTAGATCGTAGAGGTTCTTGTCCATCGCGTCGCCCGGATGGATCTTGTTCTTGATGCCGTCCAGTCCGGCCATCATCATGGCGGCGAAGGTCAGGTACGGGTTGCCGGAGGCGTCGGGGAAGCGGACCTCGATGCGGCGGGCCATCGGGTTGGAGACCCAGGGGATGCGGATCGAGGCCGAGCGGTTGCGGGCCGAGTAGGCCAGCAGTACCGGCGCCTCGAAGCCGGGCACCAGACGCTTGTAGCTGTTGGTGCTGGCGTTGGTGATGGCATTGAGGGCGCGGGCGTGCTTCAGGATGCCGCCGATGTAGTACAGCGCCAGCTCGGACAGGCCGCCGTACTTGTTGCCGGTGAACAGGTTCTTGCCGCCCTTGGCGAGCGACTGGTGCACGTGCATGCCGCTGCCGTTGTCGCCGACCAGGGGCTTGGGCATGAAGGTCACGGTCTTGCCGTAGGCGTGCGCCACGTTCCAGACCACGTATTTGAGGATCTGGTTGATGTCGGCGCGCTTGGTCAGGGTGTCGAATTTGGTGCCGATCTCGCACTGGCCCGCCGTGGCCACCTCGTGGTGATGGATCTCCACCTCCACGCCCATCTCTTGCAGGGCCAGGCACATCGCGGACCGGATATCCTGCAGCGAGTCGACCGGCGGTACCGGGAAATAGCCGCCCTTGATGCTCGGGCGATGGCCGATGTTGCCCTCTTCGAACACGCGCTCGGAGTTCCAGGAGGCCTCGTCGGAATCGACCTTGTAGAAGGCGCCGCCCATGTTGGCGCCCCAGCGCACGTCGTCGAAGATGAAGAACTCGGGCTCGGGACCGAAGTAGGCGGTGTCGGCGATCTTGGTGGACTTGAGGTAGGCCTCGGCGCGCTTGGCGATGGTGCGCGGATCGCGCTCGTAACCCTGCATGGTGCGCGGTTCAATGATGTCGCAGCGGATGATCAGCGTCGTTTCGTCCATGAAGGGATCGAGGACGCCGGTCTCCGCGTCGGGCATCAGGATCATGTCCGATTCCTCGATACCCTTCCAGCCCGCGATGCTGGAGCCGTCGAACATCACGCCGTCCTTGAAGGTGCCGGCGTCGATCCGGTGGGCGGGATACGAGACGTGCTGTTCCTTGCCACGGGTGTCGGTGAAGCGGAGGTCGACGAATTTGACCTCATTGTCCTTGATCATTTTCAACACTTTTTGTGACATTTGAATCCTCCGAAGACGCTGTAAGACTAGATGGTTGCAGGGCCGGACTTCTTACCGGATAGCAGAAAGCATGCCATGCCGGAATTTACTTGTAATACAGAAGGATAACGATATTTTTCGCCGCATGTCCCTGGGTAATCGCACCACTTCGGTGCCATGTGGCTCCATTTTGGGGCATATTTCAAGCGGACCTGCACACTTCCAGGACAATCCGTATCTCATCCTTGCCTTGTTCTGAATCGAGCAGCCGGTGGCCGTTGATGCGGCACCAGGCGGGGATGTCGTGGAGCGTTCCCGGATCGGTGCACAGCACTTCGACGATGTCTCCGGCCGGCAGCTTGTTCACCATGTTCTGGGTGCGGATCACCGGAATGGGGCACAGCTGGTAGCGCACGTCGAGGGTATGGCGATTCATGCGATATACCACTCGCTGGGGATTTCGTCCTGGCCGAGGGGGCGCACCTCGAGGCTGCGCGGCGGATGGCCCGGGCCGGTGACCTCCACGCTGACCGACGCCGCGTCCTTTCCCTTGCCGAAACGCGCCACCAGGCGCGCCGACAACTGCAGATCCGCCTCGTCGGCCGTGCCGTCGAGCAAGGCCAGGGGGCCGGTGTGACTGGTCGAACGGAACGCAGTATAGCGATTTTTATAACCTTCCAGAAACTTGTTTTCGCCCTCTTCGCGACCCACGATGAGCTTGAAGTGCGGCCGTGGCCGGAGATGGCGGCCGACTTTGAGGAGCATGATATCGTCGAGCTCGTAATCGCGGCGTCCGCGCGATTTCCATAGATCCGTTATCTTGACCGCGTATTGTTCGTTGGTCAGGAAACAGCAGCCGCCCGCGGGCTGGGCATAGTCGTGCAGCCCATAGGAGCGCGCCAGCGCGATCTGGGGTTTGCGGGAGCGGCCATTGAAATCGTGCAGACGGGCCCGATCGACCCAGCCTTCGCGTTCCGGCAGGGTCGGGGACAGCAGCCGGGCGCACAGGGGGCGGAGCAGGCGGTCGTTCGCCCCCGACTCGCGGGCGACGACGGGAAAGGTGTCCCGGCGCTGCGACATGGGGCGCTGTCCCAGGACCTCGCCGGTGATGATGAAGTCGAAGCCGTTTTGCTCCATCCATTCGCGCGCCTTGCCGACCATGAATCCTTTGCAGTCCAGGCAGGGGTTGATGTGCGCGCCGTAGCCATGCTTGGGATTCAGGACGACGTCCTTGTATTCCTCGATCACATCGACGATGTGCAGCTTGATGCCGAGCTGTTCGGCGACCCACAGGGCATTGTTGCGCTTGGGGCGGGCGGAGTCCTTGCGGCGGATCGCGTGCGTATGGCCCTCTACGCAAAAGCCGGTGAAGAAGTTGATGCCTTCCACATGTACGCCGTGGTCCTGGACGACGCGCGCGGCGAGCATGGAATCCAGCCCGCCGGAGATGAGTGCCACGGCCTTGCGCTGTGTCGCCATGTCGTTTCGAGGTATCGCCCGTTCCCGCTGAGGAGGGGCTGATGATAGCAAATCCGGGAAAGTTTGAGAAAAGGCGCGCGGGCGCGGCCGGGCCGCGATGTCCCGGAGACCGCGCCGCGGGGGAAATATGTTGTTACATCAGAAAGCTGTCGCTGTACTGCGGGGATCTGACCGGGGTGGCGTCGGTGAAGGTGCGGATGACGCGCAGGGCGTGCCGGCTGCCGGTGTCGCTCCACAGATCGAAGGCATGCAGCGGGGACAGGCGCGCGCGCTCGTCTCTCAGCTCGCGTATGGCGTGCAGCAGGTCCATCAGGGTGACGAATCCGCGGGCGAGATCGGAGTACAGACCGCCGGCTTCGAACGGCGCGGACTCATGTAACTGGTGGTAGGCGTTCTGTCCCAGTTCGACCATATGGCCGAGCCGGACCTGGCGCCGTTCCGCGTGCTGGGGAAACAGGCCGGCGAACAGCAGGCAGTGGTCGCCGATATCCTTCAATCGCTCGCTGCGGGACTTCGCCTGCAGAAGCGGATCATTCAGGTAATCGAAGGCCAGAACCCGGGCCATCATCAGCGGTTTGGCCGAAAATTGCGCCAGCAGTCCGACCAGGTAGTTCTCCGCCTGATCCGTGATCGTGCTGCCGGTGAGATGCTGGGCCTGGTTGACCAGGGTGTGCCATTGCGGGGCGGATGTCGGGTTCATTGTCGCTGGTCGCCGGAGTGATGTTGCCTGATGCCATTACATCGGCATGCGGTTCCTCGGCCTTAGCGACCAGGTCTCATTTTTCCCACCCCGCCCGCCCCGGCGCGCTTGCGGGAAAAAGCTCGCCGTTGATACCATGCGGCGTCCATGGCGGTCCAGCGGATCCCCGGGAGGCGGGTGCCCGGCGCGGCGCCCGCCGGCCGCGATGTAAATCCGCGTGGACGAACGCTATACTGCGGGAGGCGCCGGCGTGCCGGGCCGCACCGCTCATCGAAATTTACTGGCCGATTCTTATGACGCAAACCCCCGATATATCGACCTTCCAGGGCCTGATCCTCGCCTTGCAGCACTACTGGATCGCCAGGGGTTGCGTGTTGCTGCAACCCTATGACATGGAAGTCGGCGCCGGCACCTTTCATCCGGCCACGTTCCTGCGCGCGATCGGCCCCGAACCGTGGAGCGCGGTCTATGTCCAGCCCTCGCGCCGCCCCACGGACGGGCGTTACGGAGAGAATCCGAATCGTCTGCAGCATTATTACCAGCTCCAGGTCATGCTCAAGCCTTCCCCGCCGGATATCCAGGAGCTCTATCTGGGATCGCTGCGCGTGCTGGGGATCGATCCCCTGGTGCACGACATCCGTTTCGTGGAAGACAACTGGGAGTCGCCCACGCTGGGGGCCTGGGGGCTCGGCTGGGAGGTCTGGCTGAACGGCATGGAGGTCACACAGTTCACCTATTTCCAGCAGGTCGGCGGACTGGATTGCCGTCCGGTGACCGGCGAGATCACCTATGGACTCGAGCGGATCGCGATGTATCTGCAGGGCGTCGAGAGCGTCTATGATCTGGTGTGGTCGAAAAACGGTCCGGCCGGAAGGGTCACCTATGGCGACGTATACCACCAGAACGAAGTCGAGATGTCGGCCTACAATTTCGAGCACGCGGATATCGACCTGCTGTTTTCCTGGTTCGATGGCTGTGAATCCCAGAGTAAGCGGATGATCGAGGCGGGCCTGCCGCTCGCGGCCTATGAGCTGATGCTTAAATCGTCCCATGTCTTCAATCTGCTCGATGCCCGCCACGCGATCAGCGTGACCGAGCGGGCGCGCTATATCGGTCGTGTGCGCGGCCTCGCGGAGGCGGTGGCGGGGGCCTATTACGAGCGGCGCTCGCTCCTGGGTTTTCCCCTTGCCATGTCCGCTGGCGATGCCCCGGAGGACGGCGGATGAGCGAATATCACGACCTGCTGCTCGAGATCGGCACCGAGGAACTGCCGCCCAAGGCCTTGCGCTCGCTGAGCGAGGCCCTCGGCGAGGGTATGCGCGCCGGGCTGCGCAAGCTGAATCTGGGGTTCGAGGATATCAAGGTATATGCCACCCCGAGGCGCCTTGCGGTGCTGGTGTCCCGGCTGGCCGGCGTGCAGCCGCATAGCCTGGAGGAACGGCGTGGGCCGGCCCTGACGGCCGCCTTCGACGACCAGGGCATTCCCACGCCGGCCGCCCTCGGTTTCGCCCGCTCCTGCGGCGTCGAGATCGACGCGCTGGAGACGCAGGAAAGCGGCAAGGGCGCGTGGCTGGTGTTTCGCAGGGAGCAGCAGGGGCGTCATGTACGCGATCTGTTGCCGGAGCTGGTCCGCCAGCAGATCGCCGCCCTGCCCGTACCGCGGCGTATGCGCTGGGGCGAACTCGAAGAGACTTTCGTACGGCCCGTGCACTGGCTCGTCCTGCTCTACGGGGACGAGATCCTGCCCCTGCGCCTGTTCGGTCTGGAGGCGGGGCGCGAGACCCGCGGGCATCGCTTCCATCATCCCGGCAGGCTCTATCTGCCCACGCCGGCCGCGTATGCGCCGCTGCTGGAGACCGAAGGGCGCGTCATCGCCGACTTTTCCGCGCGCCGCGCGGCCGTGCGCGCGCAGATTCTGGAGTCCGCGGCCATGGCCGGCGCCGAGGCGGTGATCGACGAGGCGCTGCTCGATGAGGTCACGGCGATGGTCGAATGGCCCGTCGCGATCCGCGGTGGATTCGAGCGCCGCTTTCTCGAGGTTCCCGCCGAGGCGCTGATCTCCGCCATGAAGGGGCATCAGAAATATTTTCACCTTGTCGACGGAGGCGGCCGCCTGATGCCCGCCTTCATCACGGTGAGCAACATCGACAGCACGGATCGGGACGTCGTGCGGGCCGGTAACGAACGGGTGATCCGCCCGCGGCTCAGCGATGCCATGTTCTTCTGGGAACAGGATCGCAGGCACACGCTCGCCTCGCGTCTCCCCGCTCTGGAGCAGGTGGTCTTCCAGCGTCGTCTGGGGTCCCTGCGGGACAAGTCGGACCGGGTCGCTACCCTGGCCGCCACGGTAGCGCGGGAGCTGGATGGCGATGCGCGTCGCGCCGAACGTGCCGGGCATCTGTCGAAATGCGATCTGATGACCCAGATGGTCGGCGAATTTCCCGAGCTGCAAGGCGTCATGGGCGGGTATTATGCGCGCCATGACGGCGAGGCCGATGAGGTGGCGCAGGCGCTGCAGGAACAGTATCTGCCGCGTTTCGCCGGCGACCGTCTGCCCGCCACCGCGACGGGACGGGCGCTGGCCGTGGCGGACAAACTCGATACCCTCGTCGGGATCTTCGGCATCGGCCAGGTGCCGACGGGTGACAAGGATCCGTTCGCCCTGCGGCGCGCCGCGCTGGGCGTCCTGCGTATCGTGATCGAGGGTGGGCTGCCGCTCGATCTCGTCCGCCTGCTGGACGCGGCGGCGGACATCTACCGCTCACAAGGGCGGGCGCTGGAGGCGGGGGAGGCCGTCGCGTCGCAGGTATACGGCTTCATGATGGACCGCCTGCGCGCCTACTACCTGGAGGCGGGGATAAATATCGAGGCGTTCGAGGCGGTGCTGGCGCGCCGTCCGGCGCAGCCCTTGGATTTCGACGCGCGGGTCCGGGCGGTGGTGCGTTTCCAGGCGTTGCCGGCGGCCGCGAGTCTCGCGGCCGCGAACAAGCGCATCGGCAATATCCTGCGCAAGGCCGAGCAGGATATCCCCGGGGAAGTCACGCCCGCACTGCTCGCTGAACCCGCCGAACGGGAGCTCGCCGCCGCCATGGAGTCTTGCGAGCAGGCGATCGGCCCTTTGGCCGTGCGGGCGGATTACAGCGGTGTCCTGACGCATCTGGCCGGGCTGCGCGGGGCGGTGGACGCCTATTTCGAGCAGGTGCTCGTGATGAGCGAGGACGCCGCCGTGCGGAGCAACCGGCTCGCCCAGCTCAACCGGCTGCGCGGGTTGTTCATGCAGGTCGCCGACCTGTCGTGCCTGTTCAACCAGGCCTGATGTCGCGGGAGGCCGGCGATGCGCCTGGTGATTCTCGGCCGTGATGGGGTGATCAACGAGAGGCGGCCGGCCGGCGTGCGTACGGTCGACGAATGGCGGCCGATACCCGGCAGCCTGCGCGCCATCGGCCGTTTGACCGCTGCACAGTTTCATCTCGTGGTCGCGACGAACCAGCCCGGCATCGCGAGCGGAGCGCCGGATGGCGGGGCGTTCGCGCGCATTCATGCGAAAATGAACGGCGAGATCGCGCGCGAGGGCGGTCGCATCGAGGCGATTTTCTACTGTCCGCATAGCATCGATGATGGATGCCGGTGCAGAAAGCCACGGCCTGGTCTGTTGCTGGAGGCTGCGCAGCGCCTGGAGGTCGATCTGGCCGATGTGCCCTTTATCGGCGACAGCCTCGACGACATCGCGGCGGCGTGCGCCGCTGGCGCCCGGCCGGTGTTGCTGCGCAGCGGCCGCGGTGGAAAAGCGGAAGGAGAGCTGCCCGGGGCCGCGAATGTCGAGGTATACGATGATCTCGCGGCGGCGGCGTCTGCCCTGATCGCACGGCTCGGCGCGGATTGATCCCGTGCTGTTTCTGCGTTCTCTGCTCTTCGCGCTCGGCATGTGGTTGTCGACGCTGGTCTTCGCGCCGCTCGCCGTCCTTACTTTTCCGTTTCCGTTCACCGTACGATACGCCTTCATTACCCGGTGGGCCCGCTTCAATTTGTGGTGGCTGCGACTGACCTGCCGGTTGGATTATCAGGTGCGCGGCCGTGAAAACATTCCTGTGGGCAACGCCATCGTCTTTTGCAAGCATCAGTCGGCGTGGGAGACTCTGGCGTTGCAGAAGATCTTTCCTCCACAGGTCTGGTTGCTGAAGCGCGAGCTGCTGTGGGTTCCGTTCTTCGGCTGGGGGCTCGCGATGCTCGAACCGATCGCGATCGATCGGCGCGCCGGGCGCAAGGCCGTGGAGCAACTGGTCACGCAGGGCGGGGAACGCCTGGCCAACGGCCGCTGGGTCGTGATCTTTCCCGAAGGGACCCGCGTCCCGCCCGGACAGACCGGGCGCTATGGTATCGGCGGCGCCGTACTCGCGGCGAAGAGCGGATATCCCGTCGTTCCGGTCGCGCACAACGCCGGCGAGTTCTGGCCGCGTCGAGGGTTCATCAAGCGGCCCGGCACGATCACCGTGGTCGTGGGGCCCGCGATCGAGTCGCAGGGCAAGACCGCGGAGATGATCAAGGAGGAGGCGCGGGAATGGATCGAGCGGAACACCCGGGGGCTGGGGCCGCGCGCCGATTCAGACGCCCCCGTCGGATGAGATCGCCTCGCTCAATCGGATGAATTCCACCAGTTGCAGTTGTTCGGCCCGCAGATTCGGGTCGATCTCAGCGGCCGCAAAGGCCGCGTCCGTCGCCAATCCCTTGAGTGCGTTGCGCAGGGTCTTGCGCCGATAGGCGAAGGCGGTTCCGACCAGGAGCGAGAAGGCATCGTAATTCCGGGCTTCGATGTCCGGTTTTCGATGAGGCGTCAGCCTGACGATACTGGAATCGATCTTGGGCTGGGGGGAGAACGCCGCGGGGCCGATGGTAAAGAGCGGCTGGACCTGGCAGTGATACTGCAGCATGACGCTGAGTCGTCCGTACTCCCGGCTGCCCGGGCCGGCCGCCATGCGATCGACGACCTCTTTCTGGAGCATGAAATGCATGTCTTCGATGCAGTCGAGCTGCTCGATGAAGTGAAACAATAGCGGTGTGGATATATTGTAGGGGAGATTGCCGACCACGCGCAGTGCGCGGCCGTCGGGGCCCAGGGCGCGGATATCCGTCTCCAGCGCGTCGGCATTGTGGATCCGGAAGGTGGCATCACCCGGGACCTCGATCTGCTCCAGGCTCCGGATCAGATCGCGATCGAGTTCGATCACATCGAGCTCGATCCTGTGCGCGAGGAGCGGAACCGTAATGGCGCCCAGGCCGGGCCCTATTTCGATCAGGTGGTCGCCGGGGCGTGGGCCGATCACCTTGACGATCCGGGCGATCACGTCCTGGTCGCGTAGAAAATTCTGCCCGAAGCGCTTGCGCGGACGGTGCATCACGTCAGTCCGGGGGTGTCGATCGGGCATTCCGCGCCATTTCAACCGCGGCCAGGATCGCGGCATCCAGACTGCCGGCGTCGGCGCGGCCGGTCCCGGCCAGTTCCAGCGCCGTGCCATGGTCCACCGAGGTGCGGATGATCGGCAACCCGAGGGTGACATTGATCGCCTTGCCGAAACCCATGTGCTTGAGCACCGGGAGTCCCTGGTCGTGATACATCGCGACGACCGCGTCGAGGTCGGTGAGATCGGCGGGGAGAAAGGAGGTATCGGCCGGTTTCGGGCCGATGATCTGGAGCCCTGCGTCCCTCAGCGCGGCGATGGCGGGATTTATGATCTCGATTTCCTCGCGGCCCAGGTTTCCGTCTTCCCCCGCGTGCGGATTCAGTCCGCAGACGAGGAGGCGCGGGTTGTCGATGCCGAAAAACCTGCGCAGGCCGTCGTGCGTTATACGCAAGGTGCTCGTGACCTTCTCACGGGTGATCGCGCCGAATATTTCCTTGAGCGCGAGGTGTGTCGTGACCAGAGCGACGCGCAGCCCGGGGGTCGCCAGCATCATGACGACAGCGTCGGTCCCGGTGATTTCGGCGAGGAATTCCGTGTGCCCGGTGAAGGGTATCCCGGCGCTGTTGATGACGGCCTTGTTGACCGGCCCGGTGACCATGGCTGCAAATTCGCCCCGCGCGCAACCCTGGACTGCCTGCCGCAGCGTTTCCAGGATATAGGCGGCATTGGCCGGATCGGGGGTGCCGCAGACGTCGTTGCGCGCGCAGCGCACGGGGAGTATCTCGAGCGTACCCGCCGGCGCGATGCGGGCCTCCCGGCCCGGCTGGTATTCTTTCAGGGTGAGCGGCAGTCCGAGCCGGCGCGCCCGCGCGTGCAGCAGATCCGGGTCGGCGAGGACGACGATCGGCGCGGGCAGGTCTTGCTGGGCGAGCTGTAGGCAGATGTCGGGGCCGATACCCGCCGGTTCTCCCGGCGTCAGGGCGATAAGAGAGGGTTTACTGTCCACTGTGCCGGTCGCGGGTCGTGCAGGGTCTACAGACGGTATTCGACGTACGCCTCATCGCGCAAGCGTCTCAGCCATTCCTCGGTGCCTTCTTCGATCCTGCGTTGGTAGATCGCATCCCGGGCCTTGTCGCGCGTGAACTCTTCCGTATCGTCGTATTCGCGCCGATCCTCTACCTGTATCAGGTGCCAGCCGAAACGGGTCTTGACCGGATCGCTGATTTCGCCCGGGGACAGCCTGTCCATCGCCGCCTCGAAATCGGGGATCATCTGACCCGGTTCCACCCAGCCGAGATCTCCGCCGTTGGAGGCGGAGGCCTTGTCTTCGGAGATGTTCCGGGCCAGTGTGGCGAAGTCCTCGCCCGCGGCGATGCGCCGCTTCGCATCCGCGAGGATTTCCTTGGCCTTCCCATCGGTCGTCAGCGCGCTCAGGCGTACCAGGATATGGCGCGCCAGGGTCTGGGTGACGATATGCTGCTGACCGGTACGATGATCGAACAGCTCGATGATATGGAAGCCGCTTGGGCTGCGTATCAGATTGCTGATTTCGCCGGGCTTCATGTTGGGCACCAGTTCGGCGAACAGCGTCGGGAGCTCGCCGGCCTTGCGCCACCCCAGGTCGCCGCCGTTGAGCGCCTGTTGTCCATCGGATGAGGAGATGGCGATCTGGTGAAAGTCCGCCCCGGATCGCAGCTGGCTCAGGATATCGTCCGCCCGCGTCTGGACCTGCTGGATTCGTTCCGGGGTGGCCGCCTCCGGCAGGGCGATAAGGATGTGGCCGATATGGTATTCGTCGGATCCGTTCCCCTGGCGACGCTGCGTGGCGAGGAAGCTGTCGACCTCCTGGTCGGTGATGGTGATGCGGCTGTCGACGTATTGCTGTCTCAGCCGGCGCAGGGTGATCTCCTTGCGGATGTCTTCCCGGAATTTCACGAAATCGAAGCCATCATTCTGCAATGCGTCGCGGAACTCTTCCAATGACATATTGTTTTGAGAGGCTATTCCGCTGATGGCCTGATTCAGGGTCTCATCGTCGACGCGGATACCGTTGCTTTCGGCAAGCTGAAGCTGGATCCGCTCCAGTACTGCGCGCTCCAGGATCTGTTTCTGCAGCGTCGGCCCGGAGGGAGGCTGCATACCTTGCCGGCGTAACTGGAGTTTTACGGTCGCGATCCTGTCGCTCAGCTCGCTTTCCGTGATGACGTCGTTGTCGACGACGGCGACGATCCGATCGATGATCTGAGGATCTCCCGCCACGCCCGCGCCCGGGCACAAGGCGGGTATCAGCGTCAGGATCAACATGGCGAGAAACGGCGCCGGACCCGGTATCGATGTGGCGCAAGAGGATCCGGCGTCAGGCGAAGATCTAGTTTTCATATCCTAGGATACCCTGTTCCAATACGCTTTCGAGGCTGTCGCCGATCCCGGCCAGCCCTTTCAGCTCGAATTGAATATAGAGATTTTCCCTGGTTTCCCCCAGGTCGTCGTTGACATAGCGGCGATTGACGATCCGGGCGCGCCAGCAACAGCTTTGATATTCCAGGCCCGCCAAAGTTTCCAGGGCGCGGTGGTCCAGCAGGGAATAATTGCGACGACCTATGATATGCCAGCGCCTTCCCAGAGGCCAGAGAAAAGATATATCGGACTGCTTCAGGGTGGGGTCGAGGTAGCGATAGGCGATGTTGACGATGCTGCGAGAGTTCGGCATGTATTGCAGCTGTACACTCCCTTTGTCTATTTCATCGGTTTCCTGGTCACAGCGCACATCGAGCCTGGTGGTGAGCTGCGGGACAAGGGATGCGGCCGACTCGGCCACGATGTCCGACGCCCTGCTGTCCGCGATCTGGTTGCTCAGGCCGACCTCGCGGTCCTGGAAATAGAAGATACGCCCGATACTGGCGCGTAGCCGCTCCTTGCCGGTTTCCTTTTCGAAGAAGCGCGTGGTCAGGGCCAGTGTCATCTGGTTGGCGTCTCCGATCCGGTCGCTGCCGCTGAATCTGTTATCGCGGAACAGCTGGCTGTAACTGAAATCGGGCAAGGCGGTATCGAACAGCGGAATCTCCGTCTGTTCACGGAATGGGCTGTACAGATAGTACAGCCTGGGTTCGAGGGTGTGGATCATCGGGTTCGCTCCCCAGTGGCTGTCTCTCTCGAGGAAGATGCCGCTGTCCAGCGAGAATGAAGGGAGGGTCCGGCTGATGTGGGCGACTCCTGCGGCGCCGCCGTCATCGATGTCGTACTGAGTATGCCTCACGCTGATCATGGGCGCGAGGAAGGCGGCCGGAGAGCGCAGCGGGTATTCGACGCTCGGTTTCAGGTCGATTCTGCTGCCGGAGATACGGGTGTCGTGCCTGAAGTCGACGTATTCGCCCGTGAGGTTGTAGTTGAGCGTGCCGTCCTCGTCCGGTCGGGTGGTTTTGAACAAGACCTGCGGCAGGCGCTGGTAAGGCCGGCTGTTTTTCGGGATGGTGTCGTCGACCGTTTGATAGTTTTCCAGGCGGACGCTCGATGTCCACAGGTCGCTCTGGTAATCGAGGCTGGCGAGCTGCCGTAAATGAGTGATGCTGGATACGCTCAGGCTGTTGCCGAGATCGCGGAAATATTCGGTATCCGATACGCGGGCGATGTCGATGCCGGAGCTCAGCCGGCTGGTGAAGCGCGATCTGTCCCGGAAGTTGATGAGTCCGCGATCCCTGTCGGCGAGATCGTCGCCGGGTAGGTATTCCAGATTGAGCTGGCCCCGGCCGATGGGGTTCAGATAGCGGGTTTCACCTTTGATCATGGTGCCGCGTTTGGATATGAGGCGCGGCTCCAGCGTGGCGTCGAATTGCGGCGCGATATTTATGTAGAAGGGCAGGCTGAGCTCCGTCCCGTTGTCGTCCGAATGGCCGTAACTCGGCGCCAGGAATCCGGTTTTTCTCTGATCGTCGATCGGAAAGCTGAGATAAGGAAAATAGAAGAACGGAACGTGCTTGAATGAAAGCCTGATATTCCTGGCCGTGCCGATCCCGCTCTTTTGGTTCAGGCGCAACGTGCTGGACCTGAGCAGCCAAGAGTCGTCGCCGATGTCACATGTCGTATACGTCACCCCGCGCAACAGGGTGACGTCTTTACTCTCGACCGTCGCGGATTCCGCGGTACCGCGAGCATGTCTTGAAAAGAGGTCATAGCTGGTTTCATTGATGACGCCGGTATCCCTGCCGAGCGAAACCTCGGCGTTGTCGCCGCTGATCGCGAGGTCCTGTTTGAAGTAACGGATGTTTCCCTCCGCATTCAGCCGGTCTAAAGTCCGGTCATAGATCGCCGAGTCGGCGCGCAGATACTGGTCGGTCTGCCTGGCGCGAATATCCCCATGTAGGGCCACGGTATCTCGATCCAGGGTCTCGGCCTCGTCGGCGGTGATGACCGTGGCGGCATCGTTCCGCGCGTCGGGCGCATCGGGTGGCATCCCGGTTTCCGCGTGCGTCCTGCAGAGGGTCCATTGATCGTCGTCCGCGGCGGGATTACCCATTGCCGGCGTCGCTATCAGGAGAGACAGCATGAAAATCCCGCCGGTCAGCGAGGGCCCGCAAACGCGGGATGTCTGGCGCATGGGATCGTGGATTAACCAGACTCGCTGCATGATTAGGATGTGGTCGTGGCCTCGCGCCGTGCGGGGGAGGGGGTGGGTCGATAGACAATTGCTTGTTAAGTTATTGTCTGAGTGAATTTTATTATTGATTCGGCCGTTATTTTTTATGATTTGGCGAGGGGTGTCAAACTGTTTGGCGCGGCGCCCATGGGTGTGGCGTGCCGCGTCCGGCCCGGCGTTGTGATCCGGTTCTCATTCGGACGGCGATCCAGGTCAAGAATCGCGCAATGGTTTTGGATTCCGCGCCATGTTTTGCCGATACTTTCCAATAGAATCCTGTATGCCGATGTCGATGCGACGGAGGTCGACGGTCTCGATACCGGAAGGGTTTGCGAATCAGGAAAGCCGAAGGACGGGATTGATATGAGCATGCCTACCGCACGAGTGATGCCAGCGGACAACGCACAGTCGGCGCCTTCCGACGCCGACGTGGCGAAGGATAACGAGCAACCATTGCTGGATCTGCGGGCCCGTATCCGGCGGCTGGAAAAGCTTCCGCCCATGCCGGAGATGACGCAGAAGATTCTGCGTCTGAGTGCGAAGCCCGACGCCGACGTCAAGGAGCTGGTGGAGGTCGTGGAGCTGGATCCGAGCCTCGCGTCCCAGGTGATGCGTTATGCCAGTTCCCCCTTTTTCAGCTATCAGGGAAAGGTCGATTCCGTGCATACGGCGATTACCCGGGTGCTCGGTTTCAACACGGTCATGAATCTGGCGCTGGGGGCGACGGCAGCCCGGCCATTCAAGGTCGCACGAAACGTGCCGCTCGGACTCGATGCCTTCTGGCGCCATGCCGTGTACAGCGCGGCGCTGGTGCAGGCCTTGAGCAGCGCGGTGCCAAAGGAGACGCGTCCCCCGGCCGGCATGGCCTATCTCGCGGGTCTTCTGCACAATTTCGGGCACTTGCTGCTGGGTCATCTGTTCAAGCAGGAATTTCTGATTCTCAACAAGTTCATCAGTAAGTATCCCGACAAACCCGTCGATCTCATCGAGCGGCGGGTACTGGGTACGGATCACGGTATGATCGGGGCGTGGCTGATGGAGGCGTGGCAATTGCCTGAAGAGATAGTGATCGCGGTCCGTGAGCACCACAATGAGAATTACCTGGAGATCCATGCCGTTTATCCGCAGTTGGTGTTTCTTGCGGACAGGCTGCTCAAGGGCTACGGTATCGGCGAGGCCGTGGATACCCAGGTGCCTCCGGCATTGCTCGATGCGCTGGGAATAGGGGAGTATCAGGCCATGACCATCACGGCGAAGATCATGGAAGGCGGCGAGGGGTTGGATCACATGGCGTCGGGGTTCGCCTCGTAGACCGAGGTCGTCGCTGATGTGGGGATCGGGCCGGGCCATGAGCACTCTCATGGCCCGGCCTTCGTTTTTCAGGCGTTAGATGCGCATACCTGCGCGTAGTCCTGATAGCCGGGAAATACCGCGCCTTCACTGCAGTACCGGCAGTGCGGATTCTTTTTGACCTTGAGCTCGGTGAACCGGCCCGACAGGGCATCGTAATGCAGCATCCGTCCGACCAGCGGATCGCCGAGGTCGAGCAGTATCTTGATGGCCTCTATCGCCTGGAGCAGGCCGAATATTCCCGGCATGACTCCAAGGACCCCGGCCTCGGCGCACGACGGGGCGAATTCCGGCGGCGGAGGTTCCGGGAACATGCAGCGGTAGCAGTTCCCATGCTGTTTGTCGTACGTGGGCCAGAAGACGGTGATTTGCCCCTCGAACCGATAGACCGCCGCGTGGACGTTCGGTTTGCCCAGCTTGACGCATGCGTCGTTGATCAGGAAGCGGGTGGCCAGATTGTCCGTTCCGTCCACGATCACGTCGTATCCGGACAGGATCTCTTCCACATTGGTGCTGTCGAGGTGAGTGCGGTGACCGATGACCTCGATCCCGGGGTTCAACGCCTCGAGCGCGACCCGGGCCGACTCGACCTTGGGCATGCCCACGCGGGCATCGGTATGAAGGATCTGCCGCTGCAGGTTGCTGCGGTCGACGACATCGTGGTCCACCAGGCCGATGGTGCCCACGCCGGCGGCGGCCAGATAGTAGGCCGCGGGTGAGCCGAGTCCGCCCGCGCCGATCAGCAGCACTTTGCTGTCGAGCAGTTTGAGCTGGCCCGCCTCACCGACATCGGGCATCAGCAAGTGGCGCGAATAGCGTTCGCGCGCCTCGGCGTCCAGGATGCGCGGGATTTCAAACGGTTTCCCCTGGTTCTTCCATCGGCTGAATCCACCGCCCACGGAGCGGACGTCTTTATAGCCGAGCCGTTTCAGCGATTCGGCGGCGAACAACGAGCGAACCCCGCCCGCACACATGACGAGCAGAGTGCGGTCGAGATCCGGGACCATATCCTCGATCCTCAATTCCAGAAAGCCTCGCCCGAGACGATAGGCGCCGACCGGACTTCCCTGGGCGACTTCGTCCGTGTCGCGCACATCTAGCAGCGCGGCGCCGTTGTGGCTGAGGGCAAGCGCTTCTTCGGGGGATACCTCCGGGATAGCGTCGCGAAGTTCTGCGAGTCGTCGATCTTTGGCCTTCATCTGAACCTCCAGCCCATGAATGATTGGAATCGAATCAGGAATGCGATGCAATACGAATGGACCCGTGTGAGACGGCTGTCAGCGGGATTTACGCCTGATACTGCGTCAAAATTATAGCGTAAACGGATTGGATCCGCATCCTGGCGACGGGTTTTCATAGGCAGCGTATCGACCGTTCCGGTATGACCGTTAATACCGGATTACTTCGCATCGGCCCGGGAGGGCGGGGCCTGTCGGGGAGGGGAACAGCTTTCGCACAGGGGATCCCTGGTGAACAGGGACTGGCGCCATTCGAGGGCGGTTGCATCGATCCGTAACAGCCTCCCGTGGAGTGTTATCCCTACCCCGAGTAGAAGTTTTAAGGTCTCGGCGGCCATGATGCCGCCGATAATCCCGGTTACGGGCGCGAACACCCCATTATCGCCGCAGGAGCCCATGGCATCCTGCGCGTGCTGGTTCGGATAGAGGCAATTCAGGCAGGGGGCCTCTTCATAATCGTTCCTGAAGGTCGTCGCTTGTCCATCGAAGCGAGTCGCGGCCCCCCAGACCAGGGGGGTTCGAGTTGCAACGCAGGCGTGGTTGATCGCATACCGGGTGATGAAATTGTCGCTGGCATCGATGACCACGTCGACTTGGCTGGCGTAGTGCGCGAGTTCGGTTGCGGTCAGGCGATGACCAATCACGTCGATATCGAGGCCGGGATTGATCGCGTGCAGATGATCCCGGGCGGATTCCGTTTTGGGCCGGCTCAGATCAAGGGTGGTATGGATGACCTGCCGCTGCAGGTTGCCGAGATCCACCGAATCATGGTCATTGACGATGATGCGACCGATTCCGCTGGAGGCAAGGTACAGGGCCGCCGGAGAGCCGAGCCCCCCCAGCCCGATGAGCAGAACCTGAGAGTCGAGCAGCTTCTCCTGCCCGGCGAGATCGATCTCCGGTAGCAGGATATGCCGGCTGTAGCGCTCTAATTGCTTGTCATCCACGCATGGGGTCGCCGCGGTGAGCGGGTCGGATCAGGCAAATGTATAGGCGTAGCAGCAAGACTGAGGGGTGCGCCCATCGTCTGCCCATCCTCCCAGCAGATAGATGGAGTTATTGATAATGCCTACCCCGGTGGCGGCGAGAGGTTGTGGAATCGGGGGCATGATGTGCCATTCGTTCCGCGTGAAGTCGAAACAGGCGCAGTGGTCGCTGATTCCGTCGCCGCTATATCCCCCAAAGATGAAGAGGTGATCGGAAATCTGACAGGCAGAAGCTCCGGCGGCGGTCCAGGGCAAGGTCATTTCCTCGCGCGACCATTTCCCAGTGGCGGGATCGAAGGTCTCGATATGGTCGAAATTGTTGAACCCCTCCGGCGTAAACGCGACCCCGCCCATGGTCATGATGCGGTTGTTCACGACCACGGCATCAAGGGCGAATCTGGGGGTTGGCAGCGAGGCGATCTGTTCCCATTTGCCGGTGCGCAGATCCAGTCGCTCGCAGAAATCGAAACCCGGATCCGTCTTGGGACCCGAGAGGGTGGCGTCCGGGTGATGGCCTCCGAGTATATAGATATAGTGATCGAGCAGGGCGCCCGCGGGATAGTCGTGGGGCATGATCATGTCCGGACCCAGCTCCCAGGTGTCGGTATCGGGATGATAGATCTCGGTAGTCCTCAGAAACCGGAAGGTCCCGTTTTCCTGTTTAAAACCGCCGCCGATGATATAGATAGCGTCGCCCACCGTAGTGGCTATCGCGCCCGAGCGCAGGCTCGGCATGTCGGCACCCTTTCCCCAGGTATTCGTCTCCGGGTCGTAGATGATGACCGAATTCAGGCTCTTGAAATTGGGGCCTCCTCCTCCGAAACCATAGATCTTGCCTTGGTAGCTGGCCGTGGGACAGTGCGAGCGGGCAGTGGGGAGATGGGGTTTGGTTTCCCAGGCACCTTGATGATATGCAGTCGATTTTTTCATATGGGTTCTCGTCAGGGAGGCAGTTTGCAGATTGCCTCGGATTGAATGGGGTGGCTCCAAAGGATTATAGAGATGGATCCGAAAGATCTCGCGCTTGAGTCCGATAATACTAACTTCAGGCCGGAAAAACCAAAGCCGCAGCCTTTCTTATTTATCGTGAGACTTGTATGAATTCAGGGTGATATCGATGTTTAATCTCGGAGCGTCATATAGGGCAAGATCTTGGACAAGGCTTCGAGTCATAATTTCGTATTATGTAAATTTATGTTATCCTTCGACAAGTCTTACCGGTCTTTCTGGAGAGGGTGCGAGGAGCGACTGCTCGGCAGTGCCTGATTCGAAGATCTCGCTATGCAAGGGCATGCAACATGGGGCGCACATTGGCCGTCGGTGCTTTGATCTGCCCCACTCACCTCGTCAAGGATGGCTCTGGTGTCTGGCAACGGACACATATTCAACGCTTTTCGAAATACTCAGGGACGGATTTTGGAGCAATGCTTGCGGATGCTTGGAGTATGCGGTCGATGCTCCTGAATGTCAGTACTGTAAGGTGAATGACAGACGATAAGATTGTTTGAATACTCCAAATAAGCAAAAGCCGTCGAGGAGATATAGTTATGCTCAACAACCCTCTGAATCATAAAACGTCGTATGGGGCGTTCGCCGGTGAGCCAGCATCTGTACCGCAAGAAAATCCTCCTCTGAATCCACTTCCTCCCCTGCAAGACCGTCATGGTCGCACGTTTGATTATGTGCGAATCGCCGTAATCGAGCAGTGTAATCTGCGTTGCACCTACTGCATGCCTGAAGAGGGCGTGAAGTTCAAAGAAAAAGACATGGTGTTGCGTACCGACGAAATACTGCGCATCGTCGAGATCCTGGCCCGCATGGGGGTGAGAAAAATCCGTTACACCGGGGGTGAGCCCACGGTGCGCCCGGACATCGTGGATATCGTGGCGCGAACAGTCAAAACCCCGGGCGTCAAGGGCGTCCACCTGACGACGAACGGGCTGCTCTTCCCCAAATATGCAAAAGATCTGCGCAACGCCGGTCTGTTGGGGGTCAACATCAGCCTGGACTCCCTGCAGGCCGACAAGTTCGAATCAATTACACGGCGCTCCGGTCTCGAGAAGGTTCTGGAGAGCATCGACCTTGCCGTCGAACTCGGTTTTCCGCGGGTCAAGGTCAATGTGGTTTTGATGCGCGGCTTCAACGAAGACGAACTGATCCCCTTCTGCGAGTTGACCAAAGATCGCCCGATCACGGTGCGTTTCATCGAATTCATGCCCTTCGACGCCCATCAGATCTGGGAAACGGGCGAGCATTTTGCCAGCGCCGCCGATTTGTGCGGCCAGATCGAGACCTACTACAAGGGACACGGGCTCCAGCCTTCGAGCGGTACCCGCACGGAACATCACATATATCAGGTCCCCGGATATGCGGGTAAGGTCGCGGTCATTCCCGCCTTCACCCGCAGCCTCTGCGGCAACTGCTCGCGCATCCGCGTCACTGCGGATGGGAGCATCATGAACTGCCTGTATTCGGAAGAGCCCTATCTTCTGAAAGACCTGATCCGGAATGGCGCCTCGGATGACGATGTGGTGGCCCTGTTCCGCAAGGCGTTTGACGAGAAACATAAAGACGGGTTCGAGGCCAAGAAGGCCGCGAGCGTGGCCGCGAAGATCAATGTCTCGGATATTTCACGTTCGCGGGCGAGCATGACTCAGATTGGCGGCTAGTCTTCTGGCCGGCACGTCTTTGGTAGCGTAGACATTAGAAAGCGAGGGAAGAAGGACAGCCATGAGCTATAACGATCTGACACATTTCAACGCCAGCGGCGAGGCCCACATGGTCGATGTGGGGAACAAGAACGTGACGGTCAGGGAAGGCATTGCCGAAGGCCGGATCTATATGCAGCCGGAGACCCTGAAAAAGATCATGGAGGGCTCTCATAAGAAGGGAGACGTGCTGGGCATCGCACGCGTCGCCGGGATCATGGGCGCCAAGAAGACCCCCGATCTCGTCCCGCTTTGCCATCCCATCCTGATCACGGCGGTGGATGTCGAACTCGTGCCCGAACCGGAGAAGAGCGCGGTGTATTGCAAGGCCGTTGTGCGTTGCGGCGGGCAGACGGGCGTCGAAATGGAGACCTTGACTGCGGTGCAGGTCGCTCTTCTGACGATCTACGATATGTGCAAGGCCGTGGATCGCGGAATGGTCATCTCGGAAGTCGGTCTGCTGGAGAAATCCGGCGGTAAGTCGGGGCATTGGCGCCGTTCGGCCAACGCCTGACGGGTCCGGTTTATTCGAATCGTTTTGATGAATTAGGGGCATCGATTATGGATCTCAAGGTACGGTATTTTGCTAGCCTGCGTGACCGCATGGGACGTTCGGAAGAGAAGGTCAGCATCGATCAGGGCAAGGTAACGGTGGCGGATCTGTGGAAGAAGGTTTCGAACGCCCCCTTGCCGGAAACCATTCTGGTCGCCGTGAACATGGAATATACGGATGCGGCTCACGAACTGAAGAGTGGCGATGAGGTCGCGTTTTTCCCACCGGTTACGGGAGGATGATGTATGAAGGTTTTTATAACCAAAGACGTCTTGGATCCGTATAAAGAGATTCTGGATTACGAGAAGGCGGCGTTGCCTCCCGGAAAGCACGGTGGTGTAGTTTCTTTCGTCGGTACGATGCGCGATTTTAACGACGGACAGGACGTTCGTGCGATGAATCTCGACTACTATCCGGGAATGACGGAACACCATATCGAGCGTGTTTGCCAAGAGGCGATGAACGAGTGGGATGTAATGGATTGTCTGGTCGCCCACCGGGTCGGTGAAATGATCCCTACCGATCCGATCGTTCTGGTGGCCGTGTGGTCCGCGCATCGCAAGGATTCGTTCGATGCCTGTCGTTACATCATCAATTATCTGAAAGAGAGCGCCCCTTTCTGGAAGTGTGAGGTGACGACCGCGGGAAAGAAGCACTGGGTCGAAAAGAACTCGGAAGATCCCGGCGTCGCCAAGCGGGTGGTTCGTAAATCGGCCTAAGTCCTTCGCCGGAGCCTGACACGAGACTTCGCCTCGTGGTCGGGGCGAGGTCCTCCTTTCCTCAATTAATCCCTAATCATCCTTGTCGATTCAGCTTGACTGAAACCTTATGAGGGATAAAATATTACATGTGATCTGGAAATAATACAGATTACATCATATCTTCAAGTTTTATCATTGAAAATCATATGGCTGGATCATCACCCATAAAATCATCAGAGGTTAAGATCCATTGACTACCGGAAGCCGTAACCCCTGATTGGTCCTGGTCAAAAAAATCCTTCTATTCAGGAGCACGTCAAAATGAGCGATAAGAAAATGAAATTGAGCCTTTTCCTGGGTGGCTTGTTAGCCATGGGGGCGATCGGTACGGCCTCCGCCCACTTTCAGATGATTATCCCGTCGGATGACATGGTCAGGCAGGATGAGAATCGCAATCTGGATATCGACGTGATGTTCTGGCATCCCTTTGAAGGTCATGGGATGGACATGGTAAAGCCGGCACAGTTCGGTGTTCTCGTCGGCGGCAAGAAAGTGAGCCTGCTGGATAGCCTGAAACCCAACAAATTCAAGGGCACGGACGGCGAGACGCACGATGGATTCAAGGTCTCCTATGAGCTGAAGTCAAACTGTGATCACACGTTCTATATCGAGCCGAAGCCTTATTGGGAGCCGGCTGAGGAATCTTTCATCATTCACTACACCAAGGTCGTGGTGAACGCCTTCGGGCTGGAGGAAGGCTGGGGCGATGAGGTCGGTCTCAAGACCGAGATCGCGCCTTTGACGCGTCCCTATGGCATCTACGCCGGCAACGTGTTTCAGGGGGTGGTCAAGGTCAATGGGAAGCCCGCGCCCTTTACCGAAGTCGAGGTTGAATACTACAACAAGGACGGCAAGCTGAAGGCGGCCGCCGATCCCATGATCACCCAGGTGGTGAAGGCGGATGCCAACGGTGTATTCACCTATGCGATGCCCAGGGCCGGCTGGTGGGGTTTTGCCGCGCTGAATGAAGATGAGAATACCATGCAGCATGATGGCAAGGACTATCCGATCGAGATCGGGGCCGTGCTGTGGGTTCGCACCCATGATATGAAGTAAGGTCTGCGTCACTCACATGCCATTATGAGGTCCTCATGTCTACTTTCGTTGTTCAGATGAAAGGAGCAGGAGTAGAAGGTGCGCCCCGTTTCTGGGGCGCACTTTTCAGCGCGTTTGAATTCCGTTTCCTGCTGCTGCTTGCCGGCGTTATCGCCCTGTCTCTCGCGTCCAGCCATGCCTACGCGCATAAGGTGAACATGTTTGCCTATGTCGAGGGCAACAAGGTCATGATGGAAGGGTATTTTGCCGACGGCAACAAGCCGATGAACTGTGATGTCATTGTGACCGATCCCGACAAAAATGTTCTGGTCAAGGGATTGACGGATCGTGAGGGAAAGTTTTCATTCGACATCCCGAAGATCACCGATCTCAGGATCGTTCTCAATGCCGGGATGGGGCATCGTGCCGAGTTTGTCATCTCACGAGATGAATTGACCGGTGTCAGCCCGGCCGCCGAGTCGGGGACGGAGGGCGATGCGGGTACCGTGGAGAGTGACGAGACGGCGGGGACGGATGCGTCGAGCGACGTCTCATCGCTATCTTCCGGGGTATCGAATGCCAGTGAGGCGGCCATTCGCAAGGCGGTTGCCGAAGCTAATGTGCCTTTGATGCGGGCGATAGAGGAACTGAAGGAAGGTGTAAACTTTGCGAACATCGTGGGCGGGATAGGTTTCATCTTCGGCATCGTCGGGATATTGTTTTACGTCAAGGCGCGCAAGACGCTCGATTCCCGATCTTCCGCTGCGGCAAAGTGAATTTTTCTCCATTTTCATACAGGGGTTGCCGATAAGATCCCTATGAATTAACGATCACGGTCCTGGCAGGATCCTATGCATATATCAGAAGGCGTATTGAGCGCTCCGGTGTTGATCACCGGCTTTGTCGGTACTGCTGTACTTGCCGCAGTCACCATGCGCAAAATGGATCTGGAGGAAATCCCCAAGATTTCCGTCATCACATCGGTATTTTTCGTCTCCTCACTCATTCATGTCCCCATCGGGGTCACCAGCGTCCATTTGATCCTGAATGGTTTGGTCGGGGTTATCCTCGGATGGCGGGCGTTTCCCGCAGTTCTGGTCGGATTAGTGTTGCAGGCGATACTGTTCGGGCATGGTGGGGTGACTGTCATCGGTGTGAACTGCCTGATGATGGGCGGCGGGGCACTGATGGCCTATGTGGTGTGGCAGCAGCGTCATCACTTCTCACTCAAGCGCAAGGAGATGATTTTCGGTGCACTGGCTGGTGCGACCGGTGTCGGATTCTCCGGCATTGTCCTTGCCCTGGCGCTCGCGACTACCGGCGAGGCATTCCATGCGGTCGCGGGGGCGGTGCTCATCGCGCATATCCCGATAATCATCATAGAAGCAGGAGTCGTGGGTGCCTGCGCCGAGTTCCTGAGCCGTGTCAAGCCCGAAATCCTGGCCGGTCAACGGCCGACGCCAAACCCGGCCGGTTCGGCCGATGTTGCGACGTGAAGATGCTCCACGGTGCTTATCCTGATGTCCTCCCGGGGATTCCATGGCCTTAGATATAGATCGATATTCCAGCATTGATTCGCCCATAAGCCGCTGGGATCCGCGGTTCAAGATCTTTGCCCTGGGGATACTGATAATCTCCATCGCGCTGCTGAAGACCATACCCGTGGCGATCACTGCACTGGCGATCGCCGCGGTGATCATCGGGATGAGCGCCTTGCCACTGCATTTTATTTCTCATGGCTTATCCTTCATCCTCGTTTTTCTCGTCCCGTTTTTTTTCATCATGCCCTTCAGTTATCCGGGTGAAGCCGCCTTCCGTGTCTTGGGCCTTCCATTCGCTTGGGAGGGATTGAGGTATGCGACGCTGATCTTCACGAAGGCGCTGGCGATCGTTCTCGTCTCTTTTTCCATATTCGGTTCGAGTCGATTCGACGTTTCCATGATCGCGCTGCAAAAATTGAAATGTCCCAAGATCATCGTTCAGATGCTGCTGTTTACATATCGCTATACCTATGTATTTCTGGAAGAAATGCATCGCATGCATACCTCGATGCATTCCCGTGGGTTCGTTGCGGGCACGAATGCGCAGACATTACGCATCTACGGAAATTTTATCGGGACTTTGCTGGTGCGCAGCTTTGAGCGCACGGATCGCGTGTATAAAGCCATGCTGTCTAAAGGCTATCAGGGTGAACTGCACTCTATGGTCAAATTCAAGTCGTCTTCCCCGGACATTCTTAAGGGGCTAATTGTGATAGGATTGGCGCTGGCCTTGTTATTGTCGGATTACGGCGGGATCTTCACGGCCGCGGAACAGGGCTGGTATTAGAACAATAAACTTATCCCTTTGATCTTGCGAGGATAGGATGTCAGAGCGCGTCCTTGTTGAAGCCGATAACCTGCATTTCTCCTATCCTGACGGGCACAAGGTCCTGAAGGGGATTTCCTTCAGGATCAAACGGGGCGAGAAGGTCGCGCTGATAGGACCGAACGGCGCGGGAAAATCCACCCTGATGAGCCATCTGAACGGGGTGCAACTGGCGAGTTCCGGGCGTATCGTCATCGACGGGATTCCGGTCAGTAAAAACAACCTGAAAGAAATTCGCCGCAAGATCGGGATCGTGTTCCAGGATCCCGATGATCAGCTCTTTTGTCCGACGGTTTACGATGACGTTGCATTTGGTCCCTTGAATCTGGGATTGCCCGAGCATGAGATTACCTCCCGTGTCCAGGAGGCCTTGTCCGTGGTCGGTCTGGAGGGGTTTGATCAGCGTTCCTCGTTTCACCTATCCTTCGGCGAGCGCAAGCGCCTCGCATTGGCTACGGTATTATCCTATCAGCCCGAGATCCTGGTGTTCGATGAGCCGTCGACCAACATGGATCCGATGAATCGCAGGAATCTCATCAATTGGCTCAAGAATTCGGATAAAACCCTGCTGCTCTGTACACATGATCTCGATATCGCCCTCGAGGTATGCGATCGTTGCCTGTTGCTCACCGACGGCCGTATCGAGAGCGACGGGCCGACCCATAAGATCCTCTATGATCGAGGGCTGCTCGAGAGGAACAAGCTTGAGATGCCCCTCGCGCTCATGACTCATGAGTTGTTGCACGATATTCTGGCCGAACAGGACATGGACGAGGAGCACCGGCATATAATCGGGAAATTCCTGCATGCCCATCGTCATGCCCATGGATCCGATGCGCACATCCACGTCCATCTGCATGCGCATGAACACGGCCACGAACACTTGCATGAGAAAGTCGACGAGTCGCACTTCCATGAAGTGGACGAGCGCCACCATGAAGTATCTCATGATCATATCGCCGTGCCCCATTCCCACGGTGGTGGAGAGGGGCAGCACGACCATGACCACGATCATGGTCATCATCATGACCATTCCCACCCTCACGATCATGATGGAGAGGATACCGGGCATAAGTCACGGGATGCAGGCTGAGTCCGTTGTCGGAGGGGGATTCGGGTGCTTGCCAGGAGTGGCTTGAGCGTCCGCGATCCCGGGCTGGCGCTGAAACAGACTGGAAAAGCTCATCGCTGCGGCGGCGCGCCTCGGGTGGAGGGGTGGCCGTGGCGACGCCCGCTGATTCTTTCAGAACATTCTCGACGCGTCGGACGCATGGGGCATGTCATACCCCTGACGTCAACCGTAATGTCCCATCCCTTGTCGGAATGGCATCATTTGATGTCCAGGGTCAGCGATATTTCAGGATTTCCATGAGCTCGTCGATGATCTCGCCGGCGTCCCCCCGGCTCCCCGCGGTTACCACGTGATCATGGAGATGGCTGCGCAGGATGATGTCTCCGACCTTCACCATGGCGCCGTCGACCGCCCTGATCTGCTTGATGACATCGACGCAATAGACTGAATCGACTTCCATCATCCGTATGATCCCTTCCACGTGCCCCTTGATGGAGCGCAGCCGGGCAATGGCTTCCGAGCGGGTGGCGGGATTCAGCTGCAGGTTCTGGTGGCAACCGGCCATCACGCGACTACGGCTGAATAGCCCGCTTCACGTATGGCCGTGATAACGGCCTGGGTGTCGGGTGAGCCTTCTATGACGGCGGTTCCATTGTCGAGGCGGATCTCCTTGATTTGCTGGACGCCGGGCACCGCGCGCAGCGCCTTTTCAACCGAGTTGACGCAGTGATTGCAGCTCATGCCGGTAATTTTGACGATCATGGCCTTTTGCTCCTTATTCCACCCCAGGTGGGGTGGGGTAGTTGAGATGAAAATATCATCCCTGTTTTTCTACCCTGGGACAAGGGGTAAAATTATTACCTTTTAATCATCGGCCTAATGATCCCGCCTGGCGGGACACCGGCGCCGACGAGGCGGCGGAGGCCGATGTCCATATTCGCTCTTATTTTTACAGTAATGAATATTCATACTATGTATCTGATTGTTGATTGAGATATTCTTTCAAAGTCGGATAATCTTTGCGCTGGGATCGCGAGCGGGCGTTTTTACAATGCCAAAACATAAACTTAATTAACTTTTAGGAAAACAGATTATGGAACGCATCACGATGTCGCTTGATTCTGTGCTGGCGGATTTATTCGATAAATTCATAGCCGAACACGGTTATACCAATCGTTCCGAGGCGATGCGGGACCTGATCCGCCAGCAACTCGAAAAGGAGCAACTGGAAAAATCGGGGGATGGTTATTGTGTCGCGAGCTTGAGCTATGTATACAACCATCACGAACTGGAACTCGCCAGCCGCATTACCGAGGCCCACCACGATCATCACGAACTGATGCTTTCCAGTATGCATGTACACCTTGATCATGATAATTGCTTGGAAATCACGATCATGCGTGGACCTGTCGGGATTGTCAGAAATACCGCGAATGCCATCATGGCGGAGCGGGGTGTACGTCACGGCAAGCTGAACATGGTGCCGATCGATATCAGCGAGGTCAGCCATTCCCATGGTGGGCAACCCCATGTCCACAGCCGCCCGTTGACTTGATGTCCGATCCTGTTTTTGTCCCCCGGTTTTTGTCTGCTTCTGGGCGCTATATGGCGCGGAATTTGCCTTAAGATCGGCCGGGAGGGGGGATTGCCGCGGCAATTCCAGCCCAGCCATGAACCCGGCGTCATATAGTGCATATGAGAGAAAAGGAAAAAACCACAAGCATCCTATTCGTCCGTCACGGGCAGGCCGATTTCCCGCAGGACAGGCTCTATTGCGATGAGCGCGAGGATCCTCCGCTGACCGCCGAGGGGCTACTGCAGGCTCAGCGTGCCGCGGCCTTGCTTGAAGGGCAGTCCATCGATGCCATCTACAGCAGTCCGATGCAGCGTACCCGCACGACGGCAGAGCAGATAGCCGCCCGTTGTGGGGCACAGGTAATCTTTGATCCCAAGCTCAAGGAGCGTCCGTTCGGGATCTGGGATGGCTTGTACTTCGATGCAATCGCCAGAGATTATCCGGAGCAGTTTCAAGCCTGGAAGAAGGATCCGGTATCTTTTGTCCCCGAGGGCGGAGAACCTATCCACGCGCATATGGAGCGTGTGAAGATGGCGATCCGGCAGATCGTCGAGAATCACCGCGGGCGGCGCATCGCTGTCGTGTCCCATGTCGGTCCGATACGGATGTGTCTCACGGATGCGCTCGAGATGCCATTGACCTCTTATCGACGTCTGACGATCGATTATGCCTCTGTCACGAGGGTCGATTACGGCAGCAAGCAAAACAATCTCGTGTATATGAATATTTCAGGCAAGGTATGAAGCGCGTGGGGGCTCGTTTGCCGGCCTCGTGGCAGGCAAGTTGTCTTTCCGGCTTTTTTACCGATATAGACGGTAGTGGATCAGGCTATGGCGCGGGCATGGTCCGAAATGGACACGGTGAGAGCCATATGCTAGCATCAAGCCATTGGTTTTATTGCGTCTATTTGTAGAGTGTGGGTTGGGACGGGGAGGTTGATCGAGGCATCTCCGTCGTCGCAAGGTAGCGAAATAGTTCACCCCATGCGTTTTTGACAGGCCACGGTGCTTGGAGGATTCAGAAGATGGTTAATCGTGCAGCTGTGAAAATGATGCCGAAGCTTTATCAAGCCGGTGGCGCGACCTTGTTTCTGCTGGTCGCCGGCCCGACGCAAGCACTCCCGGTGTTCGATAACTGGACCGTTGCCAACGGCAACGTCAGTGTGAGTTGTCCCGCGGGCTTTACCTGCGAAACCCTGACCACCGGCGACGGGTTTGCCCAGGTGCAGTGGGTTGAAACCGCGACAGGAGACACGTTCATCCAGACGATCATCACGGATCAGGGGGCAGGAGCCGGCGGCGGTACGCCGTCTTCAGGCCTTGGCTACAGCGACGAGAGTTTCATCATGCTGGGCGGCTCCAACGGCATTTCCTCGCGCCAGCACTATCTCCAGGACGATACGGCGACTACCGGTACGATCTTTGAGAATACGACGGCGCTCAACACCGGCTGGGCGCAGACCAATCCGACCAGTCCGGATATGGACGTCACCCAGACCCTGACCGTCGATGCGACTCCGGCGGTGACGGGCGATGAGTTTACCAATGCCTTCGAGATGCACCTCATTCATGATGCCGGCGGAACGACCACGGGCAGCAGCATCACCATTTCCCAGGATTCGGGGCTGGGGAACGGGGTCGATACGTCCACCGACGCGCAGAAATTCCAACTGGTCCATTTGCAGGGAAGCTATGTCGCCACCGGTTCGAGCATCACGCTTGATCCCACTACCACGGCGAGCGGCGGAACCGTGGCCTGGGGGGCAGGCGACGACATCATGATTCGCTGGATCGGTCAGGGGATAGATCTCGGCGCCCAGGGCACGGCGATTTTCGGATTCCAGGGTATCACGAACAATACCACGGACGAGGAGGCCACGACCTTCTCCACGACCAGCGCCGGCATAACGGTGGATGGCTCGGACCCGCAGGGCTACGGTACGCCGTTTGACTGGGATACCATCTTCGGGGCCACGCCGCCTCAGCTATAGCGCCCGCTGGCTGGCCGTTTTTCTGGCCGCGCCGCCATGTCTAGTCCCATCGAGAAGAGAAGGGTAGCGCCCTTCTCTTCTTTTTTGTCTCGCGACAGCTTGCCGCCTTGTTAAGAGATTTGTAAAAGTTGTGTACTGTAATACCTGGCTTGTGTAACATTGTTATACGATGATGTCCGGAGGCGCTATTTTAAGCGGGCGAGCCTCTGATCACCGGAGTCGTTGGCTGTTTGCAAGGCCGGCCGGATCCCCGTCGCCTGCGGTGCGATTCACTTCCATATCTTCGCAGCCCGTGCCCGGACGGATGTCATGTCGAATCGATTCGATACAGGTCAGAAAGGCGTAAACATGAGCAGGACTGAGGCCGTCATGAATCTTCGTAATCATCGCTGGTATTCCTACGCCCACGCCATGATCTGCATGGCAGGGGCTGCGGTTCTATGCATATCGATTGCGTCTGCCGAGGAATCCGAACCTGAACTGACGGGGAAACAGATCTTCGAGCGGTGCGGCAACAAGTATCCGGGCGACGACCAGCAGGGAAAGTTCACGGTCATCCTTCAGGACAAGGAAGGAAAGGTCATGAAGAGCGAGTACCTGAGATACTGGAAGGATTACAAGGGCAAGGACGATGTCGCCGACAAGATGCTTTTGTTTACTACTTATCCTCCGGAGGCGAAAGGCTCCGCGTTCATGCGAGTGGCCTATAGCGAGCACGACAAGCCGGTGGATCAATGGATATATCTCCCCGCGCTCAAAAAGATCAGAAGGGTTTCGATCCGCGATCTCGGTGACAGTTTCCTGAATTCCAATTTGACGTACGCCGACGTCAGCCGGAGGGCGCTGGAGGACGACGACCATAAATATCTGGGTACGCGTCAGGTCGACGACGCCGTGTTCTATGTCGTCGAAAGCACGCCCAAGGAAGCCAACCCAATCTACGGCAAGAGGGTCTTCTGGTTTCTGAAGACGAAAAACTGGGACGAATGCATCAATACCCGGATCGATTACTATGACAACAGCGGCGAGTTGATAAAAGACCAGTTCATCAAGTGGCAGCGCATGGGTGACGCCTGGGTATGGGATCGCGTGCTGGTCAGGAGCCGCCGCACCCTCAGCGCCTCGATTTTTCAGCTGAGCGAGATCAAGATCAACGCCGGAGTCGATGACGAGCTGTTTTCGGCCAGGTCTCTGGAGCATGGGCCGGCCGCGGCCATGGAATAGGCGCAGATCCGCGGATCCGCGCATCCTCGTGTTCAGGTGCTGGTTTCTGTGCGATGGTCTTGTGCCGGCCTCCGTGCATGGCCGACCCCTTGTTTGACTATGTATAACTTTTGTTATACATTTTAGGCCTCGAAACAATCATGGGCTAGGGGGGGATGATTTTATGCAAGATTTCGCGAGGCAGATGAGGGAACTCGGAAGAAAGCAGGGGCGCGAGATGCGGGACCAGGCGCGGAGCGCCGCGATGAAGCGGAAAGAAGAATATCTGGGTGCGCGCGTTCCCAAGGATCTGCGCGAGAAGGTCATTGCAAAAGCGGATAGTCTGGGCATCCCAGTCTCCATTCTCATCAGGAATATCCTCGAAGAGGCATTCAATGGCCAGGTCGTCCCGCGCGAGATCCAGGAGAGGCGTCGGGGCGAGACGTCCGTCCGGTTGAACGTGAAATTCCCCGATGTCATAGGATGGGAGAGGATAACCCTGAATAAGGATGTGGCATGTTCGAGCTGTTCGAAGATTTTATCCGCCGGAGGCATCGCCGCATGGGGGGTGTCGGGCTCGAGGGAAGATCGCGTGATTCTGTGCGAGAAATGCCGGGAATCCGCCTGATCCGGGCGGGAAGTTTCGAAAAGATCGTATGGGGGGGCTTATTGCTTCTGTTGTCGTCGTCCGGAAGCGCCGCGGAGGGCACGCAGGAAATCACGGACATAGAGCAGTTGTTTCATGATGACGCCCCCATCTCGGCCAGCGTCCAGGCGGGAACCTCGGATTGGAGGGACAGGCTTTCCCTCGGCGGGTATATAAAAAACGAGACCGCCTACCGGCTCGACGAGCCGAGATCGATAACGAAAATACGAAACATCTTTCAAGTGAATGGGGACTATACCTTCAGCCCGACCCGCAGGCTGGGGTTTTCCGCCTGGGCTTATCACGACCTTGCCTACGATCTCTTCGATTACGAAACGATATCGGCCAGATTCGCCCGCGATGACGATAAACCGCTCGTATTCGTCAATGATCTCGAGCGCAAGAAGGACTCCCCGGTCGCGGAACTGAGGGAGTTCTATCTCGACATCACCTCGAGCAAGGTGGATGTCCGTCTGGGGAAGCAGATCGTCGTTTGGGGCGTACTCGAGGGGATCAGGATCACCGACGAGATCAATCCCCTGGATTTCCGGGAGCTCATCCTTCCCGACCTCATCGACTACAGGATCCCGCTCTGGACTGCGAAGGTCGACGTCTACAGCGGGGATGACAGTTATCAGATTCTTTGGATTCCGGACGTCAAGTTTCACAAACCCGCGCCGCCGGGTTCCGAATGGGAACTGCTCCAGGACGTCCCCGACACAAAGAAACCGAATTCGTTTACCCTGAACAACTCCGAAGTCGGGATCCGCTATTCCACCACCCTCCTCGACGCGGAGATCTCCCTCAGTTATTTCTACACCTGGGACGATTTTCCCGTCGTCTATCGCTCCGCGGCCATCAATTCCGCGCTTGATCCGGTATTTTTCCCGACCTACACGCGTATAAACATCTATGGGTTTACCGGTGTGAAGCAGATGGGGGAGGGAATCCTGAAGGGTGAGCTTGCCTATGTGCCGGATAAATTCTTTGGGCTGCAAAACGATACCGATCGGGATGGGGACGGTTATCTGGACAGCCAGGGCGAACTGCAGAGAAAACATATCCGGTGGGGGTTGGGCTATGATTTCACCGCATTCGGCGCGGATTTTTCGCCCGCCGTGTCGCAATGGATCATCCTCGACCATGACAGCAAGCTCATCCAGGATAAGTTCGATACCTCGCTCACCCTGTTCATCCGCAAGCCGTTCCCCGAACAGGCGGCGGTTTTTCAGCTCCTCGCCATCGGTCTCGTCAATCTCCGGGAACTCTATCTGAAGCCCAAGGCCACTTTCTCGATCACGGACCACTTCCAGGTCGCCGCTGGATTCGACATATTCACCGGGGCCAGGTCGAAACTGGGCTCGACGGGTGGAGCGAATGTCATCACCAGCACCGAGGCGCTGGAGCAGAGCGCGCAGTTCTTCGGGAATTTCAACAACAATGACCGCGTATTCGCCGAGTTCAAATATACATTCTGAGCCCAACCCGATGACGACACAGGATCGGATATAAGCGATGACAAACTTGCCGGCTGGATTCAGAAAACGATCGGTCTTCGTCTTTGTTCGACGGGTATCGCTCATTCTGGGTGTATCCCTGCCCCTGGCCGCCTATGCCGATTCCGAGCAGAAGCGGTGGAGTGTCTCCCCGATACTGGGGGTTCACAGCCCCAGGATGAAGCTGCTCAACGAGGGTGAGTTTCGTTCTCCCTTGCCGGGCCGTGGCCGGATCATATTCGAGGACAGCGGCGAGAATACCAACTACGACTTTGTGATAGATAATCGGCTTCCCGCCATAAAATACGGCACCGAGGCGGGTATCGAGTTCAAATTACTGCTGGATCCGCGGTACTCCCTGATACTGGGCGCCAGCGGCTGGGAGGGAGTTTCCACCTCGGCGGTTCAGACGGAGATCCCTTTCCAGGGTTCCCTGACGCCGGCGGGCTACGAGAGATCCGGGAGTATCTCCTATTTCCAGTATTATCTCGGTGTGCAACGCATCCTTATGCAGAAACCCAGGAAATATGACATCTACGGCCGGATAACCCTCAACGAAGTGCTCGACGTGGACTACAAAGAAAACATGGTGTTCGCCTTCCAGGGCAGCGGCGGTGACACCTTCAAGAGGATCATAGAGATGGAATCCCAGGCGACCGGGCTTCTCATGTTGAACCTGGGCGCCGGCGGCGAATATTTTCTGAGGAGCTGGATATCGCTGGGGGTCGATCTGGGTTACACCCTGAGCGCCGACAGGGTCAGGCTCGGGAACGCCACGCTGAAATCGGATATCCAGGAAGAAGACAACCTCAATTTCAGGACCCCGGTACAGCTTGATGCCAATAATGAATTGACCTATCTTGCGGAGGCATCCTCGTTCGATGATGCGAGCTACCGGAAACTCGAGCTCGGATTCGATGGCTGGCGGGCGTCGTTCCGCGTCAATTTCTATTTCTAGCGTTACCGCATGCGGTATCGTTTCCCTCCATAAGTGAGCCTCCGGTGCGCCCCTTGACCGCCTTTCTCCGGGTTTCATCGCTATCTGCGCGCCTGGTGTCGATCGTCATCCTGGGCCTGTATTTCACCAATGTGGCCCTGGCACAGGGCGAGCCCCCGGATCGATCGAAGGCGGATCTCATGCTCGAGTCGGGAAAGTCTCTGCTGAAGACCGGCCGGACCGACCAGGCGATAGAAAAGCTTCGGGAGGCCGCAAGGCTGGATGAAGATAACTCCGATGCCTACTATTTTCTCGGTATGGCCTATGCCAGGGCCAGAGACACCGCGCAGGCAGTTAAGGCCCTGGAGCGCGCCGTATCGCTCGGGCCGGACAATGTCGAGGCACGTTATCAGCTCGCGGGCCTCTACGAGGCTCAGGAACTGTTGGACAAGGCGGTCGAGGCGTATTCCGGCGTTATCCAGTGGGCCGATCCGAGCGGGGAGCTGTTCGCGTCGAGCGTGAAGAATCTGCGTTATCTGGTCGCGACGCAGCACGCCAGACGGAACGAGATGGATCAGGCCATGATTCTGTTCGGCGAGCTTGCCGAGACCTATCCGGGCGATGCGCGGCTGGCGTACAGCGCGGGTGTGGCATACATGATCAAGGGCCGGATGGGCGAGGCGCGCAGCCTGTATGAGCGGGCCATTCGTATCGACCCTGCCTATATGAATGCGTATTTGAATCTTGCCACTGTGGACGAGGCGCAGGGGGATCTGGACGCGGCGGTAGTCAATCTGAGGCATATCGTAAAGTTCGGCCCCGACAGCCCGGCGGCGCTGAAGGCGGGTGTCAGACTCGATATCCTGGAAGCCAGGATGCTGACGCGCAGTGGCAATATTCAGGATGCCGTGTCTGCCTATGAGCGGGCGCTCGAGACCGAACCCTCGAACAATGTTGCGTTGAGGGCGCGGCCCGATCTGTATCGCCGACTGGGTGACAGGGAGGGTGAGCGCGGCGCCTATGAGGCGCTCATCGCGCAATATCCCGATGATTTTTCCGCCCGCAACAGGCTGGCGGAATGGTATCTTGCCGAGCGCCGCTATGCCGAGGCGTATGACCAGATCTATGCGGTGATCGACGGGCAGGAAGAAGGGGAACAAAGGGATATCGCCAGGCGCCTGCTCGCGCAGATGCTCTCCACCGACGAGGGAAAGGCGATCAGCCGGGCAAAGGCGGCGGAAAAACTGGCGGGGCTTCAGGCCCGGATCGAGGAGAATCCCGAGGACGCAGCGGCCCTCAAGGAGCTGGCCATCCTGTATTCCCGTCAGGAGAAATATCAGGACGCGGTGACCCTGCTGGAACGGTTCGTGGGACTACATCCGGAAGACGAGTCCGCGCACTCGATGCTCGCAGTCCTCTATGACAAGCTGGGCCGATTCCCGGATTCCGTGCGTGAATCTCTGTGGCTGATTTCCAGGACGAATGACGAGGCGCGGGCGGCGCGCTACGCATCGGCGATGAAGCTGGTGAACGCCAAGCGCCTGTTCGTCGAGGGGGATCTGCGGGCGGCAGGGCAGGAATTCTCCGAAATCCTGTCCCTGGATCCGGGAAATTCCGTCGCCTACTTCTATCTCGGCCTGATCTATGCGCGCGAGGATGATATCGCGAGCGCCGTCGATGCCTACAAAGAGGTCATACGGCAGATTCCGACCCATGTCAGCGCCAGGTTCAACCTCGCCTACAGTTACGAGCGCCTCAATCGCGAGGAAGACGCGATAGACGAATACCGGAAGATCCTGCAGGCGAATCCTCCCCCTGAGATCGAGCAGACCGTCAAGCTCAGGCTCAAGAATCTGCAAAGGAGAATCAACGGCGTCACGGTCGGCGTCGGCTATTCCTTCGCCTACGACAGCAACAGCAATCTGAGCGACACGGACCCGGCGGAAGAGCTGAGGTCCGATTTATCCCTGAATCTTTCCTATCAATATAAAACCGAGCGGGGATACCGCTGGCGCTTGTCGGCGCAGCCGACCTATTCCAATTACCACGAGGGCCAATACGATTATCTGAATTCGAGCGCGACCCTCGCGGCCAGTACGATCAGGGATGCATTGACACTGGTCGGCGGTTATACGTATCGGACCACCGACGGCATACTGGTCGAAAGCCGGCTCAGCCGCATGCATACCGTGTTCGGTGAGATCCTGTCACGCCTGAGACTGCCCAATATACTCAGGAGAGGGGAGACGGTGTCCAGCGGCCTGTCGTTCAACCTGTCCTACAGCGACTTCGATTCTTCCAGCAGCCCTTTCTTCAGTTCATATACCACCGCGGGTGGCGTCTCGCTGAGCCAGCAGGCGACGGCCACGGATACGCTCAGGGCGGGGTATACCTATGTCATCAATGACAACAAGGAGCTTGTCGGCAGCGATTACGCCTACACAAGTCATGCATTATCGGCCGGACTCGAGCATTCCATGCCGTGGGGAAGCGTCAACCTGACGCTGGGGCTCGCCATTTTCGATTACTCCAACCTGGATTCCTTCTCCCAGTTCACCAGCCGGCGCAGGAATATCAGAAACAATCTCGCGCTCGGCCTGACCTACAGGTACAGGCCGGATATCAGCCTGTTCGCCTCTCTGGCCTGGGCGGATAACCGCTCGAATCTTCCGGTCGGATTCATTCTGAACAGCGAGGATATCATCGAGGGACAGCAGAGTTCCTCGTTGAGCGACTACCGCCGGGAACTGCTGACGACGGGGATCAATCTCAGATTCTGAGACCGGTGCGATCAGTCGCGCAACGCGTTGAACGCGGTAACCGCCCAGGCGAGCGTCGCGCCCGCGAAGAGCAGCATGACGACGAATCCCTTGACGAAGAGGCCCAGGTCGGGCGCGCTGGAGATCACGGCCCGCACCGCCTCGACGGCATACGTGATCGGGTTGAGGATGGAGACATATTGAATCCAGTCCGGCATGAACTGCTTCGGCACCAGGGCGGAGGAAAAGAACATCAGCGGCAAGGTCATCATGTTGCCGATCATGACGAGCGGCTCCTCACGCTGGAGGGTGATGGCGAAACCGTTCGAGAGTGCGGCGAAACCCACGCCGAGCAAGAACACCACCAGCATCCCGAGCAGGAGGTAGATGGGATTGAAGTTGATCGACGAGCCCATCGCCCAGGCGACGACCAGGATCACGATGGCCTGGGCGATCACCTGTACCGCCGAATGCAGTACGCGGCTCAATACTATGGCGACGCGCGAGACGGGGGAGACCAGCATCTTGTCCACTGTGCCCGCCGAGATCTCCCTCAGCAGGCTCACGCCGGACCAGGAAGATCCGAACAACACCGTCATGATCAGGATGCCCGGCACCATGAAGTCCATGTAGTGCTCCGACTGGACGAAGCGGCCGAACAGTTGTCCGAAGATGATGAGCCAGATCAACGGCTGGATCAGCGTGAACAAGGACCACATGGGCATCCGCAGCGTGATGATCATGTACTTGTTGAACAGATGCCAGGTATCCGCCATCATGGATTGACGCTCCGGTTCGAAGTTACGAAAGAAAACAGAATGCTTGTGCCGGGACCGCGGTCAGCCGCGTTCCTTCCTGTCCGGGTCCTTTGACCAGTCGCCCTTGGGCTGCCCCTGTTCATCGACCCAGTCATTCCCCTTCCAGTCGGAAGCGTGACCCCAGTCGCCGATCTGCTGGCCGCCCTTGTCGACCCACTCGTTGCCCTGCCAGCGGCCGGAGGGTTTGCCGCCGGTCGGCGCGGGCGCGGGTGCCTCCGTCTCTCCGGAGGCCGGCCGTTCCGGTCGGGCTTCCCAGTCGCTCTTGGGTTTGCCGTCCTTGTCGACCCATTCATTGCCCTGCCAGTCCGCGGAATGCCCCCAGTCGCCTTTTTGCCTTCCGTCCTGATCCACCCATTCGTTGCCGTGCCAGGAATCCGCTGCCTTCTCCTGTGCGGGGCCTTCGTTGTCCGCGGCCTCTCCCTGTTCGGCGGCGCTCCATTCCCCTTTGGGTTTACCGTCCTTGTCGACCCACTCGGTGCCCTGCCAGTCGGGGTTTTCCGCATCGGGGTCGTAGCCCCACTTCTTGGCCATCTTTTTCCAGTTGCCGCCGCCGCCACCCTTGCCGGCCCACTGTGTCCACCATTGCTCGGGCTCTTCCTCGCCGGTTTCCACCATGCTGGTGCCGGTGTATTTCAGGAAGACGTCGTCCAGCGTGGGACGGGCGAGCGACAGGGTCTTGACGTGCAGGCCATGGCGCGCCGCCTGTTCCATGATCTGGGGCACGGAGCCCGCCCCGTCCTCGACGTACAGGTGCAGGTTGTTTCCGTCCCACACCGCATCGCGCGCCAGGCGGGCCTCCTTCAGCCCCGAGGCATAGCCGCGCTCCGCCTCGCCGACGGTCTCGAACGACACCACGACGGAATCCCCGTGAATGCCCGTCTTCAATTCGTCCGGCGTGCCCACGATGCGGATCTTGCCCGAGTTGATGATCGAGACCCGGTGCGAGAGCTTGTCGGCCTCTTCCAGATAGTGGGTGGTGAGCAGTATGGTCAGGCCGAAGTTCCGGTTGAGCTCTTCGATATGTTTCCACAGGATCTTGCGACTCCTGATGTCGAGCCCCAGGGTCGGCTCGTCCAGATACAGGATCCGGGGGCGGTGGATCAGCGCGGTCGCGATGTCGAGCTTCCGCGTCATGCCGCCCGAATAGGCGGTCACCGGCTTGTCCAGGCTGTCCTTGAGCTCGAAATATTCCGCGAGCTCGTCGATGCGTGACCGGATATCCGCCTTCTTCATGCGGTAGAGCTGGCCCTGCAGGGTCATGTTCTCGCGGCCGGTCAGGAAGTAATCGACGCCGGTCTTCTGCGCCACCACCCCGATCGTCTGACGTACCTTTCCCGGATCGATGTCCACATCGATGCCGCCGACCAAGGCCTGGCCGGAATCAAAGCCGCTCAGGGTCGAGAGGACGCGTATCGTGGTGGATTTTCCCGCCCCGTTGGGTCCGAGCAGGGCCATGATCTCGCCTTCCTTGACGCTGAGGTCGAGACCGTCCACGGCGCGCAGATCGGGCGGATAGATCTTGGTGAGCTGTTTGACGAGGATCGCGTAGTTATCGGACATGGGAATTATCGTCGTCTGTACCGGAAGGCGGCGCGGCCCGTCGCCGGGTACCGGATAGGGTCAGCGGCGGTAACAACGGGATCCAGGGCGCCGGATCAGCCCCGTGGTACGGGGTCTCGTAATCGTAATACTTGCCGTTTTATCGGCCCGGCCGGCCATTCCAGTTTGCTACAATTCGGTCAGCGGGCCGGGAGCGGCCATTGTAACGTATTTGCGGGTTTTCTGCCCGCAAAATTTATCGTCCGGCCCTCGTATCATGCGAGAGCACCGGCCCATGGGATGTGGGAAATGCGGGTTATCGGTCTAGAAACTTCTTGCGACGAAAGCGGCGTCGCCATCTATGATGCGCGCGAGGGCCTGCTCGCCCAGCGTCTCCATAGCCAATCCCGCATGCATGCCGAATATGCCGGCGTGGTGCCCGAGCTCGCTTCCCGCGACCACGTGCGCAGGATTTTACCGCTGGTCACCGAAGTGATGCGGGAGGCCGGGACGGGGTGGGGGCAGATCGACGGTATCGCGTACACCGCCGGCCCCGGGCTGGTCGGGGCCTTGCTCGTCGGGGCGTCGGTGGGGCGCAGTCTGGCCTGGTCCCGGGGGCTGCCCGCGGTACCCGTACATCATCTGGAGGGGCATCTGCTGGCGGCCCTGCTGGAACGGCCCGCGCCGGTCTGCCCGTTCGTCGCCCTGCTCGTTTCGGGCGGGCATACCCTGCTGGTCAAGGTGGAACGGGCCGGGCGCTATGAAATCATAGGCGAGACACTGGACGACGCCGTCGGAGAGGCCTTCGACAAGACCGCGACCCTGCTGGATCTGCCCTATCCCGGAGGTCCGGCGCTGGAACAGCTGGCCCGCGCCGGCGACCCCGCGCGTTTCAGCTTTCCCCGTCCCATGGTGGATCGGCCCGGCCTGGAGTTCAGCTTCAGCGGACTGAAGACCTTCGCCGCCAACACACTGCTCGGATATCGGCACGCCTCCGACCGGGACCGCCTGCGGGCGGATGTGGCGCGGGCGTTTCAGGATGCGGTGGTCGACACGCTCGCGATCAAATGCCGGCGCGCCCTACGCGCCACCCGTCTGAGTCGCCTCGTCGTGGCCGGCGGCGTGGGGGCCAACCGGGCATTGCGCCAGAGGTTGACGGAGCTGGCGCGCGAAGAGGGCGGCGAGGCGTTTTTCCCGCGCGCCGAGTTCTGCACCGACAACGGGGCCATGATCGCCTTCGCCGGTTGCCTGCGCCTGCAGGGCGGGGAGTGGACGCGGGGCGGCTTCGATGTGAGGGCGCGCTGGCCGCTCGACGCCCTGCAGGCGATCGCCCCGGGGTGAGGCGCGTGCCGCCACGCGGGCATCCGCGGCGGTTTATTTCTTTCCGATCTTCGGCTCGACGCCGTCCAGCAATTTGCGGATATTGCCGCGGTGGCGCCATAGCAGTACCAGGCTCATGATCAGCACGACCGCGGCATGTTCGGGCGCATTCATCCAGACGATCATCGGGGCGGTGAGCGCGGCGCAGATGGCCGCGAGCGACGAGTATTTGAATATCAGCGCGATCAGCACCCAGACGCCGAGTATGGCGAGCCCGGACGGCCAGGACAGTCCGAGGATGACGCCGAGCGCGGTCGCCACGCCCTTTCCGCCCCGGAAGCCGAAGAAGACCGGAAAGAGATGGCCCGCGAAGGCGAGCAGTCCGACGATGCCCACGGCCAGGGGCGGGAGCGCGAGCAACAGCGCGACCAGC
This sequence comes from Gammaproteobacteria bacterium, assembly GCA_020847075.1. Classification (GTDB taxonomy): domain Bacteria; phylum Pseudomonadota; class Gammaproteobacteria; order SZUA-140; family SZUA-140; genus JADJWH01. Next base: position 66,721 of record JADLCS010000058.1, read on the forward strand.
ACCGGGATCAGCCCCTTGAGCAGGTCGCCGAGCAGCACGACGACCGCGAGGCCCTTGCCGCCGAGACGCAGCACGTTGGTGGCGCCCGGGTTACCGGAGCCCTGCGTGCGCGGATCGGGCAGTCCGCTCAGCCGGCAGGCGATCACGGCCGTCGACAGGGACCCCAGCAGATAGGCGAACAGCGCCGCGCAGACCTCGATGATCATGAAAGTGTGTTGGCATCCTCGATTCGTGGCGCTTAATATAATCGAGAATACCTCCGACAGGATACCCGGCGCCGGACCCACGGCGCCGGACTTTGAGCGCCCCGCGCGGGCGGACGGCAATGGATACCATCTATCTGACTGATCTCAAGATCGACACCGTGATCGGCATCTTCGAGTGGGAGCGGCGCGTCAGGCAGACCGTGAGCCTCGATCTCGAGATGTCCACCGACGTGGCCAGGGCGGCCAGGACGGATTCGATCGCCGATGCGCTGGACTACAAGGCCGTCACCAAGGCCGTGATCGAGTTCGTGGAAAACAGCAGTTTCCAGCTCGTCGAGAGCCTCGCCGAACATGTCGCCGAACTGATCATCCGCCAGTTCGGGGTGGAGCGCGTGCGTCTGCGGGTGAACAAGCGGGGCGCGATCCGCGGCGCCCGCGACGTCGGCGTGCTCATCGAGCGGGGCAGAACCGCCTGAACATGAGCCGGGTCTATGTCAGCATCGGCAGCAATATCGACCGGGCGGCCCATATCCGCGCCGGCGTCGCCGCCTTGCGGGAGCGCTTCCGCGCCCTCCGTCTGTCGACGGTCTACGAAACCAAGGCGGTGGGATTCGCCGGGGACGATTTCTACAATCTGGTGGTTTGTTTCGACACCGAACGCGACGTACGCAGGGTGGCGTCCGATCTGCGCGAGATCGAGCTCGCCGCCGGGCGTGAACGTGGCACGGGACGGTTTGCCGCCCGCACGCTCGACCTGGATCTTCTGCTCTACGACGATCTCGTCCTCGATGAGGAAGGGATCAGGCTGCCGCGCGACGAGATCCTCGAGTATGCCTTCGTGCTCGGCCCCCTGGCCGAAATCGCGGCCGAGGCGAGTCATCCGGTGCTCGGCACGACCTTCGGCGCCCTGTGGGAGGGATTCCGGCGGACGGAGGACTCGCTCGTGCCGGTCCCGTTCCGATGGTGAACCCAGGAGCAGTTTCCCCTGGCTCAGGTATGGAGTGACCGTCCGCCATCGACGACGATGGTCTGCCCCGTGACATAGGCGCCGTCCCGTATCAGAAACAGCACCGCGCGGGCAATGTCCTCCGGCGCGCCCTGGCGCTTGAGGGCGGTGCGCGCGACGATCTCGCGCCGGCCGGCCGCATCGAGTTCGTGTTCCGGCCACAGGATGGCGCCGGGGGCGACGGCGTTGACGCGCACCCGCGGACCGAGCTCCCGCGCGAGCGACCGCGTGAGCATGGCCAGTCCCGCCTTGGCGATGCTGTAGACGCAGTAACCCTTCAGCGGGCGCTCCGCGTGGATGTCGGTGATGTTGACAATGCAGCCGTCGTTGTCGGCGAGCGCCGCCGCGGCTGCCTGTGACAGGAACAGGGGGCCCTTGAGGTTGCTGTCGATCAGCGCATCCCATTGTGCCGTCGTGATCGATCCCACCGGAGTGGGAAAGAAGGCCGAGGCGTTGTTCACCAGCGCATCGAGCCGACCCCAGGCGGAGACGGTCTGATCGATCATGGCGGGCAGTTCCTCCACCCGCTGCAGATCGGCCCGGATCAGCGCGGCGGAATGCGGGCGGGCGTGATTGAGCTCGCGCGCGAGCGCGTCCGCCTCGGCGGCGGACGAGCGGTAATGCAGCGCCACGCGCATGCCCTGCCGGTGCAGCGCGCGCGCGATGACGGCGCCGATGCGGCGCGCCGCGCCGGTGATCAGCACGACCTCTCCCTCGATATCAGGGGCCTGGCTCGTCATGATGACCCTATACTAGCATGGCGGTTATACTCGCACGACGATCCCAAGCGCCGTTCCCGCGAAGCAATGCCGGATACCCTGAACGAACTTCCCGCGCCCGACGCCGACGCCCGCGCCCATGGAGAACGCGTCTCCGCGCGGATATGTGACGAGATCGATCGGGCCGGTGGCCGTATCCCGTTCGCGCGCTACATGGAGCTCGCGCTCTACGCCCCGGGCCTGGGTTATTACAGCGCCGGCAGCGTCAAACTGGGCGAGGCGGGGGATTTCGTGACGGCGCCGGAGATCTCGCCGCTGTTCGCCTTCTGCCTGGCCCGCCCGTGCCGGCCGGTCCTGGCGTCCATGGACGGGGGAGAGATCCTCGAATTCGGCGCGGGTTCCGGTGCGCTCGCCTGCGGTCTGCTGGAGGAGCTCGAGAGACTCGGCGCATTGCCCGCCCGCTATGCCATCGTCGAGCTCAGCGCCGATCTGCGCGCGCGCCAGCGGGAAAGGTTGCGGGAATGCGTTCCGCGCCTGCTCGATCGCGTCGTCTGGCTGGAAGGCCTGCCGGAGACGCCGCTGCGCGGAATGATCCTCGCCAACGAGGTGCTCGACGCCATGCCGGTGCATCGCGTCGTCAGAGGACCGGACGGGTGGCGCGAGCTTTATGTCCGTCGGGCGGAGACCGGGGGATTCGCGTATGCGCCGGGCCCGTTGAGCGAGCCGCGTCTGCAGGAACGTCTCGCGGCGATCCTCGCCGAACTGGGCGAGGAGAGCTTCCCGGAGGGTCATGTGCTGGAGATCAATCTGGCCTCGGAACGCTGGGTGGCGGCCGTCGGCGCGGCGTTCGCGCGCGGCGTGATCCTGCTCGCGGACTATGGCGGCCCGCGGCGCGAATACTATCACCCGGAGCGGCGCGCGGGCACGCTGCGCTGCTTTTACCGGCATCGCGCGCATGGCGACGCGCTGATCCTTCCCGGCCTGCAGGACATCACCGCCGATGTGGAGTTCACCGCCCTGGCCGAGGCGGCGGTGGGGGTCGGGCTCGAGGTCGCCGGATACACCACCCAGGCGTATTTCCTGCTCGGCGGCGGGCTCATGGAATGGGAGCAGCGCCTGGCGCAGGCCCCCGCGCCCGAACGGGTGAGGCTGGCGCAGCAGATACGGCGACTGACCCTGCCCGGAGAGATGGGCGAGCGCTTCAAGATCCTCGCGCTGTCGCGCGGATTCGACGCGCCGTTGCCGGGGCTTTCCTTCCGGGACGAGCGCGGGAGGCTGTAGCCGCGCCGGCAAGGGGAGGGTCTAGGTGACCGCCTCGCCGGCCGCCTGGCGGTCGGCGTGATAGGACGAGCGGACCATCGGTCCGCTGGCCACGCTGGTGAAGCCGAGCGCGCGCGCCCTTGCGGCCAGGAGGTCGAACTCCTCCGGCGGGACGAAACGCGCCACGGGCAGATGGAACTTGCTCGGCTGCAGGTACTGGCCCAGCGTGATCATGTCGCAATCGTGCGCGCGCAGATCGCGCATCACGGCCTCGATCTCCTCCAGGGTCTCGCCCAGTCCCAGCATCAGGCCGGACTTGGTCGGGATGGAGGGGTGGAGCTGCTTGAAGCGCCGCAGCAACTGCAGCGACCACGCGTAGTCCGCCCCCGGCCGCGCCTGCAGATACAGGCGCGGGACGGTCTCCAGATTGTGGTTGAACACGTCCGGCGGCGTGCGCGCCAGCAGGTCGAGGGCGACGTCCATGCGGCCGCGGAAATCCGGCACCAGGACCTCGATGCGGGTCGCCGGGCTGTGGCGCCGCACCGCATCGATGCAGGCGGCGAAGTGGGCCGCGCCGCCGTCGCGCAGATCGTCGCGATCGACCGAGGTGATCACGACGTATTTCAGTCCCATGGCGCGGAGGGTCACCGCCAGGTTCTCCGGTTCGGCCGGGTCGAGCGGTCCGGGTTTGCCGTGGGCGACATCGCAGAAGGGACAGCGGCGCGTGCAGATCGCGCCCATGATCATGAAGGTCGCGGTGCCGTGGCTGAAGCATTCTCCCAGGTTCGGGCAGGAGGCCTCCTCGCACACGGTATGCAACTGGTGGCTGCGCAGGATCGCCTTGAGTTCCATCACCCGGGTGCCGGACGGCGCCTGCGCCCGGATCCATTTCGGCTTGCGCGGCGGGGTGATCGTGGGCTCGATCTTCACCGGGATGCGCGCCACCTTGGCGGCGCCGCGCAGCTTGTTGCGTTCGTGGGAGAGATCGGCCATGACAGGGACCCGTTCGTCTGTGCAGGCGCCCGGGGCTCGGGCTGCGGTTCAATCCGCCGCGACGGCGGGCGTGACGATTTTATCGTATTTCAATCGGCGTGTCAGAAGGGCGAGGAATCCCGCGCCGACCCCGGCCGGATCCACCGCGCCGGAATCCCCCAACGCGGCGAGCTGGGTGACCCGGAGGCCGGGGTAGCCGCAGGGATTGATGCGGGCGAACGGCTCCAGGTCCATGTCCACGTTCAGGCTCACGCCGTGATACGCGCAGCCGCGCCGTACGCGCAGGCCGAGCGCCGCGATCTTCGCGTCGGCGACGTATACCCCGGGGGCCCCCGCGCGGCGGCCGGCGGGAATCCCGTAACCGGCCAGCAGGTCGATCAGACAGCCCTCGAGCAGGTGGACGAAGTCCCTGACGCCGAGACGGCGGCGGCGCAGGTCGATCAGCGTATAGGCGACCAGCTGGCCGGGGCCGTGATAGGTGACCTGGCCGCCCCGGTCGGTGCGTACGACGGGGATCGCCCCGGGGGCGAGGACGTGATCGGGCAGCGCCGCACGGCCGAGGGTGTATACCGGGGGGTGTTCCAGCAGCCAGATCTCGTCCCCGCTGTCCGCGTCGCGCGACTCGGTGAAGGCCTGCATCGCCGCGACGACGGGGGCATAGTCCCGCAGGCCCAGATGCCTGACGGTCAAGTACCGCGTGGGCCGCGTGTTCACAGCACCATGAGGATGTCATCGTGCGCGCTCAGGGCGCGATAGATGGCGTCGAGCTGGGCGCGGCTGGTGGCGCGGATCGTGACGGTGACCGCCTGGTAGCCGCCGTTCCGGCTGAGCCGGCTGCGGATGGCCCCCTCGCCGAGGTCGGGCGCATGGACGCGTACGAGGGCGAATACGAGGGCGTCGATATCGTGCCCCGCCTTTCCGATCGCCTTGATGGGAAAGTCGCAGGGGAATTCCAGCAGGCTGTCAGCGGGCTGATCCATGCAGGGTGTCGCCATGCCGCTGATAGTCGCGCTTGTAGTCCTGGTACCAGTCGATCATGCGTCGCCACAACGGTCCGGGCGTTCCGCCGCCGACCGGCCTGCCGTCGAGGCGGGTCACCGGAAGGATCTCCTTGGTCGAGCTCGACAGCCATATCTCGTCGGCCCGCGTCAGTTCGTCGCGCGTGATCACCGCCTCGCGCTGCGGTATCCCGTGGTGCACGGCGAGTTCCAGGATCAGGTCGCGGGTGATGCCGGGCAGCAGCCGCGGTCCCTTGGGCGGGGTGAGCAGGGTCCCGTCCCGGACGATGAACAGATTGCTGGCGGCGCCTTCGGTGGCCTCGCCGTCGCGGATCAGGATGGCCTCGGCGGCGCCCTGGTCGAGCGCCTGCTGGCGCAGCAGGATGTTCGGCAGCAGGGCGATGGTCTTGAGGTGGCAGTATTGCCAGCGGATATCCTCCAGCGTGACGGCGCCGACGCCGGATCGGCGGATCTCGGCCGGGACCGGGGCGAGCGGCGAGCTCATGACGAACACGGTGGGTACGCAATCGCGCGGAAAGGCGTGATCGCGCCTGGCGACCCCGCGCGTGATCTGCAGATAGACCGACTGGTCTCCGCCGTGATTGCGTTCCACCAGCTCGTGCAGGATGCGCGCCCATTCCGCGTGTGTGTGCGGAGAGGTCAGACGGATGCCCTCCAGGCTGCCGTCGAGCCGGACCAGATGTTCCTCCAGGCGGAACAGGCGCCCGCCGTATACCGGGATCACCTCGTAGACGCCGTCGCCGAAGACGAAGCCGCGGTCGAGCGGGGAGATCGTCGCCTGTTCGAGCGGCAGGAACCCGCCATTGAGAAAGACCGTACCCATGCCAGCCGTCCGCGCCTTACTCGAAGAACAGGCGGATTTCGTCGGCGATGCGCTGGGCGAAGTTCCCCTCGGGGATATCGTTCAGCGCGACCAGCGGCCGTTCCGCGATGTTTTTGCCATCCAGGGTGACCTGGACGGTGCCGAGCGGCTGCCCCTTGTGCACCGGCGCGGTGATGGTGGGGTCCATGTTCATGGCGGCGTTCAGCTTCTGGTACTGATTGCGCGGGATGGTGACGTACAGGTCCTGGCTCAACCCGAGCGGCAGTTCCTCCGTCGCGCCCTTCCACACGCGGGCCGTGGCCAGCGAGGATCCGGCGCCATAGAGGCGATGGGTTTCGAAGAAGCGGAAACCGTAATTGAGCAGCTTCTGCGTCTCCTCGACCCGGGCGTCGTCGCTCTTGGTGCGCAGCACCACGGATACCAGCCGCATGTCGTCGCGGCGCGCCGAGGTGACCAGGCAGTAGCCGGCGGAGTCGGTATGGCCGGTCTTGACCCCGTCCACCGATTCGTCGCGCCACAGCAGCCGGTTGCGGTTGTGCTGGGGGATGTTGTTATAGGTGAATTCCCGGATCGAATACAGCTTGTAGTCCTCGGGGAAGGAGGCGATCAGCGCGCGGGTGAGCAGCGCGAGGTCGTAGGCGGTGGTGTAATGCTCGGGATCGGGCATACCGGTGCTGTTGACGAAGTGGGTATCCTTCATCTGCAGGGCGCCGGCGACGTCGTTCATCATGCCGGCGAAGGCCTCTTCGCTCCCGGCCACCAGTTCGGCGAGGGCGACGGTGGCATCGTTGCCCGACTGCACGATCACTCCCTTGAGCAGGTCTTCGACCTTTACCTGTGTGTTGACCTCGACGAACATGCGGGATCCCTGGGTACGCCAGGCGTTTTCGCTGATGGTGACCAGTTGATCCCGCCGTATGGTTCCGTTCCGCAGTTCGTTGAAGACGATGTAGGCCGACATCAGCTTGGTCAGGCTCGCCGGCTCCATGCGGGTACGGGCATTGTTTTCGGCCAGGATGTCGCCGCTGTTGAAGTCGAGCAGCACGTAGCTGCCGGCGTTGATGGATGGCGGCGTCGGCGTCAGCACGGCCGGTACCGCGGGCGCCGCGGCATCGGCCCCGGCGGCGCCCAGCAGCAGGGCGGCGGCCAGGGTCGCGCACAGGCGGCGCGCGACGCGTCCGCGCGGCCGCGCGCGGGCATGGATATGGGGTGGGTTCAGGTCATGGGTGGTCACTCGTGCGATTCTCCCTGTTCGGTGGTTGCGACGCCTCCAGCGGCGTCGCGGGTCAAGATGCGTATATTGTGCCGTCGCTGGCCGGGGCTGGCGATCCAGAGGGCGTCCCCCGCCTCAGTCGATCACGATGCGGGAATCCTCGAGGCCGAGCAGGGCCAGTTCCCGGCTCATGCGGTCGGCCTCGTCGACCCCCGCGATGGGGCCGATGCGTACGCGATAGACGGTGCGCCGGTCGATTTCCGCGCGTACGATCCGCACGTTCCCCTGCGCCACGTTGCCGAGGCGCGTGCGCAGGCGCTCCGCGTTCTCGGCGCTGCTGAAGGCCCCGATCTGCAGATAGAGACTGGGGTTGCCCGCGGGGGCCGCGGCGGTGACCGGCCCCGGGTTCCGGACCGGCTCGGGATGCCTCGGATCCAGCGCGCGCACCTCCACCAGCCCGGTGCCCTCGGCGGTGATCCCGAGCCGGGTCGCGGCCGCATAGGAGAGGTCGATCAGCCGGTTGTCCTTGAACGGGCCGCGGTCGTTGATCTTCACCACTACCGTGCGCCCGTTCCTGAGATTGGTGATCCGCGCGTAGGTGGGCAAGGGCAGGGTTTTATGCGCCGCCGTCATGGCGTACATGTCGTAGGGTTCGCCGCTGGAGGTGCGCTTGCCGTGGAATTTGGTGCCGTACCACGAGGCCACGCCGCGCTCGACGTAACCGGCATTGTCGCTCAGCACGTAATAACGCTGATAGCCGATCAGATAGGAATCGGGATTGCCGTATTTGCTGAACGGCTCGACCCTGGGCACGGCGTCCGGGATGCGGGACAGGTCCACCGCCTGGCGCGGGGGGCCGTCGCTCGGCTCGATCCGGGTCATGTTCGGCAGCGTGCCGCAGGCGGACAGGGCGACGGCGAGCAGCATGCCGTATACGGGGCGGACGGGCATCCGCGGGGGGCTGGACGGAAACTCTGACATCTGCGTCTTAATTGGGGGCCACGTTGTCCCGCGGCTGATTCCGTATCTCCTCGCTGAGCTGATAGACCGCCATGGCGTACAGCGGGCTGCGATTATAGCGCGTGATCACGTAGAAATTCTTGAAACCCAGCCAGTACTCCGGGGCGTTCTCGCCCTCCAGCCGGATCAGGGCGGCCGGCAGGTCTTCCGGCAGGGGCGCCTCCGGCGTCACGCCGGACTTGCGCAGCTCGGCGAGCGTCGCCGCGGGCAACAGGCCCTGGTCGAGATAGGCCTGGTAACCGTCGCCTTCCACGCCGGCCGGACTGGCCACGGGCTGGTGCGGCTGCCAGCCATGCTCGTTCAGATAACGCGCGACGCTGCCGATGGCGTCGTCGGTATTGTTCCACAAATCCCGCTTCCGATCACCGTCGAAATCGACGGCGTAGTGCCGGTAACTGCTCGGCATGAACTGCGGCTTGCCCATGGCCCCGGCGTAAGAGCCCTTGATCGTGAGCGGGTCTATGCCCTCTTCGCGGGTCAGCAGCAGGTACTGTTCGAGCTCGCCGAGAAAAAAGGCGCTGCGGGGCGGGTAGTCGAAGGCCAGCGTGGAAAGGGCGTCGATGACGCGATAGCCGCCCGCCTGACGTCCGTAGAAGGTCTCCACGCCGATGATCGCGGTCACGATCTCGGGCGCCACCCCGTAGACCGTCTCGGCGCGCGCCAGGGCCCCGGCGTTCGCGGCCATGAACTCCGCGCCCTGGCGGATGCGCTCCGGCGTGAGGAAGATGGGGCGGTATTTGTACCAGGGTTTGCTCTCCGCCGGGCGCGAGATCGCGGCGATGATGTCCTCGCGCGGCGCGACCTGATCGAGCAGGCCGGCCAGGCCGTCGCGGTCGAAGGCATGATCCATCACCATGCGGTCGATGAAGCCGCTGACGTCCGGCCGGGTGGAAAAGGCCGGTTCCCCGGCCAGCGTGAGACCGGCATGCGTGCCGGACAGGCCGCTGGCGAGGGAAAGGGACAGGAGGAGGCGGTAGATCCGTCTGGAGGAAGGCATCATTACGTGGACAGCAGTTTCCTGTGGGTATGTATCGACATTATGATGCCGAACGACGCCATCAATGTCACCATGGACGTGCCGCCGAAGCTGATCAGCGGCAGCGGCACGCCGACGACCGGGAGCAGTCCCATCACCATGCCGGTATTCACGAAGGTATAGACGAAGAAGGTCAGGATGAGGCTGCCGGAGAGCAGGCGCGTAAAGGTATCCTGCGCCTGGGTCGCGATATAAAGCCCGCGGATCACGATGAAGGTATAGATCCCGAGCAGGAACAGGATGCCGATGAAGCCGAATTCCTCGCCGAATACCGCGAAGATGAAGTCGGTGGAGCGCTCGGGAAGGAATTCCAGGTGCGATTGCGTACCGTTGAGCCAGCCCTTGCCGTAGATGCCGCCCGATCCGATGGCGATCTTGGACTGGATGATATGGTAGCCGCTGCCCAGGGGGTCGCGCTCCGGGTTGAGGAAGATCAGCACCCTCATCCGCTGGTAGTCGTGCAACATGTACCAGAATAGCGGCGCGCTGGCGGAGACGAGCAGGATGAGCAGTGCGACGTATTTCCAGCGCACGCCCGCCAGCAGCAGCACGAAGACGCCGGAGGCCGCGATCAGCAGCGCCGTGCCGAGGTCGGGCTGCTTGGCGATCAGCACCACCGGGACGACGACGATCAGCGCGGCGATGGCCAGATGGCGCGCGCTGGGCGGCAGCGGCCGGTCGGCGAGATACCAGGAGACCATCATCGGGACGGCCAGCTTCATCATCTCGGAGGGCTGAAAGCGGAACAGGCCGATATCGAGCCAGCGTTGCGCGCCCTTGCCGATCTCGCCGAACAGCAGCACGCCGAACAGCAGCGCCAGCGCGATGCCGAACAGCCAGGGCACCCAGCGTTCGATATGATGCAGGGGGATCTGCGCCAGCACGAACATGACGGTGAAGGCGATACCCAGCCGCATCGCCTGCCCGATCACCATGTCCATATTCCGGCCGCTCGAGCTGTACAGGATGGCCAGCCCGGCCAGCGAAAGCAGCACCAGTCCGGCCAGCAGCGGAAAGTCGAGATGCAGCCCCCGCACCAGCAGGCGCGGCCCGCGCCGGTCGCCCCAGCGCGGAGGGGTGCGATGGGGTAACGGGGTCATGGCGGCGGATTCCCGAGATACTGATCGATCATCTTGCGCGCGAGGGGGGCGGCGGCGGTGGAACCGTGGCCGGCGTTTTCCACCATCACGGCGAGCGCGATGCGCGGATCCTCCGCCGGCGCGAAGGCGATGAACAGGGAGTGGTCGCGCAGCCTCTCGGCCACGTCCTTCTCGACGTATTTCTCATCCTGCTTGATGCCGAACACCTGCGCCGTGCCGGTCTTGCCCGCGATCGGAAACGGGGCCTTGCGGCCGATCGCCTGCGCCGTGCCGCGCTCACTGCTCACCACATGTCTCATCGCCGTGATGATAGCATCCCAGTTGCCCCGGCTCTTGACCGGGACGTTCGTCATGGGCGCCGGCAGCCGCTCCGTCTGCGGCGTGCCGCCGGTCCCGACGGCGCGCAGCAAATGGGGCGGCGTGTGCGCGCCGTGCGTGGCCAGGACCGCGGTGGCGTAGGCGAGTTGCAGCGGCGTGGTCAGGGTATAGCCCTGGCCGATACCGGTGATCAGCGTCTCGCCGGGATACCAGGGCTGGCCGCGGCGCGCGCGTTTCCACTGGCGCGACGGCAACAGGCCGGAGGACTCGTCCCGGAGATCGATCCCGGTCGGCTGACCGAAGCTGAACTGGGCGAGGAAGTCGTGCATGAGGTCGATGCCGAGGGTCGACGCCAGATCGTAGAAATAGACGTCGCAGGACTCGACGATGGCCTTGTCCATCGTGGTGAAGCCGTGGCCGCGTTCCTTCCAGTCGCGGTATTTGTGGGGATCGCCCGGCAGCCGGTACCAGCCCGGACAGAAGGTGGCGGCGTCCAGGGTGATCTTGTTGCTCTCGAGGCCGGCCAGGCCGATGAAGGGCTTCAGGGTCGAGCCGGGAGGGTATTGGCCGCGCAGGGCGCGGTTGAACAGCGGCCGGTCGAGCGAGGTCTGCAGTTCGCTGTAGGTCCCCACGTCGATGCCGGTGACGAACAGGTTGGGGTCGAAGCCGGGCATGCTGACGAAGGCGATCACCTCGCCGCTGCGCGGGTCGATGGCGACCGCCGCGCCGCGGCGGCCTGCGAACTCCGCCTCCGCCACACGCTGTACCCCGATGTCCAGGCTCAGATAGAGATTCTTGCCGGGGGTCGGCGCGCTCTGCTGCAGCTCCCGCAACGTGCGGCCGTAGGCGTTGGTCTCGATCTGCTTGAATCCGACCTGTCCGTGCAGCAGGTTTTCATAGAACCGCTCGATCCCGGTCTTGCCGATGAAGTCCGTGCCGCTGTAATTGGAGGCGTCGATGTCGCGCAGTTCCTCCTCGTTGATCCGGCCGACATAGCCGATCGCGTGCGAGGCGAGCGTGCCGAGGGGGTAGTTGCGGATGGCGCGCGCCTCGATCTCGACGCCGGGAAACAGATGGCGCCTGACCGCGAAGCGCGCGATTTCCTCATCGTTCAGGTTGAAGCGCAGGGCGATGCTGTTGAAGGCGCGTTTCTGCTTCACCTGGCGATGGAAGCGCCTGACGTCCTCGTCGCTGATGGTGACCAGCTTTCTCAGTTCGGAGATCGTGGCGTCCATGTCGGAGATCTGTTCCGGGATGAGCACCAGGCTGAAGGCGGGGAGGTTCTGCGCCAGCACGACGCCGTTGCGGTCGTAGATCAGGCCACGCGTCGGCGGGACCGGCACCAGGCTGATCCGGTTCACGTCGGAGAGGGTGGAGAAGTGCTCGTGGCTGATGATCTGCAGATAGACGAGGCGCGCGATCCCGACCATGAGCAGGAGGAGCACGGCGACCAGCGCGAACGCCGCGCGTTCATTGAACAGGCGGGATTCGCGGATATGATCCTTGATCGTCAGCCGCATCGGGGCGGGGGGCGATCAGGAGACCCGGAACCGGCGCCGCAGCCGGCGTAGCCCCAGGAACATGAGCGGCCACAGCAGCATGCTGCTGAGGGCAGGCAGCAGGAAGATCAGCGCGGGAGGGGGGTTGCCCGAGATGCCCTTGATCCACAACTGCAGCAACAGATGCAGCAGGATCAGGATGAGCACGCTGACGGCCTGTTGCCAGAGGGGAAACACGCGGATCCGTTGGTAGAGCTGGAGCGTGATATAGGCCACCAGCGCGAGCGACAGGGCGTGCTGGCCCAGCAGGCCTCCGCGCAGCACGTCGAGCAGCAGGCCGACGATCCAGGCCACGCCGACCCCGACCCGGCCGGGCAGCGCCATGCACCAGTAGATCAGCACGAGCGCGACCCATTCCGGGCGGACCTGGGCCAGCCAGTCCGGCAGCGGAAGGATGGTCAGCGCGAACGCCGCGAGGAAACTCGTGACGATGATCCAGCCGCCGCCCCGCCCCTGCTGGATCACGGCTCCGCCCCCTTTTCTTCCCGCGCGGCCTCCGCGCCGCCGGGCGGGGCCGGTTCGGGGGTGGCGTCCGCCGGCGGCGAGTCGGACATCACCAGCAATACGACGCGGCTGTTTTCCAGGTGGGCGGTGGGTTCGGCGCTGACGACCACGAAGGGGCTGTCGGTCTGTTTCTCGATGCGGGTGACGTAGGCGACCGGGTATCCCGGCGGGAAGCGGCCGTCCAGCCCCGAGGTGACCAGGAGGTCTCCGCGCTGGATATCCGCGTTGCCCGGCAGGTGGAACAGCTCGAGCTGGCTGGGATCGCTGGTGCCGCGCGCCACCGAGCGCAGGCCGTTGCGATTGACCTCGATCGGCAGCGCATGGTTGGGATCGGTGATCAACATGGCGGTGCTGGTGCGCGGCGTGACCCGCACGACCTGGCCCATCACGCCATAGGCGTCGAGGATGGGCTGGCCCTCGTGGACGCCCTGGTCGCTGCCTTTGTTCAGCACGATCTGGCGCGAAAACGGCGCCATGTCGACCGAGACGAGCTCGCTGATGAGCAGGCGCTGGTCGATCTGGGCGGAGGAGTCGAACAGGGCGCGCAGGCGGCCGTTCTCCGCCTCCAGGGCCTCGAGTTTCAGCAGCTTGGAGTCGAGCAGCAGTTGCTGCTCCTTCAGGGCGGCGTTCTCACGCTCGAGCGTGTTGCGGGTGGACAGCGCCTCCGACAGCCAGTCGCCGGCGCGGCCGGGGAGGCCGACGAGGTACAGGATCGGATAGACGACGTAAGAGAGGCCGGCGCGCACGTCGTCCATATGGTGCTGCCGGTGATCGACGGTCATCATGGCGATCGACGCGAGCGACAGCACCACCACGCGCAGCGTGAGGGACGGTCCGCGAAGAAAGAGGGGCTTTATCGGACACCTCGCGCGGCCGGATCGCCGGAGGCCGCCTTCATCGGGGTACGGTCGGTGACCGATGCGCCGCGGGCGTCATTCAACCGCGAAGATCTCTCCGTTGTGCTCATCGAACATCTCCAGCGCCCGGCCGCCGCCGCGCGCCACGCAGGTGAGCGGATCCTCGGCGATGATGACGGGCAGGCCGGTCTCCTCGGACAGCAGGCGGTCGAGGTCGCGCAGCAGGGCGCCGCCGCCGGTCAGCACCATGCCGCGTTCGGCGATGTCGGCGCCGAGTTCGGGCGGGGTCTGCTCGAGCGCCGTTTTGACGGCGCCGACGATGCCGGAGAGCGGCTCCTGCAGGGCCTCGAGGATCTCGTTGCTGTTGAGGGTGAAGGTGCGCGGGATGCCCTCGGCCAGGTTGCGCCCGCGCACCTCGATCTCACGGATCTCGTTGCCGGGATAGGCGGAGCCGATCTTGTGCTTGATCATCTCGGCGGTGGATTCTCCGATCAGGCTGCCGTAATTGCGTCGTACGTAATTGATGATGGACTCGTCGAAGCGATCGCCGCCGATGCGGGCCGAGGCGGCGTAGACGATGCCGTTGAGCGAGATCACCGCCACCTCGGTGGTGCCGCCGCCGATGTCGACGATCCTGTTGCCCGAGGGCTCGGTGATGGGCAGGCCGGCGCCGATCGCCGCCGCCAGCGGCTCGGCGAGTCGGTAGACCTCGCGGGCCCC
>JADLCS010000059.1 GCA_020847075.1 Gammaproteobacteria bacterium
CGATCATCGACATCACCGGCAGCCGGCCGCTGTTCTTTGCCCAGCACCAGGATGTGGACGAACGCAGCGTGGTGCGCTTTCTCGTCGCGAGTTCCAACAACCCCGGTTCGCTGCTGAGTTCGCTCTACGCGGCGCGCGAGAACGCGCGCACCACGCGCGACTTCATGCCGCGCGAGGTCTGGGAGCAGGTGAACCAGCTCTATCTGTTCGCCAAGGAGCACGCCGGCCTTGCCCTGGTGCAGCGCTCGCGCTACGACTTCCTGAGCGGAGTCATCCGCGGCGTGCAGACCATCACCGGCATGCTCTCCGGCGCCATGCTGCACGACGAGGGCTACGACTTCCTGCGCATGGGTCGCAACCTGGAGCGCGCCGACATGACCACGCGCATCATCGATGTGCGCTCGGTGACGCTGCTGCCGGAGCTGCACGAGGACCTGACGCCGTTCGAGACCATCCAGTGGATGAGCGTGCTGAAGTCGCTCACCGCCTATCAGATGTACCGCCGTACCATGCAGGTCCGCGTGCGCCGTCCCGATGTGCTGCGCTTCCTGCTGCAGGAACGCTGTTTCCCGCGTTCGTTCTATCACGCCGTTTCCGAGGCCGAGTCCTGTCTGCGTCAGCTGCCACGCCCCGCCATTCCGCTCGGCGTGCTGCACGAGGTGCAGGACCTAGTGCGCGCCGCCAAGCCCGATCTGCTGCAGCAGGACGAGCTCCATCGCTTCATCGACGATCTCCAGCTCGGCCTGATGCGCGTCAACGACGCCATCGTGGCGGCGTATTTCTGAGTTTTCCCCGTTTCTCCCCGCCCTCTCGGCGCTCAAGGACGGAAAGAAGGCAGGCAATTTTCTGTTCGCTCCCTTGGCGCGGAGGGCTGTTGCGTACTGTTCACAGGACTGAACCTTTCTAGCCCAGGCTTTCCAGTAGATAATTAGGGCGCAGCGCCTCGGAAAGGTCCGCCGGAACCTCCGTCGAGATTCCCCCGGCCAGCAGCGCGGCGGGCAGGCCGAACTCGCGCGCGCCGCGGATGTCGGTGGCGAGCTGGTCGCCGATCATGACCATGTCGCGTGTACCGCTGCGGCGCAGTACCTCCTCGAAGATCGTCGCGTGGGGTTTACCGAGACGGATGAATTCCAGGCCGGGGCGATCCGGGTAGCGCAGCGCCAACGCCGATTCGAACATCAGCGCCATGGTGCCGGCGGCAATGCCGAAGTCGCCGGCGGACTTGAGGAAGACCAGATCGGGGTTGGGCAGGATCAGGTGCACCCCGTCGCCGCGGTCGAGCCGGGCGTACAGCGTGGACAGGGTGCGATCGATGCCGTCGAGGAACGGAAAACCGTTCTCGTCGCACAGGACCAGGGTCTCGAAGTCTTCCCCGATGGGCACCGGCACGCCGCCGGCGCGTTCGACGAAGCGGAGGCTGTCCTCGGTGCCGAGCACGGCGCAACGGCTGCCTTTGAGCCCGCGCCCGGCGAGGCAGGCGGGCAGCAGCGTGCCGGCGGAGACGATGCGCCCGGGCTCGATGTCCAGGCCGAAGCCATGGTAGCGCCGGCTCGCGGTCTCCGGCAGTTTGGAGGCGTCGTTGGTGAGTATGTAATAGGGTTTTTGTGCGCGATTGAGGCGCGCGATCAGTTCGCGCGCGCCGGGCAGGGCGCCCGCCGTCCCCACCAGTACGCCGTAGGCGTCCAGCAGCAGCACGGCATGGCGTTCGATCAGTTCGTCGGTCGTGGTCGTCTTCATGAATCGCGTGTATTCCGGTAATATCGGCCCCGCCGCCCCTGCCGCGGGCGGTCCCCGCGATGGTAGAGGCGGCGCCAGGGAAACACAACGGGACGATATGCAGCGATCTGCCTTTTTCTCTTCGACCGACGGATCGTCGGATTAGCGTGCACTGGTTTCCCCTCGCCCTGGCCAGCGCGTTCAGCCTCGGCGCCGCGGATGCGCTGACCCGGCATTATTTCCGGGACTACCGTGGCTGGGAGTTGGTGCTGCTGCGCTTTGCCGTGCCGGGCGTATTGCTGCTGCCGCTTGCGCTCGCCCACCCGATTCCGGCCTCCCTGCCGCCGGCGTTCTGGGGCGGCATGCTCGTACTGGCCCCGCTCGAGCTGGGGGCGATGTGGCTCTACGTGCGCGCCATCCGCGACAGCCCGCTTTACCTCACGCTGCCGTACGTGTCCTTCACCCCGGTGTTCAACGTGCTGACCGGTTACCTGTTTCTGGGCGAGACCGTCGATGCGCGAGGCTTCTCCGGCGTCCTGCTGGTGGTGCTGGGCGCGTATCTGCTCAATCTGGAACGGGCTTCACGGGGTTCCCTCCGCGGCGTGTTCGAGCCGCTGCTCGCGATCACCCGTGAGCGCGGCGCGCGCGAGATGCTGATCGTGGCCGTGATCTACGCCGTGACCTCGGCCCTCGGCAAGCAGATGATGGGCTACGCCACGCCGGAGAGCTTCGGCGCGTTCTATTTCGTATTCATCGGCGGCATCGCGCTGGCCGCGACCCTCGTGCTGCGGCCCGGCGGGCTGCGTGTGTTGGTGCGGCGCCCCTTCCCGCTGCTCCTGGTCGGGGCGCTGATGGCGGTCATGGTCGTGACGCATTTCGTCGCCATCGCCGGGGTGGAGGTGGCCTACTTCCTCGCCGTGAAGCGGACCAGCCTGATTTTCGGTATCTTATTCGCCATGATCCTATTCAATGAACGTCCGGCCGGACGCCATCTCCTCGCGAGTCTGCTGATGGTCGCCGGCGTGGCGCTGATCCTGCTATGAGGCCTATATCCGTGATCGAGAGCTATCTTTCCGCCCGGCGCTCCATCGGACGAAGGGTGTCGGGATTCCTATTGTCCGGCATCCTGCTGGCCGGGGCCGCCGGCGCGCAGGCGGCCGATAGCGCGCCCGTGACCGATACCGCGGGCGCTGCCGCGACCGGAGCCCCGTCGTCGACCCAGGCCTACCAGTCGCCGCTCGACAAACGCATCGCGATCGAGCAGATGTCCCAGGACAATCCCTTCGTGCTGACCTCGCACAAGCCGACCTATCTGTTGCCGATCTCCTACAACAGCCGGCCCAACGGGGCGGCCGTGGGAGAGGGCAGCGACGATCTGGACCGGATCGAGATGAAATTCCAGATCAGCCTGAAGTTCACCGTATGGCGCCATCTCTTCGGGGACAACGGTCACCTGTCCCTGGCATATACCCAGCAGGCCTATTGGCAGGCCTATAACGACGATATCTCTTCTCCGTTCCGTGAGACCGATCACGAACCCGAGGCCATGCTTACCTTCTACACCGACTTCGACGCGCTGGGTATGCGCAACCGGATGCTGGTATTCGGTTTCGTGCACCAGTCGAACGGCCGGACCGAGGAGTCCTCGCGCAGTTGGAATCGGCTGTACGCCAACTTCGTCCTGGAACGGCGCAACCTGGTCATCAGCTTCCGGCCCTGGTACCGCCTGCCCGAGGAGGCGAAGGACGACGACAATCCGGACATCGATGACTATCTCGGGCACGGTGACCTGACGCTGGCCTACGAGAACGAGCGCAATGTATACAGCCTGTTGTTCCGGAACAATCTGAAGACCGGCGGCGACAACCACGGCGCGATCCAGCTCGACTGGAGTTTCCCGCTCAAGGACAAGATCAAGGGCTATGTGCAGATATTCAACGGCTACGGCGAGAGCCTGATCGATTACGACAGTTCGGTGACGCGCCTCGGTTTCGGCATCATGCTGAACGACTGGCTGTGAGGAGAAAGGGCTTAGGACTAAGGACGGAGTAAGAGATCAAGGCGTGAAGGGTGATGGGTAATGGGTGAAGAGCGAGGTGTACCTTGATCCAGGCCATCAATACGTTTTAATCACCCATCACCCATTACCCTTCACGCATATCAGCCCATAGCCCGGATACAGGCGCGGAGCGCCGTAATCCGGGCAAACAGCATCCCTGGATTTCGCTGCCTTCCATTCGGGCTACATGCTTCAGTGTTTCACTTAGTCCTTAGTCCTGAGCCCTATAGTTTTAGCCGTTCTGGATCCTCGTACCGCCACGCACCGGGCGCGAGGCCGTCCAGCGTGATGCCGCCGATCGCGTAGCGGATCAGACGCAGGGTCGGATGGCCCACCGCCGCCGTCATGCGCCGTACCTGGCGGTTGCGGCCTTCGCGGAGGGACAGGCGGACCCAGGCGGTGGGGATGCGCGCGCGGTAGCGGATGGGCGGGTCGCGCGGCCACAGGCCGGCAGGCTCCTCCATGCGTTCGGCCCGCGCCGGCTGCGTCGGCCCATCGTTCAATTCCACGCCCCTCGCCAGCCGGTGCAGCGCGGCGTCGTCGGGGATGCCCTCCACCTGTACCCAATAGGTCTTCCACAGCTTGAAGCGCGGATGCGCGATGCGTTGCTGCAGCCCGCCGTCGTCGGCGAGCAGGACCAGGCCTTCGCTGTCGCGGTCGAGGCGGCCGGCGGGGCGGAATCCCGGCGCGTGCAGGCAGTCGGCCAGCGTCCGCCGCGCGCCGTCCGCGTCGGTGAACTGGCATAGCACATCGTAGGGTTTATTGCAGGCGATGAGGCGGGCGGTCATGGGGGGATTATCGCAGTTTCGCCCCCGGCCGCGGTACGGGCCGCGGCGGCGTTGCGGCCGCGCCGGGTCCGCCAGGCCCATGTCTCCGGCGGTTCCGGCTAGGAGCGGCGGCGGGACATGGATTAAGATAGGCCCATTCGTCGATGTGCAGTCCGGGAGAGGGGAGCCATGACGGGATCCGCGTGCGTGCTTCGATTGGGTATTCTGTGGGCGCTGCTGCTGTTCTTTCCGCCGCCGGGCGGCGCGCGCGCGGACGTCACCGACCCCGGCATCGTGACCGCGCGCGAGCTCTTCTACCGGGGCGTCGACGGCGACAGGCGCGCGGTGCGCGAGTCGCTGCGGCAATTCAGGGAACTGAAGTCGGAACGGCCGAACGATCCGCTGGTCCAGGCCTATATCGGGGCCTGCCAGGCCCTGCTCGGGCGCGACGGCAGCAACGTGACGGCCAAGCGCACCAATACCGGCCAGGCGGTGCGCGACCTCGACGCGGCGCTGGCCATGCTGGCGCGCCAGACGGAAGGCGCCGCTGCGATCACCGCGTCGACCGTGCTCGAGACCCGGCTGGTCGTCGCCAACGCCTTCATACACATCCCGAGTTTCTACAACCGCCTGCAGGAAGGGCAGCGATTGCTGTACGAACTGCGGCAGGATCCGCGCCTCGATTTCATGTCGCCCGGGTTTCGCGCCTCGGTCCTGGTCTCGGCCGCCACCGTCGCGCGGATGAACGAGCGCCCGGATGACCTGATCCACCTGCTGAAACGCGCGCAGGAGCTCGACCCCGCGGGTCGCGAAGGGCGCCGTGCGCAGCATATGCTCGCCGTCGAGACCGAATGAGCGCCGCGGGCGGGGGAGACTTCGTGCTACCATAGGCGCCTGCGGCCGCCGTCCTGAGACTCCTGAGACGGCACGGCATACGCGCAGGTGGCGAAACGGCAGACGCGCTGGTTTTAGGTACCAGTGGGGCAACCCGTGAGAGTTCGAGTCTCTCCCTGCGCACCAGTTGTGTCCCCGCCGGACCGTTCCCGTTCCGGCGCCTCGTTGCATCCCCAAAGCCCCAAATCCACTGATGTGAACAAGGGAGATGCCGTCCCCGCGGAATCGGAGTCCGCTCCCGCGGAGGCAAAGGCGGGGACCCGGTGGCTCTGGGTCGTCGAAAAGTTCGGAACCTGGATTTTCCCTCCGCTTTCGCGGGGACAAGCCCCGAATCCACGGGAATGACGGCCCTGCAATCCGGCGGGACGTGATCTTTCAATTTCGGCACGCCCGCGCGGGGCCGGGGAGGACGGAATCGGGATGCGTCGGTACGCGTGATCGGGGCGCCCGCATCGCGGGGTATTTCGAAACGAGGCTCCGATCCTCTGCTAGAATAGGCGGCGTAGTTGGAATCGGGAGGTACCCAAGCGTGACAGACGAGCAAGAAGAAGCGACTTTCGACGAGGCGGCCTGGCGGGCCGTCGATCTCGGCAACCAGTTGGCCCAGGAAGATGAAGAGACCGACGTCTGGGACATTGCCGACGGGTTGCTGGCGGGTGCCATCCAGTACTGGCTGTATTCGCGCGAACCCTGTGACAATCCGCGCTGCGAGGATTGCGCCCCGATCAGCACGGCCGAGCAGCGCCTCGCCGAGTTGATGAAACTGGTCCGGCAATACGCCGAGGAGAGCGAGTACTATCACTCCCAGAACGACGCCAACGTCGGGCGCGCCTGAACGCCGCGGTCGCGGCCCCGCGGCTCACGCCGGACGGGAACGGGGCGCGGGCAGGGTGGGCGTCTCCCGCCCGGTCTCATCGTATCGTGATACGGGCGCGGAGGGGATTCCGCGCCGTCCCCTGAGTTACTCGTCTTCCTCGTCGGCCCACTCTTCCTCGCCCACACCATCGACGTCGGTATCGATGGAGGAGAAGGACTCCTCATCGCCCGACGACTTTCTCTCGCCCGGGCTGCGCGTCTGTTTGCGCACCGGGGCGGCGAACACGCGATCGGGATTGAATTTGAAGGTGCGGCGCGCCTTGGTATAGGCGTTCTTCAGTTCTTCGGCGAGATCGGATTCGTCGCCCCGCAATTCACGCAGTTTCGGTTCCACCAGATCGCGGCTGTATTGCAGGATCTCGTCGCGGTTCAGGTTGTACAGGTAGAGGGTCTTCGGATTACCGGTCTCCAGGCGCTCGTCGCGCAGCACCGCGCTGCTCCTGTCGCCGGCTTCCAGGTACCCGCACCAGAGGGGAGTCTTGGCCATGGTCGTCCGTTTTTTGCTGTCGAGATGTTATGGGTCCGATGCGGGCATCGGCGTATTCGCCCGGTAATCTTCGGCGGTCCGCCTCCGCCGGAGGAGGCCGAAGCGGCAAGATATTATTTCCGGAATCGGTATAAAAGCAAGAGCTTGTCCCGGCGGGTGGGCGAGCTGCGGGGTATCCGCGGGGTGGGTCTCGCCCGCGGTTGGGATTCCCCCGGGGGCGGTCGTATACTCCCGGGCATGCGGCGGCCCCGGGCCCCGGGGCCGCCGCGGCAAGAATGGAGCGGTCGCGGCGCCGGCGCGCGCGGCCGAAGACGAGATGATCCACGACCCCTGGGAGAGTTCCCCATGGCGAACATGATCACGTCCCTGCGCTTCATGCTGCTGTTTCTGCTGGTGGCCATGATCTATCTGGCGCCGGCGGCCTGGCGGTTGCTGGATCCTCTCCTGCTGATCCTGATCATCTCCCTCGACGGACTGGACGGTTACGTCGCCCGGCGGCGCGGGGAAAGTTCCCTGTTCGGTTCGGTGTACGACATCGCGGTCGACCGTATCGTCGAGAGCACCCTGTGGATCGTGCTGGCGGACGTCGGGCTCGTACCCCTGTGGGTGGCGCTGCTCGTCATCGCGCGCGGCGTGCTGGTGGATTCGATCCGCGGGCAGGCCGCCACGCGCGGCGTCGGCGCCTTCGAGATGATGCGCTCCCCCCTGGGTCGGTTCCTGGTGGCGGGCCGGTTCATGCGGGGTCTGTACGGGACGGTCAAGGCGGTCGCCTTCGCCTGGATTCTGCTGTTCCAGCCCGTCGCCGAGCTGTGGCCGGGCTGGTGGGGCGCCTGGGGTGAGGCGGTGCAGGCGATCACCGCGGTGCTGGTGTATGCCGCGGTGGCGATGTGTCTGCTGCGGGGCGCGCCGGTGGTGATCGAGTTCTATCTCGCCGAAGGACAGCCGCGCAGGATGCGCGCGACGAGATAGCGGGATGCGCCTGATCCTGGTCGACCTGGACGGCACCTTGCTCGATCCTCCGAGCAGCGAGCGTCGTTTCATCCGTCATCTCGCCGGGCAGCGGGTGCTCGGCGCACGCCAATGGTTGGCCGCCGGGGGCTTCTTCCTGCGCTGGACGCCGCGGTTCGGGCGCGCGGTCGGGCGCAAGAACAAGGCCTATCTGAGCGGGCTCGCGGCCTCGGAGGTCGCGCGGGCGGCGCAGGCCTTCGTCGCGGCCGAGCTGCTGCCGCGCCTGCGGCCCGTTATGCTCGAGCGCCTGCGGCGGCATGCGGCCGCGGGCGATGCCCTCGTGCTGCTGACGGGCGCCCCGGGGTTCATCGCCGCGCCGGTGGCGCGCCACATCGGCGCGCGCTGGTGCGCGGCCGAACCCGTCCTGCGGGAAGGGCGCTATACGGCGCGGCCGCCGCGGCGGCATCCGCTCGGCGCGGAGAAGCTGGCCCTGGCCGGCGCCCTCGCGCGGGCCGCGCGCGTCGATCTGCGCCAGTGCGTCGCCTATGCCGACAGCGGCGACGATATCCCCCTGCTGAGGGCGGTGGGGCGGGCCGTCGCCGTCGCCCCCGATCGCCGGCTGGCGCGCGAGGCGATCCGGCGCGGCTGGGAGGTCCTGCGGCCCGAGCCGCGCGCGGGCTGGGGGAAGCGGATCCTGGAAACGGATGTATAGTGGCGCTCGACAGTGAACCCCGGCCCGCCGCCGGGCCATTCAGACCCTGGAGGAGACCCGCCCGTGCCGGTACCGAAGACGCCCCTGCTCGCCGCCGACGTGATCATCGAACTGGAGGCCGCGGAGCGGGGTATCGTGCTGATCGAGCGCAGATACCCGCCACACGGCTGGGCCCTGCCCGGAGGATTCGTCGACATCGGCGAGACGGTGGAGCGGGCGGCGGTGCGCGAGGCGTGGGAGGAAACGAGCCTGGCGGTGACGTTGCGCTGCCTGCTCGGCTGCTATTCCGATCCGGGCCGCGATCCGCGCGGACACACCGTGAGCCTGGTGTTTGTCGCTACGGCAACCGGTGAGCCGCAGGCGCGGGACGATGCCAGGGGCCTCCGGGTGGTCGACCCCGCGGCGATCGGCGAGCGCCTCGCCTTCGATCACGCGCGCATCGTGGATGACTATCTGCGGTATCGCGCGTCGGGTCGCTCGCCGGCCTGGTTTCCGCGCGGCGTCGGGCCCGCATGATCGGCATCGCCTTCGCCGCGCCGGTCATGCGGGGCTTGACCGGCGCGCGGGCAGCTGTTTTTAATGGTCACCGGACCGTGGTTTCATGAGGGGGAGACGATGAAAGTGTGGAAAGAATATGGTTGTGGCGCCGCGATGTCGGTCTGTCTGGCGATGTCCGTCCCCATGGCGATGGCCGCTCAGCCGGTCGTGCGCGGGGAGTATGTCTTCTCGGCGAACCAGGCCGATCATAACCTGTCCGCGTATCGCGTCGACGCGCGCGACGGCGCGCTGATTCCGCTGGAAGGTTCGCCCTTCGCGACGGGTGCGTTCCCGGTTTCGGTTACCGTGTCTCCCGAGCGGAACTTCATCTACGTGACCAATCAGGGCTCCGGCTCGCTGTCCGGTTTCGCCATCACGGACGACGGCCGCTCCCTCGCGCCGCTGCCTGGTTCTCCCTACGCCGTCGGTTCCTATCCCGACGCGGTGACGATCACGCCGGATGGCCGTTTTCTCCTGGTGAGCTACGAGGATGAGGGCGTCGTCGAGAGCTTCCGCATCGACCCCGAGTCCGGCGGTCTTCGCGCGACGGGTCATCGCGCCAGGACCGGACGGCATCCGATCTCGATCACGGTCGCGCCGAACGGCCGCTTTGCCTTCATCTCCAACTATGACGACGACAGCATCGGCGCCTATCGTATCGATGGCGACGACGGCGCCCTTGTCCCGGTGGGGACCGCGGCGAAGACGGATACCCACCCGATTTATATCGCGGTCAGCGCGGACGGTCGCCTGCTCTACACGGCCAATTACGGTTCGACCACGGTCTCGGCCTTTCGCATCGATCCGGCGGACGGAACGCTCGGCCCGGTCCCCGGCTCGCCCTTCGTGGCGGGCGCCAAGCCGTACTCGGTGACCATCGACCCGGAACAGAAATATCTTTACGTCGCCAACTGGGCCGGACACGATGTCAGCGTATTCACGCTGGACCACGCGAGCGGCGCCCTGGCCGAGGTCGCGGGCTCGCCCTTCAAGGCCGGCTGGTATCCCTACGCCGTGGTGGTCGACCCGCGGGATCATTACGTCTATGTCGCCAATAACGGCGAGGCCTCCATCTCCGCGTACGACATCGAGAAGGATTCCGGCGCGCTGAGGCCGCTGCGGAATTCACCGTTCATTTCCGGCCTGGGGCCGTATTCGCTGGCGGTGGTCGCGGATCACGGAGGCTGAGGCCGCGGACCCGATGCGTCTCGTCCCGATTCTGCTGTCGCTGCTGGCGGGGGCGATCTGCGCGCCCGCGACGGCGGAGCCGTGGCTGCTCGTCGACAGCGAAAAGGGCACGCTCGCGGTGATGGAGGACGGGCGGGCGCTGCGCGTGTTCCATCACATCGCCGTGGGGCGGGGCGGCGTCGACGTCGCTCGCCGCGCGGGGGACGGCACGACGCCGCGCGGCGAATTCCGCATCGCCTGGA
>JADLCS010000060.1 GCA_020847075.1 Gammaproteobacteria bacterium
GCTATCCCGCCACCACCGGCCTCGACGCCATCGACTATCGCCTCTGCACCCTCGACACCGATCCCCCGGGGCAGGAACAGTGGCACTCCGAGGCCCTCTACCGGCTCCCGCGCACCCTCTGGTGCTACCGGCCATCGGGACCGCGTCCCGCCCGCGCGCCGGCCGCGGCGGGCACGGGGTCCATCACCTTCGGCTCCTTCAACAATATCGCCAAGATCTCGGAGGCGTCCCTGTCCGCCTGGGCGGAGATCCTGCGCGCCGTGCCGGACGCCCGCCTGATCATGACCAGCGTGCCGCCAGGGTCGGCGCGCGCGCCCATCGCGGGCGCGCTCGACGCGCACGGGATCCCACCGGAACGGGTGATCATGCACGACAAGCTGCCCGACGGCGATTTCGAGCGCCTGCTGACGGAGATCGACATCGCGCTGGATCCGTTCCCCTACACCGGCACCACCACCACCTGCGAGACCCTCTGGATGGGCATCCCCGTCGTCTCCCTCGCCGGCGAGTCCTCCGTCGCACGCTCCGGGCTTGCACTGCTCTCCTCCCTCGGTCTCCAGGAGCTCGTCGCCAACGATGTCGCCGACTACGTCCGCATCGCCTCCGAGCTCGCGCGCGATCCTCAACGTCTCTCGCGCCTCCGCCAGGAGATCCCAACGCGCTTCGACGCCTCGCCCCTGCGCGATGAGGCCGCCTTCACCCGCGACCTCGAGGACGCCTATCGCGACATGTGGCGGCAGTGGTGCGCACGGGAGGACCGCGCGTGAATCTCGAACAGGCCCTCCAGCTCGCCTATGAACATCAGCAGGCCGGGCGTTTCCCCCAGGCCAGGGACATGTACCAGCAGATCCTGCGCGAGCAGCCCGAACACCCGCGCGCCCTGCACCTGCTCGGCGCCCTCGCCCGCGCCGCCGGGCGGCTCGACATCGCCTCCGAACTGCTCGGCAAGGCCGTCCGGGTCGCGCCCGAGACCGCCGACGCACACTACGACCTCGGCGTGACCCGTGCGCTGCAGGGCGACCCCGATGCAGCGGCCGCCTGCTTTCGACGAGCGCTGGAACTCCGGCCGGGCCACCCCGAGGCGCTGACGGGTCTCGGCAACACCCTGCTCGAACTCGGCCGCCCGGACGAGGCGGCGGACTGTTATCGACGGATCATCGCCGGAGATCCGCACTCGGCCATGGCCTATTACAATCTCGGTCTGGCCTGCTTCCGGGCGGGGCGGGCAGACCAGGCCGCGGACCATTACCGGCAGGCGCTCGCGCTCACACCGGACTCCGCCGAGACCGCCCTCAATCTCGGAATCGCCCTCGACCTCCAAGGCAAACCGGACGAGGCCATCCACTTCCTGCGCCGCGCACAGGCGGGTCTCCCGGGCAATCCCGCCGCGTCCTACAATCTCGCGCTGGCCCTGCTGAATCACGATCACCCGGCGGAGGCCGAGCCGTATTTCCGCCAGGCCCTGGCGCTCGACCCGAACTATGGCGAGGCCTGCCTGAACCTGGGCAACACCCTGATCCGCCTCGGCCGGCTCGACGAGGCACTGACCTGCTGCCGGAAGGCGGTCGAGCTCCGGCCGGATTCCGCCGAGGCGCGGCTCGCCCTCGGCCTGGCCCTGCACGACCAGGGTCGACTGGACGAGGCCGCGGCGTGCTATGAGCAGGCGCTCGCGCTCGAACCCGGCCTCGCCGAGGCCTGCAGCAACCTGGCCAATGCCCGCCTCGATCAGGGCCGGCTCGACGAGGCGCTGCGCCTCTGCCGGGAGACCATCGCCCTCGCGCCGGACTTCGCCGGCGGCCACTACAATCTCGGCCTGGTGTTGTTCGCACAGCACAAACCGGACGAGGCGGAGGCCAGCTATCGCCGGGCCATCGCCCTCGCGCCCGATTATGTCGAGGCGCATGCGAACCTGGGCACCACCCTGACCGGCCTCGGGCGGACGGACGAGGCGATGCGCAGCTTCGAGCGGGCGCTCGCCCTCGCCCCGGACTCCGACGGCGCCCACAGCGCCCGGCTGTACGCGATGCTGTATCTGGCGGAAACGACGCCGGCGGCCTTGCGGGCCGCGCAACGCGAATTCGCCGCGCGCTGCGAGGCGCCGCTGAAACCGCACCGGCGCCCGCACGCCAACACGCGCGAGCCCGAACGCCGGCTCCGCATCGGCTACGTCTCCGCCGATTTCCGCCGTCACTCCGTCGCCAGCTTCATCGAGCCCGTGCTCGCCTCCCACGACCGCGGACGCTTCGAGGTTTTCTGCTATTACAACAGCACCGAACGCGACCCGGTGACGGACCGTATCGCCGCGCTCGCCGACCGCTGGCTCGCCTGCGCCGCGCTCACCGACGAACAGCTCGCCGAACGCATAGGCAAAGACGGCATCGATATCCTGATCGACCTCTCCGGGCACACCAGCGGCCATCGCCTGCCCGTCTTCGCGCGCAAACCCGCGCCGGTGCAGATCACGTATCTCGGCCACCCCGCCAGCACCGGGCTCGAGGCCATGGACTATCGCCTCTGCACCCTCGACACCGATCCCCCGGGGCAGGAACAATGGCACTCCGAGGCCCTCTACCGGCTCCCGCGTACCCTCTGGTGTTACCGGCCCTACGGCCAGCGCCTACGGGTGGACTCCGCGCCCGTCGTGCGAAACGGTCACATCACCTTCGGATCGATGAACAACCTCGCCAAGGTCTCTCCCGCGAGCCTGGACGGCTGGGCCGGGATCCTGCGCGCCGTACCCGGTTCCCGCCTGGTAATGACCGGCCTCCCGGAGGGCTCGGCGCGGAGGGCCCTGCACGACCGTTTCGCCGCCCGGGGCGTCGATCCCGCGCGCATCTCACTGCATGGCAAGCTCCCCCACGCGGACTACTGGCGCCTGCTGACGGAGATCGACATCGCGCTGGACCCGTTCCCCTACGCCGGCACCACCACCACCTGCGAGACCCTCTGGATGGGCATCCCCGTCGTCTCCCTCGCCGGCGAGTCCTCCGTCTCTCGCTCCGGGCTCGCACTGCTCTCCTCCCTCGGCCTCCAGGAGCTCGTCGCCAACGATGCCGCCGACTACGTCCGCATCGCCTCCGAACTCGCCCACGATCCCCAGCGGCTCTCGCGCCTCCGCCAGGAGATCCCCCAGCGCTTCGACGCCTCGCCCCTCCGCGACGAGGCCGCCTTCACCCGCGACCTCGAGGACGCCTATCGCGATATGTGGCGGCAGTGGTGCCCGCCGCCTTTCCCGCGCCGCGAGGAGATCCAGGCCCTGCTCAAGGAAGGCAACGAGCATCTCGCCCGTGGCGGGCTCGAGGCCGCGCTGACCCGCTTCGATGCGGCGCTGGCGCTGCGGCCGGACACCCCGGAGACGCTGATCGCGCTGGGCGCCGCCTTCTACCGGCTGGGCCGGCTCGATGCGAGCGCGACCGCGTTCGAACAGGCGGTCGGACTCAACCCGGGTTCCGCCGAGGCCTGTCACAATCTCGGCACCGTCTACATGGATCAGGGCCGCCTGGACCCGGCCGCCGCTCACTTTCAGAGGGCGATCGAACTCAAGCCCGACGCCGCCGTCCCTCATTACAACCTCGGTCTGATCCGCTTCAGGCAAGGCAGGATCGATGAGGCGATCGCGAGCAACCGGCAGGCGCTGGCGCTGAGGCCCGACCTGTTTAAGGCCCTGAACAATCTCGGGGTCGCGCTGGCCTATCAGGGCAGAAACCGGGAGGCCATGCGCTGCTACGAGCAGGCGATCGCGCTCCAGCCGGAGTACGCCAATCCGCTCAGCTCCAGGCTCTGCGCCATGAACCGCATCGCGGACCTGCCCCCCGGGGAGATCTACGCCGCGCACCGGGACTTCGCCGCGCGCTGCGAGGCGCCGCTGAAACCGCGCTGGCGCGCGCACGCCAACACGCGCGAGCCCGAACGCCGGCTCCGCGTCGGCTACGTCTCCGCCGACTTCCGCCGCCATTCGGTCGCCAGCTTCATCGAACCCGTGCTCGCCTCCCACGACCACGGACGTTTCGAGGTCTTCTGCTATTACAACCATACCGAGCGCGACGCGGTCACCGAACGCCTGACCCCGCTGGCCGACCGCTGGCTGGAATGCCCGCGGCTGACGGACGATCAGCTCGCCGGGCGTATCCGCGAAGACGGTATCGATATCCTGATCGATCTCGGCGGACACACCGACGGCCACCGCCTGCTCACCTTCGCGCACAAACCCGCGCCGGTCCAGGTCACGTATCTCGGCTACCCCGCCACCACCGGCCTCGACGCCATCGACTATCGCCTCTGCACCCTGGACACCGATCCCCCGGGGCAGGAACAATGGCACTCCGAGGCCCTCTACCGGCTCCCGCGCACCCTCTGGTGCTACCGGCCGTTCGGCGCGCGGCCCGCGGTCGCGCCCGCCGCCCCGCGCGGACACATCACCTTCGGATCGATGAACACCTATCCCAAGATCACGCCCGAGACCTTTTCCGTATGGATGGAGATCCTGCGCGCCGTGCCGGACGCGCGCCTGATCATGACCGCGGTCCCCGAGGGCTCCGTGCGCCGGACGCTGGCGGAGCGCATCGCCGCGCACGGCATCGTGTCCGACCGGGTGCGTCTGCATTCCAGGGTCTCCGACGCGGCCTACCGCGAGATCCTGCGTGAGATCGATCTCGCCCTCGATCCGTTTCCCTACGCCGGCACCACCACCACCTGCGAGACCCTCTGGATGGGCATCCCCGTCGTCTCCCTCGCCGGCGAGTCCTCCGTCTCTCGCTCCGGGCTCGCACTGCTCTCCTCCCTCGGCCTCC
>JADLCS010000061.1 GCA_020847075.1 Gammaproteobacteria bacterium
CGCCGTTTCGGCAACGGCTACTGTCTGCCCGCCGGCCCCCTGCGCGAGCCGCTGGCACGGCTGGCGCGGGTCGATTTCACGGTCGTCACGGGCAGCGGCGCCCTGCGGCATGAGTACCCGATGACGCGGCCGGCGTCCGCGTTCCGCAACGTCCGGCGCGACAGCCTGGCGTACGCGCCCGACGAGTTCCCGTTCCGGCGTTTCCATGCGGTCGCCGGCATCGGCCATCCGGCACGGTTCTTTCGCCAGTTGAAACAGCTCGACCTCGGTTTCACCGAACACGCCTTTCCCGATCATCACGAATTTTCCCCCGCGGACCTCGACTTCGGCGACGATCTCCCGGTGGTGATGACGGAAAAGGACGCGGTCAAATGCCGGCGTTTCTGTCATGATAACTGCTGGTATCTGGCCGTCGAGGCGCGGCCGGACGAACGGCTGGAGGCCCGCCTGCTGGCCATGACGCGCGTCCTGCGCCGCGCGCCTGGAGAGCGGGCCGCAGAACAGAGGTGACGACGATGGACAAGAAACTGCTCGATATTCTCGCCTGTCCCTTATGCAAGGGACCCTTGCTCTACCGGAAGGACGCGCGCGAACTGGTCTGCAAGGGCGACCGCCTCGCGTTCCCGATCCGCGACGATATTCCCGTCATGCTCGAGGACGAGGCGCGCGAACTCGCCGCCGACGAGGAAGTCTGATGGGTTTCACCGTCGTCATCCCCGCGCGCTACGCGTCCACGCGCCTGCCGGGCAAGCCCCTGCGCCCGATCGCCGGCCGGCCGATGATCGAGCACGTCTCCCGGCGCGCGCGCGCGAGCGGGGCGGAGGAGGTTATCGTCGCGACCGACGACGAGCGCATCGCCCGGACGGCGGAGGGCTTCGGCGCGCGCGTCTGCCTCACCGCGCCGACCCATCCTTCCGGCACCGACCGCCTGGCCGAGGTCGCGCGCCTGCTCGATTTCCCGGACGACCGGGTGGTGGTCAATCTGCAGGGCGACGAACCGCTGATGCCGCCGGCGCTGATCGACCAGGTCGCCGCCGACCTCGCGGCGCACGCCGCGGCGAGCGCCGCCACGCTGTGCGAGCCCGTCGCGACGGCGGCGGAACTGTTCGATCCGAATGTCGTGAAGGTGGTGTTGGACGGGCAGGGCTATGCCCTGTATTTCAGCCGCGCCGTGGTCCCCTGGGACCGCGATGCGTTCGCCGTCTCGACGCGGGAGCTGCCGGCGGGCGCGACGCACTGCCGGCACATCGGCCTGTATGCCTATCGCGCGGGATTCATCCGCGAGTTCGTCGGCTGGGCGCCGTGCGCGCTCGAGCGTACGGAGATGCTGGAACAGTTGCGCATACTCTGGCACGGCCGCCGGATACATGTCGCCCGGGCGTGCGAGAGGCCGGGGCCGGGGGTGGATACGGAAGACGATCTGGCGCGGGTGGAGGGGCGACTGCGCGCGGGCGCGCCTTGAGAGGATTCAGTCCGCGGGGACGCGGGATTCCTCCGGCGCGGCCTCGATCAGCTCGATCTCCGTCCCGGCCAGGTCGACGGCGCCGTCCGGATCGAGCGGCAGGGGGACCGTCACCGTGGAGGGTACGCGCCGGTGCGCCTCGCCGTGCTGGTCGGCCTGGATGGTGGAATGGCTCGTGTCCTGCAGCACCAGCGCCGGCTCGTCCTCGATCACCTCGAGGATCTCGTAGATCCCCCCCTGATAGCGCGCGCGCGCGCCGATCAGCCGGCGCAACTGGGAATTGCGCCATTCCAGGAATTCCATCCGCCGGTCGTTCATGGAGCCACAATAACGCGCTTCGCGGCGGGTTTCAATCGCGGGGTGAATCCCCTAAAATCTGACAGCGGTCCCGCTCAGGGTTTGCGCGCGCGAGGTCTCATGGTCAGGGTTCTGTTCGTCTGTATGGGCAATATCTGCCGGTCGCCGACCGCGCAGGGCGTGTTCGAGGAGTTGCTGCGGCGCGAGGGTCTGACCCCATGGATCGAGGTCGATTCGGCCGGCACGCACGCCTATCACGAGGGCAACGCCCCGGACCCGCGCGCGCAGGCGGCGGCGCTGCGGCGCGGCCTCGATCTCAGCGCGCAGATCGCGCGCCAGGTCCGGTCCGACGACTTCGAGCGCTTCGATTATATTCTCGCGATGGACCGGGAGAATCTCGCCCTGCTGATGGAGCGCTGTCCGGCGCCGTTCGGCCACAAGGTGAGCCTGTTCCTGGGATACGCCCCGCACCTCGGCATCGAGGAAGTTCCCGATCCCTATTACGGCGGTGTCGCCGGTTTCGACCGCGTGCTCGACATGGTGCAGGCGGCGGCGGAAGGCCTGCTGCGGGAGATCCGCGCGCGTCCTCCGGCGGCGTGAGCGCTCGCCGGCCTACAGTATGGGCGCGACGGCCGCGGCGCCGGTGAGCGGAGAGGAGGTGACCGCGGTGAGCTGTGGCGGCGCCTTGGAGGGATCGGTCCGCCATACCAGGATGTCGTAATAGCTGCGCACGTTCTCGACGTATTGCAGCGCCTCGTTCCCGCGCGCGTAACCGTATTGCGTCCGTTCGAACCATTCTTTGCGGGCGAGCAGCGGCAGGCTTTCCTTCACGTCCATCCATTTGCGCGGGTCGCCGCCGCGCCGCGCGGTCAGCGCGCGGGCGTCCTCGAGGTGACCCAGTCCGATGTTATAGGCGGCGAGGGCGAACCAGCTCCGGTCGGGCTCGGCGATGTTCCGGGCGATACGGTGTTTGATGAGACTGAAATAGCGCGCGCCGCCCTGGATGCTGTCGTTGGGATCGATCCGATCCTGGATGCCGAGTTCGCTCGCGGTGGCGCGCGTCAACATCATGATGCCCCGTACGCCGGTGGGTGAGACGGCCTCCGGATTCCAGTGGGATTCCTGGTAACCCATGGCGGCGAGGAGGCGCCAGTCCAGGTCAAAGCGCTGCGCCGCCTCGACGAAGTAGGGTCTGTAATCGGGCAGGCGGCGATAGATATGCGAGATGAAGCGCCGCGTTTCGACGTAGTCGAAGTCCTGCACGTGACCGTAATAGCGTTCACGCAACTGCCGGAGCTGGCCATTGGCCTGGATCCGCGCGAAGAATTCCTCGGCGGCCGCGACCAGGCTGCCGTCCTCGCCCCTGGCGAAGGCCCAGGCGATGGGCTGGGGATCGGTGACATCGAAGGCGACGCGGAGCTCGGGGTAGAGGCGCTGGTTCAGGACGACATCGTTGGAGTTGGCGACGGTGTAATTGATCTCGCGTTTCCATACGCGATGCAGCAACTGCCGGCTGTCGGCGTCCTCGTTTTCGTACCAGTTGATGTCCGGGTGCCCCGAGGCGAGCCACTTGAGCCGCTCGGCGTGGCTGCTGCCGCTGGCGACGTCGATCACATCGCCGTCCAGATCGGTCAGGCTGGAGGGGGGCGGGGTGCCCTTGCGGTAGACCAGTTGCTGCGAGATCCGGTCATAGGCCGGACCGAAGCGCACGAGCTTGCGGCGTTCCCGCGTGACGGCAAGACCCGCGGCGGCCAGGTCGGCGCGCCCGTCCGCCACCATGGGCAGGATCGCGGACGGGCTGGCGGGGGCCAGCACCCGGAGCTCGACGCCGAGGTGATCCGCGAACAGGCGGGCGAGATCGTATTCGAATCCGCCCGGTCCCTCCGTGCCTTCGTAATACGTGGTCGGGCTGTGGCGCGTCGTGACCACCAGATGCCCTTCATCGACGATGCGCTGGAGCTTGGTCGGGGGTGCGGCATAGGCGGCCAGTATCAGGCCCGCGGCGCCGGGGACGAGGAGGGGCAGCAGGGTGCGTATCCGGCGGATCACGAGATGCGCACCAACGGCGAAGATTTTTGCTGTATAATGGCCGCGCCTTGAGGACGGCGCCCTGCCCGCAGATCCCTGTCCTCGCGCGTATCCCCGGAGAGGTACCGAAGTGGCCATACCGGCACCGACTCGAAATCGGTTGGGGGCTTAAACGTCCCACGTGGGTTCGAATCCCACCCTCTCCGCCATTCCCATGCCAGTGGGCCGGTATTCCGGCCCACTGGCATGGGAATCGATCGCTGGATACGAATCCACGTGGATAGATCAGGCCGGGTTCGACGACCGGCGCACGCGTCGCGTGCGACGGTGGCCCGGAGGGCGCGGCCCGTCGGGGCCGCGTAATCCCACCCTCTCCGCCAAGATGTGTCTTCGAACCTCATGCCTTGAGCTATATCCCGGGCCGCGGATGGCGCCCTGTCTGTCTGTTTTTTATTTCGCCGCCCCTCGCGGAGCGGCGTGCTTCGGATATCCGGGTGTACCCCCGGGTATCCCGGGGTGGCCCGAGCCGTCTCGGGCGGTTCGCAGTGCCTTCGAATGGCCATGGGCGGAGTGCGGGCCCCTGTCACGGGCAGATCGGGCTTCTCACAGGGAGGCATCCTTCCGGTATGGCCGGGACCGGGGCTGCCGTCGTTCTCTACCCTGGGCGATCTGGCAGGAAGTCTATACCAGAATCGTCAAAATTGCGACGCTCATCACGTCTTTTCGGCCCGGACCAGGTGGCGGGATCATCGTTATCTAAATGATTTAAATAGAGATTGAAAGAAGTTTCCGGGAATCCTGTCGGGCCGGGTCGAGCGGGCGGAGACCCGCCCGGACGTCATGAAGAAGGCCTGTTTCCCGATCGCCGCGTGCCCCGCCCGCGTCTTCGCGACCCCGGGCACGGTCGAATTTCCAGGCCGAAGGGATTAGAGTTACGGGGCCTATGGATATGACACGGAGTCCCGATATGCCACCCACGGAAGCCGGCGGAGAGATCGAATGGAAGCCCCTGCTGGACGGGTTCGTCCACGAACACCGTATCGCCTACTTCTCCATGGAGATCGCCCTGCGGAACGAGATCCCCACCTATGCGGGCGGGCTCGGCGTGCTGGCGGGGGATACGCTGCGCGCGGCGGTCGACCTCGGCCTGCCGCTGGTCGCGGTGAGCCTGGTCAGCCGGGCCGGGTACTTCCGGCAGGGCCTGGACGCCGAGGGGAGGCAGACCGAGGCGCCGGACCCCTGGTCGCCCGAGCGCTGGGCGCACCCCCTCGGGGCCAAGATCGCCCTCGAGATCGAAGGGCGCAGCGTATGGGTCGGGGCCTGGCTGTACGTGCTCCAGGGGCGGCTCAAGGGGGCCCAGCCCGTGGTCCTGCTCGATACCGACCTGGAGGAAAACCGCCCGGAGGATCGTCTCATCACCCATTACCTGTACGGAGGGGATGAGGCCTATCGTCTCAAGCAGGAGATCGTCCTGGGCATCGGCGGGGTCCGCATGCTCCAGGCGCTGGGCTTCAATATCCGCGAATATCACATGAATGAAGGGCATTCCGCGCTGCTGGCGGTCGAACTGCTCAAGGTGTTCGCCTACCGGCGGGAGGAGGTGCGCGCGGGAGAGTCGCCGTACGATGTCCCGCGGGTGCGGGAAGTGTGCAATTTCACCACGCATACGCCGGTGGCCGCGGGCCAGGATCAGTTTCCCTACGCACTCGTGAGCCGCCTCATGGACGGGACCGCCGATATCGGCATGATGCGGCGCCTCGCCGGCGACGAGAACCTCAATATGACGCGCCTCGCGCTCAGTCTGAGCGAATACGTCAACGGCGTGGCCAAGCGTCACGCCGAGCTGTCCAATCACCTGTTTCCCGGGTACACGGTGCACGCCGTCACCAACGGCGGGCACCCCTACACCTGGACCTGCCCGGAATTCGCCCGCCTGTACAATCGGTACGTGCCGGGCTGGTGCCACGAGCCGGAGCTGCTCACGCGCGCCGATGTGTCCATCGGCGACGACGAGATATGGCAGGCCCACGAGGGGGCGAAGCAGCGCCTGATCGACCAGGTCCGCACCCTCGGTTCGACCGTGCTCGATCCCGCCTTGCCGATCATCGGGTTCGCCCGGCGCATGACCGCCTACAAGCGTCCGGACCTCCTGTTCAGTTCGCTGGAACGGTTGCGGGCACTGGCGCGGAAGCGCCCCTTCCAACTCGTGATCGCCGGCAAGGCGCATCCCCGCGACGACGGCGGCAAGGCCTTGATCGAACGGATTCACGGGCATATGCGCGAGCTCGCCGGCGCGGTCACGATCGCCTTTCTGCCGAATTACGACATGGAGAAGGCCCGGTTGATGGTCGCCGGCGTGGATATCTGGCTCAATACGCCGCAGCGTCCGCTGGAGGCGTCCGGCACCAGCGGGATGAAGGCGGCGTTCAACGGGGTGCCGCACCTGAGCGTGCTCGACGGCTGGTGGATCGAGGGCTGTATCGAAGGCGTGACCGGGTGGGCGATCGGAGGCGCCGAGGAGTCGCAGAACGGCGCCGATGCGCAATCCCTGTATGCCAAGCTCGACGACGTGGTGCTGCCGATGTACTACGACGACCGCGCCTCCTGGATCAGGGTCATGAAGGGGGCCATCTGCAAGAACGCCTCCTTCTTCAACAGCCACCGGATGATGCGCCGCTACGTCTCCGAGGCCTACAGTCGCTGAGTGATCGTGGTTCGCGTGCGAAGGGAGGCGCATCATCCATGAGACTGCTGATCGTGAATGCGGGCAGCTCCTCGCTGCGTCTGGCGCTGTACGAGCGGCGGGGCGGGGCGCTCGCCTGTCTGCGGCAGGCGCATCGTGAGGGGGCGGGGCCGGAAGATCCCGCCCCGCTGGAAAAACTGCTGGAGGACTTCCCCGGCGCCATCGCCGCGGTGGCGCACCGTGTCGTACACGGCGGACGCCGGCGCCGGTCCTGCCGGATCGACGCCGAGGTCGAGCGCGAGATCGGCGAGTTCGCGCCGCTCGCGCCGCTGCACAATCTCGCGGCGCTGGGCTGGATCGCATACTGCCGCCGCCGTTTCGGCGCGGGGGTGGAACAGATCGCCGTGTTCGACACTGCGTTCTACGCCGACCTGCCCCCGGAGGCCGCCGCGTATCCCCTGCCGCACGCGCTGAGCCGGGAATACGGTCTGCGGCGCTACGGCTTCCACGGCAGCGCCCATGCCGCGATGTGGCGCCGCTGGTGCGCGCTGCGGCCGGAGCTGCCGTCCGGCGGCCGGGTCATCTCGCTGCAGCTCGGGGCCGGCTGCTCGGTGACCGCGACAGCACAGGGCCGGGCGATCGATACCTCCATGGGATTCACGCCGCTCGAGGGACTGATGATGGCGACGCGCCCCGGCGACCTGGATCCGGGCCTGCTGATCCATCTGCAGCGTCACGCCGGCCTCGACCCCGCGGGGCTGGAAGAGCTGCTCACGCACCGGAGCGGGCTGCTGGGCGTCTCCGGTCTGAGCGGGGACATGCGCGAACTGCTGGACAGTCCAGACCCCCACGCCGGACTCGCCGTCGCGATGTTCTGCTATCGCGCGCGCAAATACATCGGCGCCTATCTGGCCGCGCTCGGCGGCGCCGACGCCGTGCTGTTCGGCGGGGGCATCGGCGAGCACAGCCCCGCCGTCCGTGCCCGCATCCTCGACGGCCTCGACGACCTGGGCCTTCGACTGGACCTCGCCCGCAACGCCTCGGCCCACGGGGCCGACGCCCGCATCAGCGCCGAGACCAGCCGCATCGAGGCGCGCGTCATGGCGGTGGACGAAGGGCGGGTGCTGGCGGAGGAGGCGGAGAGTCTTTTAAACATAGGACTAAGGGCGGAGGACTAAGGACTAAGTGAAAATCAAAATTCTGTCTCATGCAGGAAGGAATCAGAGGGTTGGATCGTGAATCTATCACCGCGGATTTTTGTTTTGAATTTACTTAGTCCTTAGTCCTAAGCCCTTAGTCCTGATTTTAAGGAGTGCCCTATGGATACCCCGAACACCGTTCAAACCGGGCCATTGCCCACGGACGAATTGCGAAAGATCGATGCCTGGTGGCGCGCGGCGAATTATCTGTCGGTCGGGCAGATCTTCCTGCTGGACAATCCGCTGCTGAGGGAGCCGCTCGTGATCGGGCAGGTCAAGCCGCGCCTGCTCGGGCACTGGGGGACGACGCCGGGGCTCAATTTCATCTACGTACACATGAACCGCGCGATCCGGATGCGCGATCTCGATGCGATCTTCATCGCGGGTCCCGGTCACGGCGGGCCGGCGCTGGTCGCCAATACCTGGCTGGAAGGCAGCTACAGCGAGTTCTATCCCAACGTCACGCGCGACGCCGAGGGGATGAGGCGGCTGTTCCGCCAGTTCTCCTTCCCCGGCGGCGTCGGCAGCCACGTCACCGCCGAGACGCCGGGATCGATCCACGAAGGCGGCGAACTCGGTTATGCGCTGTCGCACGCCTACGGCGCCGTGTTCGACAACCCGGACCTGCTCGCCTGCTGCGTGATCGGCGACGGCGAGGCCGAGACCGGGCCGCTGGCCGCGGCGTGGCATTCCAACAAGTTCCTCAATCCGGCGCGCGACGGCGCGGTGTTGCCCATTCTGCACCTGAACGGCTACAAGATCGCCAATCCGACCGTGCTGGCGCGCATCAGCCGCGAGGAACTCGAGAGCCTCTTCATCGGTTACGGCTACCGCCCCTGGTTCGTCGAGGGCTCCGATCCGGCGATCATGCACCAGCAGATGGCCGCGGCGCTCGATCAGATGCTCGATGAGATCCGGCGCATCCAGCGCGCGGCGCGCGAGCAGGGCGTGACCGAACGCCCGCGCTGGCCGATGCTGGTGCTGCGCACGCCCAAGGGCTGGACCGGGCCGAAGGAGGTGGACGGCAGAAAGGTCGAGGGTTACTGGCGCTCGCACCAGGTGCCGTTCGCCGATCTCGCCGAACGGCCCGAGCATCTCGCGATACTCGAGCAGTGGATGAAGGGCTATCGCCCGGAAGAGCTGTTCGATGCCGGTGGAGCGCCGCGCGCCGAGATCGCCGCGCTCGCGCCGCGGGGCGAGCGGCGCATGGGGGCCAATCCGCATGCCAACGGCGGCCTGCGGCTGAAGGAGCTGAGACTGCCGGACCATCGCGCCTATGCGGTGGAGGTGCCGGCCCCCGGCGCCGTCACGGCCGAGGCGACCCGCGTCATGGGGACCCTGCTGCGCGACGTCGAACGGTTGAACGCGGCGGCGCGGAATTTCCGCGTCTTCGGCCCGGACGAGACCGCGTCCAATCGCCTCGGCGCCCTGTTCGAGGTCACCGACCGCGCCTGGATGGCCGACCGCCTGCCCGAGGACGATCATCTCGCGCCGGACGGCCGCGTGATGGAAATCCTCTCCGAGCACACCTGCCAGGGATGGCTGGAGGGGTATCTGCTCACCGGCCGCCACGGCCTGTTCTCCTGCTACGAGGCCTTCATCCACATCGTCGACTCGATGTTCAACCAGCACGCCAAGTGGCTGAAGGTGAGCAAGGAGGTCCCGTGGCGGCGGCCGATCGCCTCGCTCAACTACCTGCTCACCTCGCACGTGTGGCGCCAGGACCACAACGGCTTCTCGCATCAGGACCCGGGCTTCATCGATCACGTCGTCAACAAGAAGGCGGACATCATCCGCGTCTATCTGCCGCCCGACGCCAACACGCTGCTGTGCGTGACCGATCATTGCCTGCGCAGCCGCGATTTCGTCAACGTCATCGTCGCCGGCAAGCAGCCGCAGCCGCAATGGCTCGACATCGACGCCGCGGTGAAGCACTGCGCCGAAGGCATCGGCATATGGGAGTGGGCGAGCAGCGACCGGGGCGGCGTCCCGGACGTAGTGATGGCCTGCGCCGGGGACACCCCCACGCTGGAGACGCTGGCCGCGGTCGACCTGCTGCGCCAGCACCTGCCGGAGCTGCGGGTGCGCGTGATCAATGTCGTCGATCTCATGACCCTGCAGCCGCCCTCGGAGCATCCGCACGGTCTGTCCGACGCCGATTTCGACGCCCTGTTCACCGTCGACCGGCCCGTCATCTTCGCCTATCACGGCTATCCCTGGCTGATCCACCGCCTCACCTATCGCCGCACCAATCATCACAATCTCCACGTGCGCGGCTACAAGGAAGAGGGTACGACCACCACCCCCTTCGATATGGTCGTGCGCAACGATCTCGATCGTTTTCACCTGGTGAACGACGTCATCGATCGCGTGCCGGGGCTGGGTCCGAGCGCCGCCTACCTCAAGCAACGGTTGCGCGACAAGCGCGTCGAGCACCATGATTACATCCGCCGCCATGGGCAGGACATGCCCGAGATTCGCGATTGGCGCTGGCCAAGCCAGTGATTTGCTGGTAAAAAGCCGATATCGGGGGCGGGGAGCGCCCGAGCACCGAAGACGGGCCGGGCGTCATCCTGGCCCGGATATCGCATTGCCTTGCCCGAGGCGGGAGAGATATGTCCTAACCAAACACACAGGGAAACAGTGAATCCATGATCAGACTCTTACTCGTGATCCTCTGTAACGTGTTCCTCAGCCTTCCCCTGATGGCCCAGGAGTCGTCGGGGCAGAAGGAAAATATAAAGTATGTCAGTAATCTGCATGTCGACGTCCGTTCGGGGCCGACCGCGCAGGCCGGAAAGGTCGAGGTGATCACGAGCGGGACACGCCTCCAGGTGCTGGAGGAGCGGCCGGACGATTTCGTCCGGGTGCGTCTGGATTCCGGCGCGGAAGGCTGGGTCCTCGGCCGTTTCCTGACCGATGAACCCGTGCAGACCGCCGCCCAGACCAAGGTCGACAGTCTGCAGGCCGAACGCTCGCGCCTGTACACGGAGCTCAATAAATATAAGGAAGAGCGCAACACCTACAAGACGGATCTGGAGAAGCTCCAGGCCGAGCACGAGACCCAGGTGACGGAGCTGACGGATCTCCGCGCCACCAGCAGCGCCGCGGTGGATATCAACAAGCAGAACCAGCGTCTGCAGTCGGAGCTGGAGCAGGAGACCCAGCGGCGTACCGAGGCGGAGTCCCGCGCGGCGGGCGCGGTCACGAAGCTGGTCATGGTGGGGGTGATCTGCTCGGTGGTCGGCGCGGCACTGGGATTCTTCGTGGGCAGCGGCCCGAGGCGCGCCGAGAAGAAATGGCGCCGCATGCCGGTCTGAACGCGCGGCACCCCGTTCGGTCGCCCGGCACGGGGCCGAACGAGGGCAGTTCCCGCCTGCCGTGATTGTTTTGCGGGCGGCCATGTTGTACTCTTGCGCATCCCGCGGCTTCTGCCCGCGCGGTTCCGGTCCATCCGGAGAGGTGTCCGAGCGGTCGAAGGAGCACGCCTGGAAAGTGTGTGTACGCCAAAAGCGGACCGAGGGTTCGAATCCCTCCCTCTCCGCCATCCCCATACTACTGGGCCGTAGTATCGGTCCAGTAGTATGGGGATCGACAGGTGGATTCGAACCCTCGGTTGTCCGATCGGCTGGGTTCGACGACCCGGGCGCGCGCAGCGTGCCCGGGGAGAACACCGTCGGGCAGCGATGGTGGCCCGCTAGGGCCGAGTCATCCCTCCCTCTCCGCCAGGCAGTCTGGTTTCTGAACGCTGTCTCAAGATTGGAAAAACAGGCGCGCGGTGAAACCTCCAGTCATCATTTCCGCGCATGAGGGAGTCCAGTGTTTCCGCTTTTCGACAACGTAAAGTCACTGGGCCCCTGCCTTCGCGGGGGCGACATCCGTCCTTTTTGCCTGTAACCGATTCCGGGACAGGCTCTGGAGTCTCCATCGTTCTCCGTTGTTTCGCTGCGGCGGATCTCTCCCCTTATTCGGAAGCGGAGAACAGTTCGAGCGCCATCGTCTCGGCCCAGCGCTCGATGTTCGGGTGGGGCATCAGCGGCGGCGCGAAGCGGAAATCGAGACCGTCGAGATCCGCCTGAACCTCCTTCTCGATACCGCCGGCGGACAAAAGCACCGGCACGACGACGGCGAATCCCGCCTGTCCGGCCTCGGCCACCTGGCGGCGGAAGGCCGTGCGCGCCTCGGTCTTGACCTCGGGCGGCGCGTCGTTGCGATGCGTCAGGACGGAGACGTCCCGGAAACCGCCATGCTCGCGCAGATAGCCGGCATGGACTTCCATATCGCGCAGCCAGAGACGGTTCTCTCCATCGTCGTTGGGACCGTGGGCGATGAGGATGACCTGCGTACGGGCGGGATCGGGGGTGACGGCCCGGGCGCGTTCCAGCAGGATCTCGCTGATCAGCGGATGGGCATCCATCGCGCCCGAAAAGCGGAAATGCGCGGTGCTGGTGACCCGGTCGAGGTGCTTGAGGCTAGTGGTCCTGGCCAGCTCGGGCTGCAGTCCGAGGATATAGCGGGAGTTGCCGATGATGGGACTGTGCGAGGAGACGAAGAGGGGAACGACCGCGATGTCTTCGACGCCCCGTCCTTCGAGCCGTTCGACCGCCTGCTGGATCGACTCGGGGTCTGCCATCCCGAAGGCGACTTCGGTCGGCAGACGCCGGTCGAGATCGTGGGCCATCTGCTCGACGTTGTCGTTCCAGGGGTTGGCGGAGGCCTGTCCTGCGTGAACATGCGCACCGTGGGCCAGCAGCAGGATGCCCTGCGGTTGTTCCAGGTCGCCCGCCCGGGCGGTCAGCGCCGCGATCAGCGCCAGCGCCGTGAAATACCCGTTCGATCGCGTCATTGTATCGTTTCCTCAGCCTGGAAGGTTTCTTCAGCGGTCATTCCCAGGCCAGGGCATCGTATCCGCGGCCGTCGAAGAAGACCTGCATCCATGGTTTCAGGTATGGCAGCGCTCTCGCCATCCGGTTTGACGGGACATGGGCCTATTATTGAAAAAGTCGGCGGCCGAGTCCATGCATCGACCGGCGCCTTTCCCGTGAACGGACCGGGGGCCGCCGGCGCCGGGGCGTTTATGCCCCCGTATAGTCGATCGATACGACTTCGAGCGTCTCCACGCCGGAGGGAGAACGCAGCCTGACTACGTCGCCGACGCGCGCCTTCAGCAGCGCCTTGGCGACCGGGGATTGCCAGTTGATCTTGCCTTCATCCAGATCCGCTTCGTCGATACCGACCAGTGTGACGGTATGCTCGTCGCCGCCCTCGCGTATATACGTCACCGTGGCGCCGAAGAACACCTGTTCCAGACCCCGTTGCCGCTGCGGGTCCACCACCTCGGCGCTTTCCAGCCGCTTGGTCAGATAGCGCGCACGGCGGTCGATCTCGCGCAGGCGCTTCTTGTTGTAGAGGTAATCGCCGTTCTCCGAGCGGTCACCGTTGCCGGCGGCCCACGCGACCACGGTGACGATGCGCGGGCGCTCCTCCCGCAGCAGCCAGCGCAGCTCCTCCTGGAGCGCCGCGTACCCGCCCGGGGTCATGTAGTTTTTGACGCCTGCCGGTAGCGGATCCGGCGGGTCCAGTTCCTCCTCGGGGTCGGATTCCTTTGTGAAGGCCTTGCTCATGAGATCATCGGGATGCCAGCGGATATTCGACTCGGGAGAGCCGGCGGAGGCCTATCTGAATATCACGATTGACGATCCGGTACAAGGACGAGAGCGCTGTGCAAGATCATGATGGAAAATATAAAAGCGCCGGTTTCCCGCGTGCCGCGGCGGGCGGCGCCGTGTCGTGGGGGAATGACCGGCGGCCGGGGGATCCCGATCGGCGACGCCCCCGGGCACGGCGCCGACGCGTCGGTCTCCAGGGGGCCGAGGTTGATTTCATGTCCCCGCTGTCAGCATAATCATGATCTTTTTCGAGCCGGGGGCGCGGGTAACGTCATGGGTGCACAGTGGAAAGCGAAGGGCAGGGAGGCGGCGGCGAACGCCAAGGGCCGGGTCTTCACCCGGCTCGCGCGGGAGATCATGGTGGCCGCGCGTTCGGGTGTGGACCCCGACATGAATCCGCGTCTGCGCCTGGCCATCGAGCAGGCGAAGAAGGCCTCCATGACGAAGGATACCCTGGAACGCGCGATCAAGAAGGGCGCCGGCCTGCTCGACACCGGCGTGAATTTCGAAAAACTCACCTATGAAGGCTTCGCGCCGCATCGCGTGCCGGTGATCGTCGAATGCCTGACGGACAACGCCAACCGCACCGCCTCCAATATCCGCGTCCTGGTCCGCAAGGGCCAGCTCGGCTCATCGGGTTCGGTCTCCTGGGACTTCGAGTATCTCGGCATGATCGAGGCGACGCCGGATGCCCCGGGCGCCGACCCGGAGGCCGCCGCCATTGAGGCCGGGGCCCAGGACCTGGAGCCGGGCGAGGACGGCGCCACGCTGTTTTATACCGGACCCACCGACATGGACGCGGTGTCCCGCGCCCTGCCGGGGCAG
Organism: Gammaproteobacteria bacterium; assembly: GCA_020847075.1. Lineage (GTDB taxonomy): Bacteria > Pseudomonadota > Gammaproteobacteria > SZUA-140 > SZUA-140 > JADJWH01. The sequence goes on from JADLCS010000061.1 coordinate 14,164, forward strand.
GGTTTCACGGTGCAGTCCGCCCATCTCGGCTACCGGGCGAAGAACCCGGTGACGCTGGGAGAGGCCGAACGCGCGGAGGTCGAGGCCTTCCTCGAGGCCATCGACGCGGACGACGACGTGCAGCGCGTATTCGTCGGGCTGGCCGACTGAGCCGAAACCCGCGAAACCCGGGACAGATTTATTTTCGGGGGGCCTCCGCGGGACCCGGGCGGGATCGAACCCGCCCCGGTTCCGGAGCGACGGGATTCACTCCTCCTTCCGTTTCCTGAGCGCCAGCGCGTTCATGCAGTAGCGCAGGCCGCCGGGCGGCGGGCCGTCCGGAAAGACATGGCCCAGATGGGCGTCGCAGGTGTTGCAGGTGGTCTCGATGCGGCGCATGCCGTAGGAGAGATCGCTGTGAGAGGCGATGGCGTCCTCCTCGATCGGCTGGGTGAAGGACGGCCAGCCGGTGCCGGAATCGAATTTTTCCCGCGCGTCGAACAGAAGGGTGTCGCAGCAGACGCAGGCGTAGCGTCCCGGTTCGAACAGATGGCACAGCTCCGAGCTGAAGGCGCGTTCGGTGCCCTTCTCGCGCGTGACGTGATATTCCTCGGGGGTGAGCCGCGCACGCCACTCGGCCTCGGATCGCACGACGCGGGGCCCGGGTTCGGGATTGCCCTGATTCGCCCGCCTGAGGACATCGTTCCAGTTCAGCATGTCGCACCTCCATAAGGGGGCAGACTTCGAATCCGTCCCCGGTTCTTCGCGCGCGGCGGATCGGCGGCGCGGCCTTCCGTTTCAGGGCTCCGGCCCCGATTTTACGGGATAGCCCGCCTCGCGCCAGGCCTTCATGCCGCCGTCCAGCGCCACCGCGGACAGAAAGCCCATCTCGCGCAGCGAGCGGGCGGCCAGGGTCGAGATATGGCCGAGTTCGCAGCAGGTGAGGAGGCGGCGGGTGGGGTCCGGCAGCTCCTGGTTTACCCGGAGCTCGAGTTGCCCGCGCGGCAGCAGGCGGGCCCCGGGAATATGACCGGCCTCGTAGGCGTCGCGCTCGCGCACGTCGAGGATGATCAGCCCGTCCGGCGCCGATCCGATCCGGCCCCGGAGTTCGGCCAGCGACATGAACGGCACGCTCGCGGCCGCTTCGGCCAGTAACTGGGCCACCGCCTTGCCGCCGCTCATGTTGACCCGCAGGGCCTCGGTGATATGCGTCGGCAGGGTGAGGTTGAGATTGCCCATCATCTCGATGAAGGCGGCGCGGTCGCGTATCTGCAGGCGCGGATTGGTGGCCAGTTCCTGACCTATGGTCGAACTCCCGCCACCCTGGTAATCGTGGGCCGGGAAGATCTTCAGATCCGGATCCAGCCGCAGGATGCGATCGAAGAGGCTGTCGTAAAGCGCGCCCGCGTCGCCGCTGGGCAGATCGGTGCGGCCGGTGGCGCCGAAGAGCAGGGTGTCGCCGGTGAACAGGCGGTCCCCGACCCGCAGGCACATCGAGTCGGCGGTATGCCCCGGCGTATGGATCGCCTGCAGCCGCAGCCCACCCACCGCCAGCATCTCGCCGTCGTCGATCCGCATGTCCACGAAGGGCGCCGGACTCGCGCGGTGCATCACCACGGGCACGCCGAGCTGGAGCGCGAGCTGCCGCGTCGCGGAAAAATGATCGGCGTGGGTGTGGGTGTCGACCAGGTAGCCGATGCGCAATCCGTGGCGCGCGGCCAGCGCGGTGTAATGATCGATCTGATCGAGCTTCGGATCGATCAGCGCCGCGCGCTTCGTTTCGGGGCAGCCGACGAGATAGGACTGGCAACCGCCGGCGGAGATGCGTTCGAAGATCATCAAGGCCTCCCGTTCGAATGGCCGGGGTCCACGGTCCGGAACAGCGTCGCGATCGACGCCCGTTCGTCCTCGCCCAGCGTGAACCCGAAGATCGCCAGATCCTCGCGCATGTGTTCCTCCGACGTGGTTCCGCTCAGCGGGACGACGCCCTCCAGGGTCAGCCAGCGGAACAGGATCTGCGCGGGCGTGCAATGATGCCGGCGCGCGGGCTCCTTGATCCTCTCGTGGGCGAGGAGGTGCGGATTGGCCGTGAGGGTCCAGAAGCTCTGATAGACGATGTCGTGCTCGCGGCAGAAGGCGCGGATCGCGTGGTCGTAGCCAGTCTCGGCGTAGAAGCGGTTCTGCACCACGGCCGGAGGGATCCGGGCCGAGCGGTACAGCGCCTCCAGCCAGGCGGGGCTGTAGCAGTTGCTGATCCCGAGCTGGCGCGCGCCGCCGGACTCGACGATGGCCTCCATCGCCTGCCAGGTCTCCGCGAGCCGGCGGGTGTCGCGCAGCGGGGAATGCAGCAGCAGGCCGTCGAGGTATTCCGTCCGCAGGTTGCGCAGCGACGAATGAAAGGATTGCGCGACCTGGTCCGCCGGCGGCGCGGACGGATCGTAGGGGATCTGCCTCGGGTCCTGGCCGTCGGCGGGCGTGAACTTGGTCTGCACATACACGTCGGCACGCGCGAGCCCGCCCTCCAGCGCGGCGGCGATGCCCGCGCCCACCCCCGCCTCGTCGTAGTGCTTGGGCTGGCCGGCGGTGTCGAGGCCGCGGAATCCGTTCCGGAGCGCCTTGCCCACCAGTTCCGCCGTCCGAGTCTTTTTCCAGGCCGTGCCGTACAGCATACGCGGCATGCGTACGCCGTGGCGGGAGACGATGTATTCGTTTTCGTTCATGGGCAGCCGCCCCGGTTGTTCCGGTCGCATTCCGTTTCGGCCCCGGACAGGACCATCCCCGTTCCAGGGCGGGTTACTGGATCGAGCGCTGGATCAGCGGGACCAGCGCCTCGGGCAGCCGGATGCCGCCCGACAGCGCGAAGTCGCGCGCCCGCGCGGACATCTTCTCCCAGGTCTTGCGGAGGATGCCGCGCCATTTCTCCTCGTCGTATTCCGGGTGCCTGGCGGCGAAGTCCCGCATGTAGTGCTCGATGAACACCAGCGCGGTGACGTCTTCCAGCAACTGGCTGTCCGGATTCTTCTTCAGTGCGCGCTTCCCCACGGCGTTTCTGACCCGGTCGATGACGTCTCCTCCGTATCCGGCCTGTTCCAGCAGCCCGGCCGCGGTGTCGGCATGGAAGCGGTAGAGTTCCTTGCGCCACTGCAGATAGCCGTCGCGGTCCATCGGATAGGCCTCGCGCGGCGAGGTCCAGCGCCGGATATGCTGGGCGCGGGCCGCGAGCCGCATCGCGTCGTCGGCCTGCGGGGAGAACCGCTCCAGCATGTCGGACATGCGACGGGAATAGAGCAGTTCCTTGGGCCAGTCCTGGCCCTCGGCGGTCTCGCGATTCGGGTCCGCGCCGTTCGCGGCATCGATCAGCGCCAGCGCCTGCTGGAACATGGTCTGTCGCGGCATGGAGATTTCCCGGGCCGGGTATCCCGTGGCCGGATCACTCTACGGTGATCGTGATCCGCTTCGATATCAGCGCGGGATCGTGCGGCACATGGGCGCCGTCTCCCATCAGGAGCTGGAGCGTGTGTTTGCCCGGCGCGAGCTCCAGTCTGGCCTCGGTCTGCCCGCCGCCGAAGTGGACGTGATGATCGTCCTTCGGGATGGGCTGGTCGAGCGGCGGCAGATCCGAGTCGATGATCAGATGATGATGCCCGGTGTTCTCCACGGCGGTGCCCGCGGGCGCGACGCCGATGCCGCGGGCCCCGAAGCGCACCGTGACCGGGCTGGTCACCGTCGCCCCGTCCTCGGGCGAGACGATATAGACCTCCGCGCCGGCCGGCGCGGGCGTGGCGCCCCACGCCTGCGCGCCGAGCAGGGCGCCGAAAACGAGTGAAGCGATCGCGATTCCATATTTCATGGTCAGTACTCCTCAATGAGTGATCGAATGAGTGATCGTCGTGGCCCGGAAGGGCGGCGAAGGTCGCGTTGCAGGCCTGATATCGTCGCACATGCGCGGGCGATTTCCAAACCCCGGGGGGCTCAGGATCCCGCGAATTCGGCGAAGCCGCGCATGAACTGTCCCAGTTGTTCCCGGACCCGCTCGTCGATGAGCTCTCCGCGCTCGTCGAAGGCCTTGGCCGCGTTCGAGACCATCAGGCGCGCGCCGAACCAGGGCCGCATGCCGAGGGCGCGTATCACCGGGAGCCAGGCCTCCTGGGCCAGCACCGTGCCGAAGCCGCCCGTGGAGGCGCCGATGATCGCGACCGGGCGTCCGCCGAACACCCGCGGCGAATCGGACGGGGGCCGCGAGAGCCAGTCGATCGCGTTCTTGAGCACGCCGGGGATCGAGTGATTGTACTCGGGCGTCACCAGCAGCAGCCCGTCGCCGGCGACGATGCGCTCCTTCAGCGCCGTCACCGCGGCGGGGGCGCCTTGCTTCGCCTCGACGTCCCCGTCATAGAGCGGGATGCCCTGTATGCCCGCGATGTCGAGGCGCCCGCCCGCGGGCATCAGATGCGCCGCGGCGCGCAACAGGGCCGCGTTGTAAGAACCGGCGCGCAGGCTGCCGGCGATTCCCGTGATCGTGGTCATGTCCTTCTCCTTCTTCCTATTTGATGTTTCCGGCGGTCTCGAATGCCAGGGGTGAAGACGCCGGGGGTCTATATTCCCGTCTGGCCGGCGCGCGGTCAACCGACGCGGGGCGCGCGGGTCGACGGTGTCTTCTCGGGGGCGCGGCGGCGCTTGACAG